>JAUZFQ010000051.1 GCA_030838445.1 Pyrinomonadaceae bacterium | reverse complement strand
ACATCGGCTACCTCCACACGGGGATGGAGAAGCTGTTCGAGTACAAGAAGTACCAGCAAGGCATCGTCATCACCGACCGGATGGACTACCTGAATCCGCTCGGCAACAATTTGTGTTACGTGATGGCGGTCGAGAAACTGCTCGGCCTCGAAATCCCGGAACGCGCGCAGGTGATCCGCGTGCTGATGTGCGAACTGCAACGCATCGCCTCGCACATGGTCTGGCTCGGCACGCACGCGCTCGACATCGGCGCGATGACCGTCTTCTTCTACGCCTTCCGCGAGCGCGAGAAGATTCTCAACTTGATCGAGGCCGCTTCGGGCGGTCGCCTGACGCCCTCCTACTTCCGCATCGGCGGGCTGATGATGGACTTGCCCGCGGGCTTCGAGCGACGCGCGCAGCAGTTCATAGACAAGTTCCCGAAGGCCGTTGACGAGTTCGAGACGCTGCTGTCGGGCAACACGATTTTTCAGACGCGCACGCAGGGCGTCGGCATCATCACGGCCGAAGACGCGATTGACATGGGCGTCACCGGCCCGTGCCTGCGCGGCTCAGGCGTCGCCGTGGACGTGCGGCGCACGAACCCTTACACGGGTTATGAGACTTACGACTTCGAGATTCCGGTCGAACAGAGTTGCGACGTGTGGGGACGTTACCTCGTCAGGATGCGCGAACTACGCGAGTCTTTGAAGATCGCGCAGCAGGCTCTAGGCCGTCTGAAGCCGGGGCCGGTGAAGGCCGACGCGCCGAAAGTCGTCTTGCCGGATCGCGAGGCGATGAAGACGCACATGGACGCGCTCATCCATCACTTCCTGATCGTGGCCGAAGGCTTCAACGTCCCGGCAGGCGAAATCTATCACCCCATCGAAGGCTCGAAGGGCGAACTCGGCTGCTACGTAAAATCGGACGGCGGGCCGAAGCCCGCGCGCGTCCACTTCCGCGGCCCGTCGTTCGTCAACCTCTCCGCCCTGCCGCACATGGCCGAGGGCGAGATGGTCGCGGACGTGGTCGCCATCATCGGCTCACTCGACATCGTGCTCGGCGAAATTGATCGGTAAAACGTCAGTTGTCAGTAGTCAGTTGTCCGTCGCCTTTGATCATCACGCGAGTTGCTAAAGACGGATTTGAACAACTGACTACTGACAACGGACAACTGACAAGCTTTATGAGTAAACAGTTCACGCCCAACAACCCTTTGCCGCAGGAAGCGCCCGTGCCGGATGAGATCGCCACGTTTTCCGAGGCGGTGGAAGCGGAGATTGACGCGCATCTGGCGAAGTACCCGTTGAAGCGTTCGGCGATCCTGCCGCTCATGTTCATCGTGCAGCGCGAGCGCGGCTATCTGGACAAGCCCGGCGTCGCATATCTCGCGGACAGGCTGGGCGTGCGCGTCACGGACATCTGGGAGGTGGCGACCTTCTACTCGATGATCAACACCGAGCCGGTCGGCAAGTATCACCTGCAAGTCTGCCGCACGCTCTCGTGCAAGATCGTCGGCGCGGACAAGATCACCGAGCACTGCAAGAGCCGCCTCGGCATCAAGCCGGGCGAGACGAGCGAGGACGGGCAGTTTTCGCTCTCCGAAGTCGAATGCCTCGGCTCTTGCGGCACAGCCCCGATGATGCAGATCGGCTTCGACTATTACGAGAATTTGACGCCGGAGAAGGTGGACGAACTGATCGAGCAGTGTCGCAGCAATCAACTCTCGAACGGCGTGCGCTAATTTTAGGAGTAAATAGCGAATGGTAAATGGTGAATAGTAGTTGCCTCCGGCAAGACCGGAGCGATTAAAACTCGTGCCGACGTAAGGCGCAACAACCATTCACCATTTACCATTCACCATTCACGAAACTTATGTTTATCGGTGCTATCGGTTGCGAACCGCTCCAACTCGCACGCGTCCAACTGGAACGTTCCGAGTCACTCGAAACTTACCAGAAGCACGGCGGCTACGAGTCGCTGCGCAAAGTGCTGGGCGGCATGTCGCCGGACGACGTGATCGGCGAGTTGAAGAAGTCCGCGCTGCGCGGGCGCGGGGGCGCGGGTTTCCCCACCGGGATGAAGTGGAGTTTCGTGCCGAAGGATTCGCCGAAGCCGAAGTACGTCGTCTGCAACGCAGACGAGTCGGAGCCGGGCACATTCAAGGATCGCTACATCATGGAGCGCGACCCGCACATGCTCATCGAGGGCATGCTGATCGCCGCCTACGCGCTCGGCTCGAAGACTTGCTACATCTACACGCGCGGCGAATACCGCTACATCATCGAGATCATGGATCGCGCGATTGCGGAGGCGCGCGCCGCGGGACTCGTCGGCGACAAGATTCTGGGGAAGGATTTCGCGTGCGAGGTCTACACGCATTCGGGCGCGGGCGCGTACATCTGCGGCGAAGAGACGGCGCT
Source organism: Pyrinomonadaceae bacterium (assembly GCA_030838445.1). Lineage (GTDB taxonomy): Bacteria > Acidobacteriota > Blastocatellia > Pyrinomonadales > Pyrinomonadaceae > JAIVJZ01. The sequence continues at coordinate 14,754 of JAUZFQ010000051.1, read as the reverse complement.
GCTGAACTCGCTCGAAGGTTTGCGCGGACACCCGCGCATGAAGCCGCCCTTCCCCGCCGTCGCAGGTCTCTACGGCTGCCCGACGGTCGTCAACAACGTCGAGACTCTGACGGCCGTGCCGGACATCATCAGGATGGGCGGCGAGGCTTACCAGAAGTTGGGGACGGAGAAGAGCGGCGGCACGAAACTCTGGTCGGTCAGCGGTCACGTCAACCGCCCCGGCGTGTACGAACTGCCGATGGGCTACGCCGACATGGAAAAGTTCATCATGGAAGACTGCCAGGGCATCCCGAACGGGCGCAAGCTCAAGGCAGTGATTCCCGGCGGGTCGAGCGTCTACATCATGCCCGCCTCCGACATCGAGGGCAAGAAGGTGACGATGGACTACGAGGGCTTGGTCGCGGCCGGTTCGATGGTCGGTTCGGGCGGCTTCATCGTGATGGACGACACGGTGGACATCTTCGAGTCCACGAAAAACCTGACGGAGTTTTACAAGCACGAATCCTGCGGCTGGTGTACGCCGTGCCGCGAGGGCACGGACTGGCTCGTCAAAGTGTTCAAGCGCATCGCGCGCGGTGAGGGCAAACCGGACGACGCGCAGTTGCTCCTCGACCTGTGCGACAACATCGAGGGCAAGTCGTTCTGCCCGCTCGGCGACGCGGCCTCTTGGCCGATCCAGTCGGCCATCAAGAAGTTTCCCGAAGACTTCCGCCGCCATCTCGCGCCGCTCGCGGGCGGGAACGGCCACAAAAGTCTGAGCACGCTTTAGGCACGATAGGTCAGGCGAAAGGTGTAGGTGACCGTCGGTGAAAAGAACTCGAGCGTTGATCCTTTCGCTCGCGCTGTTGGGAGCGTGCTTCAACGCCCCACCCGTCGCGGCGACCGGAACTTTTTCGCTGGACGCGTCGGGGCAGTGTCCGGGCACGGACGTTTCCGTCCGCAAGCCGTTGCGCTTCGGGCGCGGGCGGACGACCGCCGTCGTTCGCGACCGGATCAAACTCTGCACGAGCCACGACTACTACCTGCGCGCGCGCAAGGGGCAGCGCATGAGCGTCCACCTCGTCGCGGGCAGGCAGACATCCTTCACGGTTTACGCACCGACCGACCGCATCTCCGAGGGTGCGAAGGATTGGGCGGGCGAATTGCCGGAAGACGGCGAATATCAGATCAGTATCGGCACGGACGTCACGGCGCGCTACACCCTAGAGGTCACGATTCGCTAACTAGAAGCATGTGGGGTTGAGACATGGTTTTTAACGTCACGATAGACAGGGATGAAGACGGTGTGTGGATCGTCGAATGCCCTTCGATTCCCGGCTGCGTCAGTCAGGGAGCGACCAAAGAAGAAGCGCTTGAGAACGTGAAAGACGCGATCCGTCTGTGCCTCCAAGTTCGAGCCGAGAAGGGTTATCCGCTCACGATAGAGACACGGCAAGTCGAGGTTGCTGCGTAATGGGCGCACTTCCCGTCCTGAGTGGTCGTGAAGTGGTAAAAGTGTTTGCGTCTTTTGGATGGGAAGTGACGCGGCAAAGTGGCAGTCATATAGTTATGACGAAAGAAGGCGCGACGATTACGCTTTCCATACCGGATCACCGAGAGGTTGCGAAAGGTACACTGCGTAGCCTCATACGCGCGGCCAACTTGACGGTTGATGAATTTCCGGCCGCGATTTAGAGCGAAAAATCAGGTTAAAGCATGGCAGCAGAGTTAATCAAAGTCACGATCAACGGCAACCTCTACGAGGTGGAGAAGGGCGCGCGTCTGATTGACGTGTGCCGCGAGAAGGGGCACGCCGTCCCCTCCTTCTGTTATTACGCCGACCTCGCGCTGCAAGCCTCTTGCCGCATGTGCCTCGTGCGCATCGAGAAGATGCCGAAGTTGCAGACGTCCTGCACGATCACTTGCACGGACGGGATGAGCGTCACGACCGAGAGCGAGGAGATCGAGAAGGCGCAGCGCGGGATGGTGGAGTTTCTGCTCGCCAACCACCCGCTCGACTGCCCTGTCTGCGACCGTGGCGGCGAGTGCGAGTTGCAGGAGATGGTCTTCGATTGGGGCGGACTCGAAGAACGCTTTCAGGAGAAGAAAAACTACTACCCCGAAAAATTCCTCTCGCCCATCGTCGCCAACGACCCGCAGCGTTGCATCCTGTGCAAACGCTGCACGCGCGTGTGCGACGAGTGGATGGGCGAGGACGCCATTGAGGCGGGCGGGCGCGGCTCGAACACCGTCATCGGCACGTTCGACGGTTGGCTCAACTGCTCGCAGTGCGGCAACTGCATCGAAGTCTGCCCGACGGGCACGCTGCTCGATGCGACCTACAGACATCAAGCGCGCCCTTGGGAACTGTCGCAGACGATCACGACCTGCAACTTCTGCTCCGACGGATGCCAGATGTCGCTTGGGTCGCGCGCGGGCGAGGTGATGCGTTCAGTCGCGCGCGACCGCTACGTCAACGGCATCAACGGCGAGTTCCTCTGCATCAAGGGACGCTTCGCGCACCCGTTCATCAATCACGACGAGCGCATCAAGACGCCGCTCATCCGCTACAAGAAGGGCGGCAAGTTGATCCCGGCGACGTGGGACGAGGCCATCCGGCACACGACCGCGAAACTCGAAGAGATCAAAGCGGCGCACGGCGGCGATGCAATCGGCGTCGTCGGCAGCCCGCGCGTGACGAACGAGGCGAACTACGCGCTCGTCAAGTTCGCGCGCGAAGTTCTCGGCACGAACAACTACGCGGCGACCGACGCCTTCTCGCTCGCGCCGTTCTTCAAAGCCTTGAGCGCGCCGCTCGCCACGCACCGCGACATCCGCCACGCCAAGACGATCCTCGTTATCGGCGGCGAGCCGGAAGAGTTGCAGCCGCTCACGGGGCGGCAGATTCGGCAGGCCGTCCGAAACGGCGGCGCGAAACTCGTCATCGTCAACAGCGTGCCGATCCGTCTGAAACAGGCGGCCGCGCAGTTCATCCACATGAACCCCGGCGCGGACGACACCGCCGTGCTCGCCTTCGCCGGAAGCGAATACGCGACCGCCGCGCACAAGATGGGCGTCGAGCCGCAGGAGTTGGTTGACGCGCGACGCATCATCGAAGAAACGACGGGCGATGTCGTCGTCATGTTCGGCGAGTTGGGCGCGACGGCGCAGACTGCGCTCGCGAACATCCCCACGGCTTACGGCGAGCGCGAGGGTCGGCGCTTCCTGTTCCACCCGCTGCCGCTCTACAACAACAGCGTCGGCGCACACGACCTCGGTTTGATGAACGGCGCACTCGACGCCACGGGAATGCTCGACGCGGCGGGCACAAGTTTACGCGCGCTCTACGTCGCGGGCAGTTTCCTGCCCCGGCATCTCGCGGGGCGCGACGACGCGCTCTCGAAGTTAGACTTCCTCGTCGTGCAGGAGATGTTCGAGACGGAGACGACCGCGCACGCCGACGTGGTGTTCCCCGCCGCCTCTTACGCCGAGACGGACGGGACGTTCACGAACAACAGCGGCCTCGTCCAGCGCGTGCGGCAGTCAATCCCGCCCGTCCACCAGTCGCGGCCGGACTGGATGATCACGGACGCGCTCGCGCAAGCGTTGGGCGTGAACTTCGACTTCCAATGGTCGGCCGGGAAAGTCTTCCTCGAACTCGCGCGCACGACGACGGCTTACGCCGGGATGAAGTTCGCTCTGTTGAAAGACGAGACGCAGCCCGTGCAGGCGCGGCACGCGATTGCCGACAATAGTGATGCGGTGACGGCTGCGCTCGAAAACTTGCGCGCGACGGTCGAAGCGTTGAGCATCGAGGGTGCGAAGCTGACGGAGACGCCGCCCGTCGGCCACGAACTGTTCAAGCCGGGCACGCTGACGGGCAAGACGCCGCAGTTCCCCCTGCTCGACGCCGGTAACCCGAAGCCGCCGACGGTGCTCGTGTCGCCGCTCTATCAAATTTCCGTTGACCCGACCCTGCGCCGCGCGACCGTCAACGCCGCAGGGGATTGACGATTGCGGATTGCGGAATGCGGATTAGAAAACATGTTGTTGTCATTCGACTCGTTGCCTTCTAATCCGCATTCCGCAATCCGAATTCCGCAATTGAACATATGGACTGGAGCACACTTACTTCCATCGGTTTGAAGATGCTCGGCATCAACATCGCGTTCGTGGTGGTGTTGATGATCGTGGCCTACACGGTGCTGGCGGAGCGGCGCATCCTCGCGCTGATTCAGGGGCGTCTGGGGCCGAACCGCGTCGGCTACGGCGGCATCCTGCAACCTTTCGCAGACCTCCTGAAGTTCATCTTCAAGGAAGAGATCGTCCCCGATAAGGCGACGAAGTTCGTCTATTTTCTCGCGCCCATGATCGCCATCGTCGGCGCGTTGATGACGATCATCGTGTACCCGTTCGGGCCGGAGATGAACCTGCCGTTCATCGGCGTGGTCAAACTCGTCGTCGCGCAGTTCGACGTGGGGCTGCTCTACGTGCTGGCGATCACTTCCATCGGCGTCTACGGCATCGCGCTCGCGGGTTGGTCTTCCAACAACAAGTACAGCCTGATGGGCGGTCTGCGCGCGGCCGCGCAATTGATCTCTTACGAGTTGTCTCTGGGGCTGGCGCTCGTCGGCGTCGTCCTCCTGTCCGGCACGCTCGACCTTTATCAGATCGTCGAACAGCAGTCGGGCTACTGGTGGCTCGGCGGCGTCGTGCCCATCCCGCGCTGGAACATCTTTCCGCAGGCGCTCGGCTTCATCATCTATCTCATCTCGGCGATTGCCGAGACTAACCGCGTGCCGTTCGACTTGCCCGAAGCGGAGACGGAACTCGTCGCGGGCTTCCACACGGAATACAGCGCGCTCAAGTTCGCGCTCTTCTTCATGGCCGAGTACGTGAACATGTTCACGGTCTCGATGCTCGCGGCGACGCTCTTTTTCGGCGGTTGGAACTTCCCCTGGCTCGATCTTCTGGTCGCGCGCGGCGGATTTTTGTTCGGCCTCTTGAGCGTCATCGCGTTTCTCGCGAAAGTCATGTTCTTCCTGTTTTTGTACATCTGGCTGCGCGGGACACTGCCGCGTTTCCGCTTCGACCAGTTGATGAACTTCGGCTGGAAATTTTTGCTGCCGGTGGCGATCTTGAACGTCGTCCTGACGGCCACGGTCGTGTTCGCGATCCTGTATTTCCGCGCTTGAACTCGAAGACGCGGACTGAAGCGCGCGCCGCCCACGGGGTCGGCCGACGTCCTTTCGTTTTTGCTTATGACGACTCTACTCTTCGTGCTGTTGGCGGGTCTGGCGATTGGTTCGGCCATCGCGATGGTCGTGCAGCGCAACCCGCTCTACAGCGCGATCTCCCTGATCGGCGTCTTCATCGCGCTCGCGGGCTTGTACCTGACGCTCGCCGCGCCGTTTCTCGCCGCCATCCAGATCATCGTCTACGCGGGCGCGATCATGGTGCTCGTCGTCTTCGTCATCATGCTCTTGAACGTGGAGGAAGAGGAGCACAAGCCGGTGCGTCTGGGCTACCTGACGGCCGTCGCCATCCTGCTCGCCGCCGTGCTCTTCGGCGAGGCCGGGTTCATCCTCTACTTCATGGGCAACTCCGCGCTCGAACCGCTCGACCCGAACGCCGTCGGCAACACGTCGAATGTCGGCCTGACGAGTTCAATCGGGACGGGACTGTTTACGAACTACCTGCTGCCCTTCGAGATCACGTCCGTCCTGTTGCTGATGGCGATTGTCGGCGCGATGACGCTCGCGCGGCGCGCGGGCTTGCGCCCGACCGATATAGTCGTTCCCGGCGCGCAGGTGCTCCCGCGTCATACGATTGACCCGCGGGCGGTGGGCGACGCAACCGAAGTTGTGACTTCGACGACCGCAGAGGCCGAACGCGTGCTCAACCTTGAAGGCGCGCGGCACAGGCGCGAACAGTAGCGAGAGGAAACTTTATGCCCGGTGTCTCTCTTTCATGGTATCTCGCGCTCTCGGCGGTGTTGTTCACCATCGGCGTGGCGGGCGTCATCATCAAGCGCAACGCCATCGCGATGTTCATGTGCATCGAGTTGATGCTGAACGCCGTCAACCTGACGTTCGTCGCCTTCTCCAGTTATTTCCGCGACGTCTCCGGCCAACTCTTCGTCTTCATCGTGATGACAGTGGCGGCGGCCGAGGCGGCGGTCGGACTCGGAATCATCCTCGCCGTCTTTCGCAACCGCGAATCACTCGACGTGGATGATTCCAGCGTGTTGAAGAATTGAGAACAGTCAGTAGTCAGTCGTCAGTTGTCCGTTGCCTGTGGCAATCACGCAAGTTGCTAAAGACTCAATTGAACAACTGACTACTGACCACGGACAACTGACTACGGACAGCCCTTATGCTTCGTTACATCATCCTCTCGCCGCTTGTGGGCGCGGCCATCTGCTGGCTCGCCGGACGCCGCGTGCGCAGCGAGGCGTTCATCGGCCTCGTGGCGAGTCTGTCAATCGCCGTCTCGTGCGCGCTCTCTTTGTGGCTGGCGTTCGGCACGGGCGGCGCGCTCGTGGGCGAACCGCGTGTCATCCTCGATCACGTCTGGACGTGGATGGAGGTCGGGACGTTTCGCGCCGACATCGGCTTCGCGATGGATCGTCTGAGCGGCATCTACGCGTGCTTCATCACCTTCGTCGGGCTGCTCATACACATCTTCGCCACCGGCTACATGCACGGCGACAAGAGTTTCTATCGCTTCTTCGCCTACCTGAACCTTTTCATGTTCATGATGCTGACGCTGGTGCTGGCCGACAATCTGCTCCTGATGTTCGTTGGCTGGGAAGGCGTGGGGCTGTGCTCGTACCTTTTGATCGGCTACTACATTGACCGCAAAGAGGCGGGCGACGCGGCGAAGAAGGCTTTCGTCGCCAACCGCGTCGGCGACTGGGGCGTCGTGCTCGGCATCATGCTCGTCTTCGCGTTGACCGGCTCGATCAGTTTCTTCGATAAGACGGGCATCGGCGTGCCGGTCGAGAGCGCGATGGCGATCATCAACACGATGGGCGTTGACGCGTTCGGGTGGCGCACGCTGTTTGCGGGCGGCATCACGTCGGCCGCGATTCTCCTGTTCATCGGCGCGACGGGCAAGAGCGCGCAGATACCTCTGTTCGTCTGGCTGCCGGATGCGATGGCGGGGCCGACGCCCGTCTCCGCTTTGATTCACGCGGCGACGATGGTCACGGCGGGTGTCTACATGATCGTACGTTGCTCGGCCATCTACACGCACGCGCCGACGGCCATGTTCATCGTCGCCATCATCGGCGCGGCCACCGCCCTGTTTGCCGCCACCATCGGCATCGCGCAGAACGACATCAAAAAAGTCCTCGCCTACTCGACCGTCTCGCAACTCGGCTACATGATGCTCGCGTGCGGCGTCGGCGCGTTCGTCGCGGCGATCTTCCACGTCATGACGCACGCCTTCTTCAAGGCGCTGCTGTTCCTCGGTTCGGGCAGCGTCATCCACGGCATGCACCACGAACAGGACATGCGCCGGATGGGCGGCTTGAAGAAATACATGCCCGTCACGTTTGCGACGATGCTGACGGGCTGGCTCGCCATCAGCGGCATCCCCATCTTCGCGGGCTTCTTCTCGAAGGACGAAATCCTGTGGAAGACCTGGAGCACGAGCGCGACCGCGATCCCTGCGTGGGCTGGTAAGACGCTCTGGATCGTCGGCGCGCTGACCGCGCTTTTGACGGCCGTCTACATGACACGCCTGATGGTGATGACCTTCTGGGGCGGCGAACGCTTCCGCGAGGCGCACGCCGGGGGGCAGGCCGACGAGGCGCACGCGCACGCCTACGACGAAGGCGACAAGGCGCACGACGCCAAACACGCCTCGGCCGGAGACCGCCCGCACCATGAACCCGGCGCGCACGTCGGCGACGCGCATGCGACCGCACACGCTTCCGCCGTCGCGCACCACGACGACGAAGACGAGGACGAGCACGCGCACCATCAAGGCCCATTCACGCCGCACGAATCGCCGTGGACGATGACCGTCCCGCTGGTCGTGCTGGCGATCCTCTCAACTGTCGGCGGCCTCGTCGGCGTGCCCTACGCGCTCAGCGGCGGCACTTTCAACAACTACTTCGAGCACGCGCTTGAGCCGGTCGTCGAACGCGCGCCCCAACGCGGAGGCGGCCACGCGGAAGTCGGCGTCGGCAACGCATCGCACGCAACGACGCCCGCTGCGTCTGAGTCGCACGGCTCACCTGCGCCCGCCGCGGAGTCGCACGCACAAACGCCGTCGCAAAGTGGCGGCGGCGAGGGCGCGTTGCCTCCTTCGGTCGGCGAGGGCGAGCACGGCGGCGCGCCCGCCGCGGAGCACGCGCACGACCCGGCGGAGGTGCGCGCGGAGAGAATTTTCACCGGCATCTCAATCGCCATCGCGCTCGCGGGTCTCGGCATCGGCTGGACAGTGTTCAGAAAGAACCCGCTGCGCGTGATGCCGCGCCTGTTGGAGAACAAGTATTACGTTGACGAAGCCTACGACGCGGCCGTCATCAACCCGATCAAGGTCGGCTCGCGCGAGGGGCTGTGGAAGATTTTCGACGTGAAAGTCGTTGACGGGCTGGTCAACGGGCTGGCGCGCGCGACGAGCGGCGTCGGCGACCTCGTGCGCCGGATGCAGGCCGGGTTCGTGCGCGGCTACGCGGCCATCATCCTGCTCGGCGCGCTACTCGTAATCGGCTATTTCGTCTTCAACTTCAGCCGCGTGCTGTCGCACCTGTAGAAAAATTTATGCTCCAGCGTTCGCTCTTAACCATCCTCGTCCTGCTGCCCGTCGTGGGCGCGATTGCCGCCGTCGCTTACGGCATGGCCGCGCACCGCGGCGAGCCGGCCGCCAAGTGGATTGCGCTCGGCTTCTCGACGGCGACCTTCGCGCTGTCGCTAATGCTTCTGACGGGCGGCGGCTACGCCGACTCGGCCGCGTTTCGCTTCGAGCAGAACGTGCCGTGGATCGGGGCTATCGGCGCGCGCTATCACGTCGGCGTGGACGGCATCAGTTTGTGGCTCGTGATCCTGACGACGCTGCTCGTGCCCATCTCGATTGTGTCGAGTTGGCATGCGGTGGAGAAACGCCCGCTCGCCTTCTACGCCTTCATCCTGCTTTTGGAGAGCGCCATGATCGGCGTCTTCGTCTCGCTCGACCTGCTGGTCTTCTACCTCTTCTTCGAGGCGTCGCTCGTGCCGATGTTTTTCCTGATCGGCGTGTGGGGCGGCGAGCGGCGCATCTACGCGGCGGCGAAGTTTTTCATCTTCACGGCGGTCGGAAGTCTCTTGATGCTCGTCGGCATCATCGCGCTTTACTACATCCACTTGAGACAAGCGGGCTTCGGGACGTTCGACTACACGACTTTGCTCGCGTCGCTCAGGAGCAGCCAGATGGTGCTCGGCTCGGACGCGCAGTTCTGGCTCTTCCTCGCCTTCGCCATCGCCTTCGCGATCAAAGTGCCGCTCTTCCCTTTCCACACGTGGCTGCCCGACGCGCACACGGAAGCGCCGACCGCAGGCTCCGTCATTCTCGCGGGCGTCCTTCTCAAAATGGGGACTTACGGCCTGATGCGTTTCAACCTCGCACTCTTCCCCGACGCCTCGCGCTATTTCGCTTGGGTGATGATCACGCTCGCCGTCGTCGGCATCATCTACGGCGCGCTCGTGGCAATGGTGCAGCCAGACGTGAAGCGGCTCGTCGCCTACTCGTCGGTCAGCCACATGGGGTTCGTCGTGCTCGGCCTGTTCTCGTTTACCGAACAGGGCATGCAGGGGTCGCTCTACCAGATGTTGAATCACGGCGTCTCGACGGGCGCGCTCTTCCTCCTCGTCGGCATGATCTACGAGCGGCGGCACACGCGCCTGATCTCCGAGTTCGGCGGACTGGCGAAGCCGATGCCGTGGTTTGCGACGCTGTTCGTCTTCGCCTCGCTGTCGTCCGTCGGCCTGCCGATCCTGAACGGCTTCATCGGCGAATTTTTGATCATGCTCGGCATGTGGACATCGCCCGCGCTCTCGCAGACGTGGGCGCGCGTGGCGACGATGCTCGCGGCGACGGGCGTCATCTGGGCGGCCGTCTACATGCTCTGGATGTTGCAGCGCGTGCTGTTCGGCCGCGTCAAAAACGAGAAGAACAAACGCCTGACCGACCTCAACTGGCGCGAAATGGGACTACTTCTCCCGCTGCTCGCGCTGATGATCTACATGGGCGTCTACCCGCGTCCGTTCCTGAATCGCTCGCGCGCCGCGGTCGAACTCGTCCGCTCGCGCGTCGTGGCGACGGAGGGCGGCGGAGTTATCGCGGAGAGATAGCGAGTTCGGAGTCGGAATATAAAGTTTGAAATTTGAAATGACAGACATGTTGAAATCAGGCGGGAGGTTCTATCTCGTCGCGTTGTTGTCGGTCTTGCTCTGCGGCGCGTTGCCGCCGTTGGCGGGGTCGCGCGCCGGGACGAAGGATCAAGTCGGCATCAAGCTGAAAGGCGTTGACGGGAAGACCTACGACGTGTCGGCGATGCGCGGCGAGGTGGTGCTCGTCTCGTTCGGCGCGACGTGGTGCAAGCCCTGCGCGGGCGAACTGGAAGCGTTGGAGGAATTGAAGCGGGAGTACGCGGGGCGCGGCGTCAGGTTTCTCTGGGTGAGCATCGAGTCGGACGAACAGACTTCCAACGAACTGCTGCGCGACTACGCCAAGTCCCTGAAGATGACGATCCCGGTGCTGCGCGATCCGGAGAAGACCGCGTTCGCGCAGTTCAGCGAGCGCATCAGGCTGCCGATGGTCGTCTTCTTCGACCGCGAGGGAAAATTCGTCGCCCCGAAACAGACGGGGATGACTTCGCAGATCGAGGACTACAAAAAAATCGTCCGCGCCCGTCTCGACGCGCTTTTGCTTACGCCGAAAGACGCGCGCAGCGTCGTCGCCGCGCCCACGCTGCCGTCAACAAGTTTCGGCCGTCGCCGTTTGAATTTGACGGTCGCTCGTGCTGAGTTAAAAAGATGAACCTGTGTCTCGCCATGCAAACCGCTCAGGCCGTGTCGCCTGACATCAACTTCGCGCTCATCATGCCGGAGCTTCTCGTCTCGGTCGCGGGCGTGCTCGTCATGCTCGTTGACGCCTTCACGCGACGCTCGAACCAGCGCTGGGTGACGGGGCTGCTCTCGCTCGTCGGACTCGGCGCGGCCGCGGCCGTCTGCGTCCTCATGTGGGACGACCAGACCACTGCGCGCGAAGCCTTCAACGGCATGATCGTGCTCGACCGGATGCGGCTCTCTTTCACGCTCGTCTTCCTCGTCGTCTCGGCCTTGACGGTGCTCATCTCGATGATCTGGGTGGAGTGGGAACACCTGCCCGCGGGCGAGTTTCATTCGCTGCTGCTGTTCGCCACCGTCGGTATGATGTTCATGGCCTCGGGCGGCGACCTCGTGATCATCTTCCTCGGCCTCGAACTGCTCTCCATCGCCACCTACGTGATGGCCGGTTTCCGCCGTACCGATCTGCGCTCGAACGAATCCTCGATGAAATATTTCATCCTCGGCGCGTTCTCGTCGGCCTTTCTCCTCTACGGCATCGCGCTTGTCTACGGCGGCACGTCGCTCTTGAACGGCGGCGCGGGCACGACCAACATCAAGGAACTCGCGCTCCGCGTCGGCGCGGAAAACGCGCTGGCCTACCCCGCGCTGCTTTACGCGGGCGCGGCCTTGATGCTTGTCGGCTTCGGCTTCAAGATCGCCACTGCCCCGTTTCACGTCTGGACCCCCGACGTGTACGAGGGTGCGCCGACGCCCGTCACGGCCTTCATGGCCGCCGGGCCGAAGGCTTCCGGCTTCGCCGCCTTCATGCGCGTCTTCCTCTTCGGCTTCCCCTTCATTGCCGCCACGACGAACGCCGCGCAACTCCACTCCGCGTGGCTCAACGCGCTCTGGCTGCTCGCCATCCTGACGATGAGCGTCGGCAACCTCGCCGCGCTCGTGCAGAACAACGTCAAACGCATGCTCGCCTATTCGTCCATCGCGCACGCGGGCTACGCGCTCGTCGGCTTCGTCGCGGCCGGACAGGCGCGCGACGAGACGCTGCAATCCGACGCTATCGCCGCCGTCGCCTTCTACCTGCTGGCCTACGCCGTGATGAACCTCGGCGCGTTCGCCGTCGTCACCTTGATTGCGCGCAGCGGCGACCGGCGCACCGAGATCGAAGACTACAACGGCATCGGCTTCACCGCGCCCGCGCTCTCCTTCGCGCTCACGCTCTTTCTCCTCAGCCTGCTCGGCATCCCGCTCACGGCCGGGTTCATGGGCAAGGTGATGGTCTTCCGCGCCGCGCTCGATCAAGGCTTCGTCGGCCTCGTCGTCATCGGCGTGCTCAACACGGCGATTTCCGTGTACTATTACCTGCGCCTCATCGTCGTGATGTTCTTCCGCGAACGCTCGACGGCGTGGAGCGCGCCCGCCGTGCCCGTCAGCGTCGCGCTGGCGATCATCATCACGGTGCTCGGCGTGTTTTATCTGGGAATTTTTCCGGGTCAGGTGCTGGACGCCTTCCGCTCCGCCCAACCCGTCGTCAGTCAATTAAAGTGACGAGTGACAGGTGACAAGTGACAAGAGAAGAACGTGAATCGTGAATCGTCAATGGTGAATGGATGAAACAGATTTTCTCCATTCACCATTGATTATTGACCATTTACTACTCACCGCTTTTCTAACTTGTCACTCGTCACTCGTCACTCGTCACTTTTTATGTCTTCTGCGACGAAGATTGCCGGGCAGGAGAGCGCGCCGGAATCGCCGGGGGATGCGGCGACAGCGACGACGCCGCGACAACGCGCGCCCGGCTCGCTCGAATCGCTGGCCGACGAGATCAAGCAGACGCTCGGCGAGGCGTGGCTGCCGCGCTACTACCGCGAGCGCATCTTGCCCCTGCGCACGCGCGCCCATCAAGTTCAGACCGCCGCCACCGTCAAACCCGAACAAGTCAGCGTGCAGCATACGCTTCTCGGCGTCGAGTTGAAGATCGGCCGACGCCGCATCGCCTGCCCCGATCTGGCGACGGCACGCTATCTCGCCACCTTCGCCCGCGCCGGATGCAGTGAGGTAGCCGTCCCCTACGACATCTCGCGAATCTCCCTGCTCGCCGACGAACTCGAATCCGGCTGGCAGCGCATGCTGTTGCTCGTCGAACATCTAGCGGCCGCGCGCGGCAAGGCTTACCGCACGCGCCTGCGCAACTCGCTCATCGCCGACGCGCGTGCCGAGATCACGTCGGCGGGGGCGGGGGCGGCCGTCCCGCAATTTAACCAGAACACCAAACAACGGCGGCGCGGCGTTTGAACATACGTTACCGAACTGTTAAATTATCGGAGATGATGCAAGAAGTTAACCAGACAATCACGCCCATTGATCAAGAGGAACCGCTTCCCTTTCCCTTCAATCAACGCACCTTCTGCCGCTACGAGCCGATTGAAAAGCGTATCGAGGAGATTCGGGTGCTCATCGTTGACGACCTGTTGCGCGACGAGCGCGACCTGTCGGAGACGGCCGTCAAAGAGTGGGGACGGCGCGCCGGGTCGCACCTTCAACGCGAACGTCAGATCGCTGGTCTGGCCGTCGGGAACATCCGCAACAACGTCTCGCGCCTCGTGCTGCGCCCCGAAACGCACGTCGCGCACGTCTCGGAAGTCGCCGCCGCCGCCGAAGAGTTTCAGCCGCAGGCCATCGTCTTGAGCGGCACGCTCCGCGACTTCGACTACTACCACCCGGACATCTTCGAGAAGTTCGGCCAGTTTATCCGCACGACGAAAATTCCCGTGCTCGGCATCTGCGGCGGCCACCAGCTCGTCGGTTTAGGTTTCGGAGCGCGCGTCGTGACGCTCGACAACATGGAGCAGCACGAGCGGCGCGAGGGGCGACCGTTCGAGTACCAGTATCGTTTCATTCGCATCACCGATCCCACCGACCCGATCTTCGAGGGCGTCAGCGAACGCGACTCCGGCATCTGGCAGGACTACACCATCGAGGCCTGCATCCTGCGCGTCTGGCAGAACCACGGGCTGCAACTCGACCACGTGCCCGAAGGTTTCAAACTCCTTGCCACGGCCTACTTCTGCCGCAACCAGATGATGGTGAAGCGCACGGACGGGCAACTGATCTACACCGTGCAGTTTCATCTCGAAAAATCTTTTGAGGACTGGGACAAGACGCGCGCGACGCGCTGGGAGCACCCGAACGAGTCGCGCGACGGCCGCATCATCTTCGAGAACTTCCTGCGCGAATCGCTCAGGCACGCGGCATAAAATTTTCGCCGCCCTCTTGGAAAGCACCTAAAACGTGAAAGCCCCCGGCACAGTTGTCGGGGGCTTCTACTTTCGTTGCGACGGCTTCGCGCTGTCGCACTTGTCACCGCATCAAATGGTCGGCACGTTTTCCATCGTGCGTTGAATCAGTCGATCAACCACCGCTTCGAGGCTGCTCGTCTCGGCGAAAACTTGTAGTTGCTCGTCGGCCGACGTGCCGCGTTCGAGGATGGTGTGGATGTGTTCCACCTCCTTGCGCGAGCCGAGATCGTCCAGCACCTCGTCAACGAAGTCGAGCAGTTCGAGAATGAGGTCGCGCGTCGGCACTTCTTTCTGCTTGCCGAAGTCGATCATCTTGCCCTGCAAGCCCCAGCGCACCGCGCGCCACTTGTTCTCTTGAATCAACGCGCGGCGGTAGAGGCGGAAGCCGAGATTTTTCTCGATCAACTTATCGAGGCGCG
>JAUZFQ010000047.1 GCA_030838445.1 Pyrinomonadaceae bacterium | reverse complement strand
CTGGTAGTCTTTCAGTAGTTCGTCGAGCAGTTCTGGACGAATCGGTGGCATAATCAAATCTCCTTTCGAGACTGAGTGGTTGATTATTACCACTTACACAAAATCTTGATAACCTCCTGCCAACCCCAATGTTAGAGTTTCCTACACGCCAATATTTATCTGAATACTACCAATGTCTTGACTTCGAGAATTATGCTTTGATGAGTTTCTTACATCGTGCCTATTCTTTTATCGGTAAGAGACAGAGGCTCGTAGATATCGGCAGCGGTCCTACGATTTATCAGTTCATGAGTGCTAGCAGAGATATAAATGAAATTGTGGCTTCTGATCCTCTCCTCTCAAATAGGAGAGAGATTTTATCTTGGCTTGCTGAAGATTCAGACGCTTACAATTGGGATGATTTCATTAATT
The DNA here is from genome assembly GCA_030838445.1 of Pyrinomonadaceae bacterium. Lineage (GTDB taxonomy): Bacteria > Acidobacteriota > Blastocatellia > Pyrinomonadales > Pyrinomonadaceae > JAIVJZ01. The sequence goes on along the minus strand of JAUZFQ010000047.1, from coordinate 16,415 downwards.
ATGCAGCTGTACTAGAAAAGAAAGAAGGCTCACTAGAAGATTCCCAGCATATTAAAGGTCGCATGAGAAAACGCATCACTTCTGTTGTACCCTGTGATATCCACAATGAAGAACCTTTATTTATACCGGTTGAGGAGTTATTCGATGTGGCTTCGTCTCACTTTTGCTTAGAATCTGCTACTGAAACTTTTGATGAATTCTTATATTGCTTACGAAATATCCTACGCATCATAACGCCAGATGGCTTCTTCATAGCGAGTTTACTGAAGGAAGCTAGTAGCTATACGATAGGCGATACGTGGCTCCCATCCCTTGCAGTTAATGAAACATTGGTAGAAGAGCTATTTAAAGCTTCAGGTTTAGTTTTGCTGGGATCAGAAACAATTACTGTTGAAGCACAACGCGGTTATGAAGGGATAATTCTCTGTCTTAGTAAAAAGATCTGCAACTAATTCTGATATTTAGGGAAGAACTTTATTATTCACTCAATTCTTTGCCGCATCAGCGATGCAGGCTTTAGGGAAGAACTTTATTTCCAAACTCGCCTTCGCGCCCGGTCGAAAATAAAAGACTTACGACCTCTTCAGGGAAGGACTTTATTATTCGTGAACAAAATTGTCCATGGAAAATTAAGTTGTATTCTGGAGAAATTAAGTTCTTCACTATACCTGGCACTGTTCAACAGCAGTGGCTCGCCGAAATGGCGAACCTCTTGTTCACAACAAATAAAGATGTTCCATAAACTATAAAGTACGTCCACGCCGGGTTGTACTTCAAAGACACTTCAGGCAAGCAGGTGCTGAACGCCGAGATGGTCGTTGGCGGGGATAGAGGGCCTAGCGGCACGAACACCTTTAACTTTACCGCGGCTGCCAATATCGCTTCCATAGATTGCTATGCGTGGTGGAACAACAGCGTGCTTGACAGCCTCGTTATCTCGTACATTCCGACATCGAATACGGCAACCACGCCTAACCTCGCCAGCCAGCAGCCTCTATGGAATAACGGGACGCAGATCGTAACGCCCGGATGCAACTACGTCACATCGGCCAGCTACACGGCCACGGGCGTTAATGGCACGGCTTCCGTGCATCTCTATTTCGCTAACGCAGCAGGCAATCGAGTGGGTGACGGAGCGCTCACCCCCAATATCAATCAACCGGCCAGTGGGGTGTATAACTTCCCCACGCCCGTCCAAGTCGCTTCCATCGGCGGTTATTCATGGTGGAATCCCGCAACGCTGAACTCGCTGACGCTGACTTATCTTAAAGGCCAATGAGTCTCTCCCCGTTCTCCTCGGCCACCTCAACAGCCATTTCAATGGCCTCATTGATGAGCCCGAAGTTTTCACCCGCCCACGCTTCACAGCCTGACAGTGCGACAACAAGGAAGGCGGCAGAGCTTAAATGTTTTGCCGCCTTCCCTCTTTACCGGCAACTGCCGACGAACGTTCAGAACTTCTAAAAGCCTTTCGATAGCCCTCGCCCTTGCTTTACCGCAAGTCGAAGCGCCGCCTTGCCGAGTCGCTTCCGGCGTCTTATCCTCAATCATTCAGAGTGGCTTCACGCAACGGTATTCGAGGTGATATAAGGTCGCAGAATCGTCGTGTGAAAGCATCTTCGGGATGAGTTTCTTCGTATTCAACTTTAGCTTAGACTAAGCCTTTGTCAGTGTTCCCCCGATCATGAAACTGACTGGTAAAGATACCATCGCGCATTACCGGATCATGGAGCCGCTCGGCGCGGGCGGCATGGGTGCGGTCTATAAGGCTTATGATGAAAAGCTTCATCGCGTGGTCGCGCTCAAATTCCTGCCGCCCGAATACATCTCGCAAGAAGACCGCCGCCGCCGCTTTCTACAGGAAGCACGCGCCGCTTCGGCCTTGAACCATCCGCACATACTCACCGTCTACGAATTCGGGGAGGACGACGGCAAGCCCTACATGGCGATGGAGTATGTGGAGGGCGAAACGTTGCGCCGGAAGATCGCGGCGCGCGCCCTACAGGTCAGGGAAACTTTAGACATCGCGATACAGATTGCCGGGGGTCTCGCTAAAGCCCACGAAGCGGGCATCATTCACCGCGACCTCAAACCGGAAAATCTGATGATCAGCCGGGATGGCTACGCGAAGATTCTCGACTTCGGGATCGCGAAACTCATGCCCCGTCGCAAGCATGCGCTCGCAGTTGATAGCGCGCAGAAGACGCTCATCCGGGTCGAGACGCAGTCGGGCACGATCATGGGGACGATCAATTACATGTCGCCGGAGCAGTTGCTCGGCAAGCCGGTTGATCTCCGCTGCGACATCTTCTCTCTAGGGGTCGTGCTCTGCGAGATGCTGACGGGCACGCGTCCCTTCGCGGGCGAACACCAGATCGACACGATGCACGCCATCCTCCATCAAGAGCCGAGACTGCCGGGCGCGATCAAATCTCAAATGCCGCTTGAGCTTCAGCGAATCATCTGCAAGGCTCTGGACAAGACGCCGAAGCAACGCTATCAGACGGTCGCGGAGTTCGCGGCGGAACTCAAGGCTTTCAAGCGCGATCTCGAACTCGGTCAGGCCGCGCCCACCCAGACGAAGACCAAGCTGGTCTTGAAACGCGTCACGCTTGCGCCGCGCCCTCGCGGGATAGACTACGAAAAAGAACTGAACGAAACCCAGTTCAAAGCGGTGACGACGACCGAAGGGCCGCTGCTGATCGTCGCCGGGGCAGGCACGGGCAAGACGCGGACGCTGGTGTATCGCGTGGCGCGTCTCGTGGAGTCAGGCGTGCGGCCTGAGTCAGTCCTGCTGTTGACGTTCACGCGGCGGGCGGCGACGAGCATGCTCACACGCGCGGCCAGTCTGGCCGACTCGCGTTGCCAGAGAGTTTCGGGCGGCACGTTTCATTCGCTCGGCCATTCCGTCCTGCGTAAGTTTCCGGAGGCGGCGGGCGTCGGGCGTAACTTCACCGTGCTCGACGGGAGCGACACCGAAGACCTGATTGACCTCTTGCGGCGGCAGATGCGGCTGACCAGAGAGCGGAGCTTCCCGCGCAAGCGTACCATCTGCGCGATCTTCAGCATGATGGTCAACAAGGTCAGCCCGTTGGAAGAGGTGCTCAATCACTCCTACCCGCATTTTGTTGACGAGTGCGCAGCCCTCTCGAAACTGCACAACTCTTTCGAGGAGTTCAAGCGCGCACGGCACATGCTCACTTACGACGACTTGCTCGTGCGCCTGCGCGAAGCCCTCGAAGCGAGCGCGGAGTTATGCCAGCGGCTCTCCGAGCAGTATCGCTACATCATGGTGGACGAGTATCAGGACACCAACAAGCTTCAAGCGCAGATCATCCGGCGGCTGACGGCGACGCACGACAACGTGGCGGTCGTCGGGGATGAATGCCAGTCAATTTATTCGTTTCGCGGGGCGAGCCACAGGAACATGCTTGAGTTCCCCGAACTCTTTCCTGGCGCGCAGGTCATCAAACTCGAAGAGAACTACCGCAGCACCCAACCGATCCTCGACGTTGCCAACGCGCTTCTCTCCGAGGTGAAAGACGGCTACGCAAAGCGTTTGTTCTCGCGCGTCGAGGGAGGGCAGCCGCCCATGGCCGTCAGCGCGCGCGACGAGAATGAGCAGTCGCGTTTCGTCGCCGAGCGGATCGAAGAGTTGCGCGATGAAGGCGTGCCGCCCGGCGAGATCGCCGTGTTGTTTCGCGCCAGTTCTCACTCGTTCGACCTTGAGATCGAACTCGGCAAACACGGCATCCCGTTCCGTAAATTCGGCGGCATCAAGTTTGCCGAATCGGCTCACATCAAAGACGCGCTGGCCTTCCTGCGCGTGGTCGTCAACCCGTCGGACACGCTCTCTTGGTTTCGCGCCCTGAAACTGATCGACCACATCGGCGACGCGACCGTCAATCAGATACTCGATTATCTCGGCGTCGAGCGGAAAGAGTTCCGTGCGACGCGGACGAAAGAGAGCCTCTTCAAAAAGCTGCACCGCTTTCCGGCGCGTGCCGGTTACAAGGAACAGTTGATCCGGCTGGCGCGCATGTGGTGCAGCCTCGTCGAGAACAGCTCGCCGAGCGCGCAACTCTCGACCGTGCTCCGTTTCTACCGTCCCATCTTGAAGGCCAGATACGACGACCACCCGCGGCGCGGGCGCGACCTTGAACACTTGCAAACCATCGCGAAACGATATAAAAGCTCCGCCGAGTTGCTCTCGGACATCGCGCTCGACCCGTCGGACGCGGCGCACTCAAACCGGGAGACGCGCGGCGGCCACATAACGCTCTCGACGGTGCATTCGGCGAAGGGGTTGGAGTGGGACGCCCTGTTTGTCATCTGGATGACCGACGGCTGGTTTCCTTCCTCCCGCTCCTCCGACGAGTTTGACGATTTGGAGGAGGAGCGACGGCTGCTTTATGTCGCCGCGACGCGGGCGAAACGACACCTTTACTTCGTCTACCCGCTGAACCCTTATCGCGGCGCGGACGGTGATTCCTTTCCCGTCGTCTCGCGATTTCTTGACTCCATTCCTTCCACGATTCTCCCGCACGCCTCGCTTTCGGGAGACCAGTGAATCGCCGTCAGCTTTCAGCGTCGTAGATGCCGACGGCACACAAGCCGAGAGGCTCGCGCGAATGTTTGCGACGAATAGAGTTCCTGCCTAAACCGTAAAGCCCTTCACTGAGGGCTTCAACTACCTCGAAGCCAAGCAGACTGCAAAAGAGGAGGCTGTGAAATGAGCAAAAGACAACGCTTATGCGCGCTAGCTTTGGTGCTGATGGTTGCTTTTAGTGTGCCCGCGTACGGCTGGGGCAACGTAGGGCACATGGCCGTCGCGTTTGTTGCCTACCAGAAGCTCACGCCCGCGGCTCGTAACCGCGTGGACACGCTGGTGAGATTGAATCCTAAGTTCAACGAGTGGCAGGCGATGATTCCCGCCGGGACTTCGGCAGCCAGAAGGCGCATGATGCTTTTTATGATCGCGGCCACGTGGGCTGACCAGATCAAGGGAGATGGCGAGCACACTTCCGACGGGACGCACAACGGAAACCGTCCCCCCACAGACGGCACGGCCGATAGGAACACCGGCTACACGGACACGGCGATGCACAAGTACTGGCATTTCGTAGACCGCCCGTTCTCAAGAGACGGGACGCCCTTACAAGAACCGCCCGTGCCCAACGCGGAGACTCAGATTGATGCTCTCCGCCAAGTCTTAGCCTCCACCGAGACCGCCGCGTTGAAGTCGTATGATCTGGTGTGGCTGATGCACCTTGTCGGCGACGTGCATCAACCGCTGCACGCGACCGCACGCTTTACCAGCACACAGCCGGAAGGCGACGACGGCGGCAACGGGGTTAAGCTATGCAGCCTTCCGTGCAAAAACAATCTGCACTCTTTCTGGGACGGACTGCCCGGTTCGGCGGATAATGTTAAGGCTTCGATAGCACCTGCCATCGCATACGGTCAAAGCCTCGCGGCAGCCCCCGCCGCGAGTGCGAATAATCTGAACACATCAACATGGATCACCGAGAGTTTTGAAGCCGCCAAGCTCAGAGTCTACAGAACTCCCATCGGGGCGGGGACGGGGCCGTTCACGATCACTACGCCTTATCGCAACGCGGCGCGCACTCTGGCACGGCAACGCGTCGCCCTTGCAGGCGCTCGTCTGGCAAGAATCCTCAACAACGAATTGACGCTCCCGTAGGGAGTTCTCACATCGGCGTCAGACTTGCCATTCGACTTCGTAGATGGAGACGGGTTGGATGCGATTCTTAACGCTGATGGCGGGCAGTTGGCGGAGGGTGAGGCCGTTGTCGGGGGCGGCCTGGACGACGGCGTGGCTGGTGAGAATTTGCCCGCCCTCCGCTCTCGATTCGAGGCGCGAGGCCAGATTTACGGTGTCGCCGATAGCCGTGTACTCGGAGCGTCGCTCGGAGCCGATGTAGCCGACCGTGGCTTCGCCTGTGTGCAGTCCGATGCCGACGCTGATCTCGTGCAAGTCGGCGGCGCGCAAGTCGTGGTTGAGCGCAGCGACCTGACGCTGCATCGCGACGGCCGCGGAGAGCGCGTTCGACGCGTCCTGCGGCGTGGCGGCGGGCGCGCCGAACAAGGCCATCAGGCCGTCGCCGATGTATTTGTCGAGCGTGCCGCCATGCGCGAAGATGATGTCCGTCATGGCGGAGAAGTAGCGGTTGAGGATTTGCACGACGCGTTCGGGGGGCGCGTGCTCGGAGATGCGCGTGAAGCCGCGCACGTCTGCGAAGAGCACGGTCACGCACTGGTTCACGCCGCCGAGTTTGAACGACTCCGGCTGTTCGAGCATCTGGCGCACGACGTATTCGGGCATGAAGCGGCTGTAGTTGGCGCGCGCCACCTCTTCGCGTGCCAGCCGCTCGTGCGCGCGTGCGCTCTCGACGGCGACGGCGGTCTGCGACGCGATGGCCGTCAGCAGTTCCAGATCGTCGCGCGTGAAGACGGCCGCCGGGTCGAGGCGGTCGGCGTAGATCGCCCCGTGGACGCCCGACTCCGTGAGCAGCGGGGCGCAGATGGTCGAGCGCACGCCCTGCGCGATGACCGAGTTGGCCTGCGCGAACTCTTTGTCGGCGGCCGCATCCTGCGAGAGAAGTGCGACCCGCTCGTCGAGAGCCTTGGCGAGAATCGTGCGGCTCACCGCGATGGGCTTCGCGCCGGGGTGATACGCCTCACACCGCGCCTTGATCCCGACCGGGTGGAGACTCTCGAAGCCGTTCGTGATCGGCGACTCGTTGCCGAGCAGCGCGACGACGCGATCCGCGGGCGTCACGCGGAGGATGATGTCGGTCGCCTTGTCGAAGATGGCCGTCAGGTTGAAGACCGAGTTGAAGGTCTTGTTCAACTCGTAGAGCATGGCGAGAATCTCCGCCTTGCGGCGCAACACCTGTAGCTCCGAAGGCGTGTCCTGCCCCTTCGTGGTGACGTGCGCGGTCTCGTGCGGGAGGCCGTAGGCGGGCAGCGCGATCTGCGTCTTGCCCAGTGCGACGTTTTCGTATTTGAGCGGCGCGGGTCGCTCCAATACCGGCTCGTCGTTGAGAAAGCGGATGACACTGCCGCCCACTTTGATGCGGTCGCCGTGGGCGAGTTGGCACTCGTCGTGCTGCTGGCCGTTGACGAGAATCCCGTTCGCGCTGCGCTTGACGATTGACCCGTTGACGACGCCGTTGACGACAACGTATGCGCCGCCGCGCTGGACGATGTGCGCGTGCTGGCGCGACGCGCGCGGGTCGTTGAGCGGCACGCTGTTCTCAGGCGCGCGCCCGATGGTGCATTGTCCCTGACCGGTGAGCGTGTACTGCCACTTCCGGCCGCTGGCGTCTTCGATGTGGAGCACTGCCATCAGAGAATCTCATCAACGGTCAAGCATTCGATTTTGTTACGTCAGACCGAACAGCAGGACGACGGAGTGACACGCGCGCGCGGGCGCGAAACACTAACATACATCGTGGCCGTCCGGCCGCAATTTTTTTCAGATGCTCGACGGTTGGTATTTAGTTGTCAGCGCATAGGCGGCGGACGGCGCGGCGGCGGACGGTGCTCTCCGCCCGGAGGCGGGAAGCCGCCTTCGTGCGGCGGGGGCGGCGGGCGAAAACCCTCCTGCTCGCGCTGCCGCTGCTGTTGCAGTTCCGCCTCCTGCTGTTGCCTTCTTCTACGCAACTCTTCCGCGCGCTGCGCGTCATACTCAGCCGCCGCGTTGTTCTGGCCGGCAGGCGACGAACTCGAAGCGGGCGACTGAATGACGAGGCCGGACTTGCTGGCCGGAGTCTCGACCGTCGGCGACAAGTTCTTCGACCCGTCGGCGTTGACGGCGGAGTTCCCCGCCCCTTCCGCTTCCACGGACGAGGTTTGACCGGCCGGAGTTTGCGACTCGACGGCGGTGCGCGCGTCGAGCGAAGGCGACCGACCCGACTCGGAAGCGGAAGACGAATTTGAAGTCTGGCGCGTGGCGTCGGTCTGCGTCGCGTCCGGCGCGATGCCCTGCGACTCGACGGTCGCGCCGGGCTGCGTCAAGGTCTGCGCCCCGGAGTCAATCGAAGACGCGGCCGGGCTGCGCAGACGCGGTAAGGCGATGAAGGCGCAGGCGACGAGCACGGCGAGGACGACGCCGATCATCAACGCGGGCGACTTCTTGCGCTCGCTCTCCGCGGGCGGCTCATGGAAAGAGGCGTGCGAGTATGGCTTGATTGACGGGCGCGTCAGGTCGAGCGAGGAATCCACCAGCGTCGCCTCGTCTTGCGTCAGCGACATTGAGGGGCGCAGACGCGTCTGCGAGTTCGTCGCAGGCGTCGCCTGCTGCCCGTCGAACATTTGCGTCCCGCCGTCGAGCATCGTGGCCTCGTAGCGCGCGGGCTGGCCGTGCGTGTGGGCGGCTAAGGCTTGCGGCGTAGTGCGCGAGATGGCGTTCGTGGCCTGCCGCAGCGCGGCGCGCATCTCGGCCGCCGTCGCAGGACGGAGCGCGGCTTTCAAGGCCATCGCGCGATGGAGGATTTTACTGACTGACTCCGGCACTTGCGCGTGCGCGAGGTGCGCGGGACGCAGAGGGTCTGGCTGTTGATTGATGACCGCGCCGGCGCGCGTCAGCCCGTCAACGGGCGCGACGCCGGTGAGCAGGTGATAGAGGGTCGCGCCGAGCGAGTAGAGGTCGCTGCGCGTGTCCGTGCCCGTCCCCTGAATCTGTTCGAGCGGGGCGTAGCTGCGCGAGTAGCCGAAGACGCTGGCCGTCTGGCTGGCGCGCGTCTCGGTCGCCGCGCCCTTCGCCAGCCCGAAGTCGAGCAGCACGATCTGGCCGCGTGGCGTCAACTTCATGTTCTGCGGCTTGATGTCGCGGTGGACGATGGGCGGCTCGTGCGTGTGCAGGTAGTCGAGCGCGTCGAGCAGTTCGTCAGCCCAGCGCAAAACTTCTGCGAGCGGGAACGCGCCGCGCCGTTGCAGCGACTCGGCCAGTTCACTGCCCTCGATAAACTCCATCACGAGGAACTGCCCGTCGCCCTCGACGAAGTGGTCGCTGACGCGCGGCAGCGCGACGTGGCGCAGGTGGTTCAGCAGATGCGCCTCGCGCTCGAACGCCTTGCGCAGCGTGGGGTCGTCGAAGAAGGTCTGCTTGATGGCGACCGTGCTGTGAAAGCGTTCGTCGGTGGCGACGTAGACAGCGCCCATGCCGCCCTGCCCGATCTGTTTCACGACGCGGTAACGGTTTTGGAGCAATGCACCGGGTTCGATCATAATGTGTTTGGTTGAGACTCCTTCGTACAAGGCGGGGCGGGCTGACGTTGACTAACTTTGACGTGCTTCGGATACTCTCGGCGGGCGGGCGAAAAAACTTTGAGGATCGCCCTCGCCATCCAGCATAGCCGATCACTCTCGATTAAATCAATATCAATGTTGCTGCGACACGGGCGGATCGCGCGCCGGGAAGCCCACGCTGCAAACGCGCTTCTCAGTCTCTAACTTCCCTCTTCTTTTGCACCAGCACTTGAAAACTCCCGCTCATGCCGCCGGGGAGAATCATCTCGCGCGCCCCGAGCCGCAAGCGCAGGCGTTCGGCCTCTCCTTGCACGCGCGACGTGAGCCGCTCAAGTTCGTCGAGCGCCCCGGCGCGCAACAGAAACTCGTCCTGCCGCTCCAGCGAAAGCGTTTCGAGACCAGCCGCTTCCCCCGCCTGCCTGACCTGCGTCCAGTTGATCGTCGTTGTCAGATCGTGCTCGCCGGGATCGGCCAGCACGTCTGCGACGAACTCGTGCGCGCGAAACCCGCGCAGCGTCCCGTCGCGGCGTTGCGCCGATTGATAAAGCTCCGCGGCCTCCGCCCCGTAGTCAACCGTCACGACGTAGCCGCGCCGCAAGACCGACGCCGCGCGCTCGATCCACTCTCCAGCCGCGAGATTAACTTCGGCGATGTGCCCCTCCGCGAGCGCGACGCCGAGGCGCGCGAAGTGTTCTGAGAGACGCGGCGTGGTCGGGTCTTGTTCGCTCCAACAGAAATTGCCCCCAGCATCTATGGCGACGCACAACTCGCGCAGGCGGCCGCCGCGCATCCGCACGCGATGGACGGGAAACGCGTCGAGCAACTCGTTGCTGAATATCACGCCGACCGGAAACGAAAGGCCACCGCGGTCGCCTTGCCAGTCGTCTTCACCAAACTCGACGCGCCCGGCGAACGCCGCGAGATTTTCGCGTGCGCGGCGGCGCGCATCGTCGCTCGTCTCGTCTATGTAGTAGCGGGTCGCACGGAAGACGCGCGGGTAATCGCGTTCTAGAGTTTCGAGGGCGATGCGCGCAAAGTCGCCCGCGCCCGCGCCCGCTTCGAGGATCGCCCAACGGGGCGGTGCGCCGAGTTCGTGGTGGAGCGCGGCGAAGTGGCGCGCGAAGGTGGCGGCGAAGAGGGGGCTGCGTTCGGGGCTGGTGCGATAGTCGCCTCCGTCGTTGCGCCCCCAGCGCGTGCGTCCGGCGCGGCGGTAGTAGCCCTCGCGCTCGTCGTAGAGGGCGGCGGCCATCCAGTCGCGAAAGGAGATCGCGCCCTCGCGCTCGATCCGCGCGCGCAGTCGCTCGGCGAGCGGCGTCTGATCCGGCGAACTCATTGATCCGCGGAGTCGGTTTGTTTGTCGAGGAGACGCGTGGTGTGATCCGTGACGCTCGGCGGGTGCATGATCTCGGCCGTGTGCACCTGCGGCTGCCGGTAATCGTTGACGGGCGCGGCGTGCTGCGCGGGCGGCAGAGACTCCTGCGCGTGCAGGCGCGACGCGATGGGCGGCGTGTAGGGTTGCGGCGGCGCGTTGAAGTGCGGGACGCGCGGCGCGGACTCTTCAAAAAACGTGGCGTAGATGATCCGTATGAATGCGACCAGCACCCCGATTGCGCCGAGAGACATAAACTCCAGCGGAAGCCCGATTGCTTCGTGCATGATCGCGAAAAAAGGAAAGAGGAGAGCACTCATGAGCAGCAACGCGAAGCCGTGCTTCACGCCGCGACGCCGCGGCGACACGGGGCGCACGCCGCCCCCTTCGTAGACGGGCGAGTGTGCGGGAAGCGTGCCGCCCGTCGCCAACACATCTCCCACGACGACGAGCGGGAAACCGCAGCGCGAACAGAAACGCACGTCCGCGCTAACTTGCGACTGGCCGCATTTCGGGCAATACATTGGGAGACCCTTTCTGTCAGTTGAATAAAGACGCGATGCGCCTGTTAAGCGCACGCGCGTTTAGACTACGTTCGGCGAGCCGCCGAAGTTCGGCGCGGCCACTTTCAAAGCGGCGGGAGGCGTTCGTCCGAGAACAGACGGAACGTGGCGAACGCGCGCCCCTGTTGGTGCGCAGCGCGCGCGAGCGTCGCGGACAGGAGCGCAAACAGCGTCTGCATCTCGCCCGAAGGAACGGCGATCTCCTTCGACAGATCGGCGTCCGTCGAGACGAGCGCGAAGCCGCGACGACGCGTCGCTTCAACCTCCGCCAGATACTCCGCGACGAGCGCGGGCGTCGAGAGCGTCTCCGGCAGCGTCCACTCGAAAGGGTCGTCCCACAAGTTCGCGGTGACGCCGCCGAACGTCTGCTCGACCGACGCCGCGCTGCGCAGGATGTGTTCGCCGCACGAGTAGACGGGCGGCGCGCCCGCCGTTGCCGCGCGCGGCAACCAGTAGAGTTTCTCCGCGGGCACGATCCGCACGAGCGCGCAAGAGCGTTCGTGCAGCGCGGCGAACTGTGCGTCGAGCGTGGAGAGCAAGCGGTTCATTGATCCGTTCATTCATTGACGCGGCGGATCAACGAACCGTGGAAGAGTCGGCTACTTGGTGCGCCGGTCTGACTCTTCGATCACGGTGCCGAAGTTGCGCCCGCCGAAACTGAAGCCCTGCAAGACGCGCCCCTTCACGCCGACGCGCGCGCCCTTGCGCGGCGAGCCGCCGTTGCGCCGCGAGACGACCCAGATTTCGCCCGTCCCGTCGTCAACCTTGTAAGCCCCGCCGACGAGCGGCACGCCGTAACCGTCCTCCACCGTCCCCGTAATCCCGACCTCCTTGTCGCGATAACGATCCGGGTTGTCGAGAATCTTCCCGATGTTCGTCTTGCTCGGACACGCGGTGAACAGGGAAACGCAGAGGAGTGTTAAAGCGAGTATAGAAACTTTCCGACGTGAGCGCATGGCTTCTCCTTCTTCTTGTTGAAATACGGGAGAGGCGTTGAGAACAGTGACAAGTGACAGGTGACAAGTGACGAGTTAAAAGCCAAAGCTGTTGCTTTAACTTGTCACTCGTCACTTGTCACTCGTCACTCCCTTAGTTGCCGTACCAGCCGATGGGTTTGCCCGAGAGATCAACCCAGACGCTCTTGACGTGCGTGTAGAGTTCGAGGGCGTGCTTGCCCATCTCGCGCCCGTAGCCGGACTGCTTGTAGCCGCCGAAGGGCGACGCGGCATTCATCATGTTGAAGGTATTGATCCAGACCGTGCCCGCCTTGATCTCTTTGGCGAAGCGATGGGCGCGGGTGATGTCCTTCGTCCAGATGCCCGCGGAGAGACCGTAGATCGTATCGTTGGCCTGCTTGATCAAATCCTTCTCGTCCTTGAACGTGATGACGGAAGCGACGGGGCCGAAAATCTCTTCCTGCGCGACGCGCATCGAGTTCTGCACTTCGCTGAAGACGGTCGGCTGGAAGAAGTAGCCGTTCTTGAAGTTGCCTTCTAGTTCGGGCGAGCCGCCGCCCGTGAAGACGGTCGCGCCCTCGCCGCGCGCGATGTCCACGTAGCCGCGCACGCGCGCGAGTTGTTCCGCGGACACCTGCGGCCCCATCTGCGTCGCCGCGTCCATCGGGTCGCCGACCTTAACTTTCTCGGCGCGCTCCTTGAAGCGTGCGAGGAACTCGTCCTTCACGCGCTCGTCGAGGAAGAGGCGCGAACCGGCGCAGCAGACCTGACCCTGATTGAAGAAGATGCCCATCATCGCGCCGCTCACGGCCTGTTCGATGTCGGCGTCGGCGAAGACGATGTTCGGGGCTTTGCCGCCAAGTTCGAGCGAGACTTTAGTGAGATTGTCGGCCGCCGTGCGCGCGATGATCTTGCCGACCTCGGTCGAGCCGGTGAAGGCGATCTTGTCAATGCCGGGGTGCGACGCCAAGGCCGCGCCCGCCGTCTCGCCGTAGCCGGGGACGATGTTGACCACGCCGTCGGGGAAGCCCGCCTCTTGAAACAGCTTGCCGAGTTCCATCGCCGTGACCGGAGTTTGCTCGGCGGGTTTCAAGACGATAGTGTTCCCTGCCGCGAGCGCGGGCGCGAGTTTCCAGGCGGCCATCAGGAGCGGGAAATTCCAGGGGATTATTTGCCCGCAGACGCCGAGCGGTTCGCGCAAGGTGTAGTTGAACATCTGGCCGGGGACGGGGATCGTCTCGCCTTCGATCTTCGTCGCCCACCCGGCGAAGTACTCGAAATTTTCCACCACGCCCGGCAGGTCAATGTAGGTGGACTCTTTGATCGGCTTGCCGTTGTCGGCCGTTTCCAGCGCGGCGAGTTCCGACGACTTCGACTCGATCAGTTGCGAGAGTTTGTAGAGCAGGCGACCGCGGTCGCGCGCGCTCATCTTCGACCACTTGCCCTCGAAGGCGCGGCGCGCGGCGGCGACGGCCTTGTCCACGTCGGCCTTGTCGGCCTCGGCCACTTCGGCGAGCGTCTCGCCCGTCGAAGGGTTCGGCGTCGTGAAAGTTTTGCCGGATTCGGCGTCAACCCACTTGCCGTCAATGAACAGTTGATATTGACGAGGCGATTCGGATGCAGTTTGAGAGGACGACATGGGAAACTCCTTAGCTCAGGTGTTTAAAAATAGGTTGGAGAGACTTGTTTGAACTTCACGCACGACGCTTACTTTATCACCTACACAGGGCGAAGTCTAAACGCGCCGATCCGCCCGCGATTCGTATGTGCAGGCAGCGGCCGTCTCGCCCGCGTTCAGGGTTTCGCGGAGTCTGCTGCATCTTCGTCGGCGGCATAGCGCAAATCCTTGTCGCCCGTCACTTCATCCCAATCGTAGCCGAGGTGGTTGGCGAAGCCGTGTAGTTTCACCTCCCAACGCTCGCGCCGCGCGCGGTAAATTTCCCAACCCTCTCGCTCGTCCCGGCGCGTCTTGACGCCCGCCGCCGCCAGTTGTCTGAGCGTCTGCCGGTAGCGCCTTTGCAGGCGGCGCGTAGCATGCACCTCGTCTTCGGGCGGGCGTTCGCAGGTGAGAGAGAGCGCGACGACGAGTTGGTCGAGCACGTGGAGTCCGCTCGATTCGAGCGTGCGCACTTCGGGGTGGCCGCACGTCTCCGGGTATTCCTCTTCATCGAGACAACTGTTGATGACGGCGCAGGTTTCGAGGATGAGAAAGAAGATGCGCGGCGTGCTTTTGTGGACGGCGACGGGATGAAAATAGTGTATGACGGGGTGCTCGGCGTGCGACTCCTGTAGCTCGTTGATGTCGCGCGCGGCCATGCGCAGGACGACCCCGAAGCCGTGGAAGCGTCCGCCGAAGAAGTGGTGCGTGATGAACCCGGCCACGTCCGCACCCTCTTCTGCCTGATGGTAGAAAGAGAGCGCGATGACGCGTTTGCGTTCGAGCGCGCTGTAGACCGTGATCAGGTACGTCACGGCGAGCGAGATCAAAGCGAAGCCGCTTGCGCCTTCGACGAGCGCGAAGAAGCGCGCGAAGAGGGTGCGCGGCGTGATGTCGCCGTAGCCGAGCGTGGTCAGTGTGACGCCGCTGAAATAGAGCGACTCGACCCACGGCGGGGCGCTAATCTCGTCCGGCGCGACGTTGAAGTGCGACGGCATGCGCGGCAGGTAGATGAGCGCGAAGCCGTTGATGAGCAGCAGCAGGTAGAGGACGATGAGGGCGGGCATCAACATCGGCCCGACGATGTTGAGCAGACGATGGCGGCGCGGGCGCGGGAAGCGAAAGGCCAGCGCGCGCGCCGCCGTCCAGACGAGGCGGTTCACCCAACCGCTGAGCGGGCCGGAGCGGCCGCTCGCGTCGAGGATCGTGGCGTACACGTCGTAGGCCACGAAGAGCAGGACGAGCAGCCCCGCGGCGGTGAACAAAAACAGCGTCACTCTTGCGTGATGAGTTGCCGCAGCACGAAAGGCAGAATGCCGCCGTGGCGGTAGTAGTCAATCTCGATGGGCGTGTCAATGCGCAGGGTGACGGGCACTTCCTCGGTCTCGCCCGACTGGCGGCGGATGACGAGCGTCACGTCCTGTCGCGGTTTGATCTCGTCGGATTCAAGCCCGGTAACGTCGAAGATTTCCGTGCCGTCAAGATTGAGCGTCTGCGCGTTCGTGCCTTCTTTGAACTGGCAGGGCAGCACGCCCATGCCGACGAGGTTGCTGCGGTGGATGCGCTCGAAACTCTGCGCGATGACGGCGCGCACGCCGAGCAGGCGCGTGCCCTTCGCCGCCCAGTCGCGCGAACTGCCCGTGCCGTACTCCTGCCCCGCGATGACGACGAGCGGGATGCCCGCCGCCTGATACTGGACGGACGCGTCGTAGATGCTCATTGACTGGTTGACGGGTTGCAGGCAAGTGACGCCGCCCTCCGTGCCGGGAACCATCAGATTTTTGATCCGCACGTTGGCAAACGTGCCGCGCACCATCACCTGATGATTGCCGCGCCGCGAGCCGTAAGAGTTGAAGTCGTCAACGTGGACGCCGCGCAGTTGCAGGTAGACGCCGCCGGGCGACAAGGGCTTGATCGCACCCGCGGGGCTGATGTGATCGGTCGTCACCGAGTCGCCGAAGATGGCGAGCGGGCGCGCGTTCCTGATGTCGGAGAACTTGCCCGCCTCCATCCCGAACTTCTCGAAGTAGGGCGGCTCTTGAATGTAGGTCGAGTGCTCGTCCCAGTCGTACACGTCGCCACCGACGGACGGGATTTCGTTCCACAGCGGGTTCTGTTCGGCGAAGTCGCTGTAGAGGCTGCGGTAGACTTCCGGGTCGGTCGCGGCGCGCAAGCCCTCGCCGATCTCTTCGAGCGTCGGCCAGATGTCGCGGAGGTACACGTCCTCGCCGCGCTTCCCTTTTCCGAGCGGCTCGGTCGTCAGGTCAATGTCAATGCGACCGGCGAGCGCGAAGGCGACGACGAGAGGCGGACTCATCAAGAAGTTCGCCTTGACGCTCTGGTGAACGCGCGCCTCGAAATTGCGGTTGCCCGACAGCACGCTCGCCGCCACCAGATCGTGCTCGTTGATGACCGATTCGATGCGCAGGTCGAGCGGGCCGGAGTTGCCGATGCAGGTCGTGCAGCCGTAGCCGACGAGGTTGAAGCCGAGTTGATCGAGATAAGGCTGCAAGCCGGTCTTTTTGTAATACTCGGTGACGACGCGCGAGCCGGGCGCAAGCGACGCCTTGACGGCGGGCTGTGTGCGTAGGCCG
>JAUZFQ010000037.1 GCA_030838445.1 Pyrinomonadaceae bacterium | reverse complement strand
GGATTTCGGATTGCGGATTAAAGAGAGCAGCAGTCGCTTCATAATCCGCAATCCGAAATCCGCATTCCGCAATTCAGCCGATGTTGAGTTCGCCGATGAGGCGGTGGAAGTAGGAGCGGCTGATGCCGAGGCGTTTGGCGGCGGCGGCCTTGTTGCCGCCTTCGGCTTGCATGGCGTTGATGAGAAGGCGTCGTTTGAGTGCGAGCATCGCGCCTTCGAGCGTGGTTTCGTCGCTGCCGTTGTCCGACGCGGCCGTGGCGGCGGCCGGGCGGCGGATGAGCAGCATCTTCTCCGGCAGAAACTCCGTGCCGAGCCGCGAGCCGGTGGTTAAGACGACGAGCCGCTCCATCAGATTTTCGAGTTCGCGGACGTTGCCCGGCCAGTCGTACTCCTGCAAGGCTTCGAGCAGTTCGGGGTCGAGCGCGGCGGGCGCGCGTACGTGTTTGTCGGCAGCCTTCGCGGCGAAGTGCGCGGCGAGTATGGGGAGGTCTTCGCGCCGCTCGCGCAGGGCGGGCAGTTGGAGGGGCACGACGTTGAGACGGTAGAAAAGATCGCGGCGGAAGCGTCCCTCTTCCACTTCCTGTTCGAGGTCGCGGTTGCTGGCGGCGACGAGGCGGATGTCCACGTTCAAAGTCTTCGTGCCGCCGAGACGCTCGAAGGCGCGCTCCTGCAAGACGCGCAGCAGCTTCACCTGCACGGCCTGACTGAGTTCGCCGATCTCGTCGAGGAACAAAGTGCCGCCGTCGGCCAACTCGAAGCGACCCATCTTCGCCTGCGTCGCGCCGGTGAACGCGCCGCGCTCGTGGCCGAACAGTTCCGACTCGATCAAATCCTCCGGCAGCGCGGCGCAACTGACGGCGACGAAAGGCCCGTCGGCGCGCGGGCTTTCCTCGTGGACGGCGCGCGCGAGCATCTCCTTGCCCGTGCCGTTCTCGCCCGTCAAGAGGACGGTCGCGCTGGTCGAGGCGACGGCGCGCGCCTGCTTCATGATGCGTTCGAGCGCGGGCGAACTGCCGAGCAGGCGGCCGAAGCCGCGACAGGCGAGGAGCGAGGCGCGCAGTTTCAAATTCTCTTCTTCGAGGTGGCGCACGCGCGCCGCCTGCCGGACGATGTGCGTGACCTCCGCCTCGTCGAAGGGCTTCTCGAAGAAGCCGTACGCGCCGCAACGGATGGCTTCGAGCGCGGTCTGCCGCGAGTTGCTGCCGGTGATGACCACGACCGGGATGCTCGGTCGCGCCGCGCGCGCCGCTTCGATGACGGCGAGACCTTCGCTGATGCCGTCGAGGTCGGGCGGCAGGTGCAGGTCGCACAAGACGACCTGGACGCCCCCGCCGCGCAACTGCGCGATGGCCGAGGCGCGCGAGTCGGCTTCGAGGACGTGGTGCTCCGCGTCAAGCGCCCAGAAAAGTTGACGCCGCAAAACCTGATCGTCATCAACGACGAGCACGGTCGCTTTGTCCGGCGCGGGTTCGGGCGTGGGTTCGGTCATGGGATGTGTGCCTGCCTGCGGGGGAGATTAAAGTCCGTCCTCCAGCGTCGTGGCCGCCCTTCGCGGGCGCACGGCGGACGGTCTCTCGTGTACGGGCGCAATGTTTTATGAACTCTTTAGGAGCGAAAGGGACGCGCTCAGTTGGCCGCGCCAGTCTTCGCGGCGGACTTCGCCTGCGAAGCCTTCTCCGCCGTGCGGGCGTGTGAGGCCATGAGCGGGATGGATGGTAGCACGACGCGGAAGCGCGTGCCAGACCCTAGCTTCGATTTGACTTCGAGACGACCGCCGTGCGCCTCGACGATCTCGCGGCAGGTGTAGAGGCCGAGACCGATGCCGCGCTTCTTCGTCGTCGCGAAGGCGCGGAAGAGGCGCGTCCGCATGAAGTCTTCGGTCATCCCCGGCCCCGTGTCTTCGACGCTGAAGTAGACGAGCGTGTCGCTCTCTTCCCCGGCCGTGACGGTGAGCCGCCCGCCGCGCCCGCCCATCGCCTCGAACGCGTTGACGACGAGGTTCTCCACCACGCGCTCGATCCGCTCGGCGTCAATCGGGGCGACGAGCGTGTCGGGCAACTCCGCCTGGATGTCGTAGAACTCGGCGCGCGGTTCGGCCGTTGCGGCCAGCACGCGGCGAATGACGGCGACGAGATCGGCCGGGTGCGGCGCGCGCCGGTATTCGCCGCTCAAAGTCTTGACCGGCTCGCTCAGGCGCGCGACGAGTGCGCCGAGTTTCTCCGTCGCCTGCCTGAGCGAAGAGACGGCGTCTTCGCGAAACTCCGCGCGGTGGAATTGACGCTCCATGTTCGTGACGAGCATCGAGAGGCCGGTGATGGCGTTTTTGAGATCGTGCGTGAGCATCGCCGAGAGACGCACGAAGGATTGAAACTGCCGTGTCTCGGCCTCGCGCGCGATGAGTTCGCGCAGGCGGTCGCTCATCCGGTTGAAACCTTCGGCGAGCGCGTGCGTCTCGTCGTTGGCACGGACTTCGATGCGCTGGCTGAGGTCGCCCTCGCCGATGGTCTCCGCCGCCTCGATGACGCGCCGGATGCGACGCGTGGTGCGCGTGACGGTGACGAAGACGAGCAGCGTGGCCGTGCCCGCGATGAGCAGGGCGAGCGTGAGCGACGTGAAGCCGTCGCGGCCGAGGGTCGCCACGGCGCGCGTGTAATTCTCGGCGGCGGCCACCGAGAGGTCGCTGCCCGCGACCGGCCGGTAAGCGGCGAGCCAGCGCGCGCCGTCGCCCGGGAAGGTGTAAAAATCCGTCCCGCTCTTGCCCGCCTGCATCGCGCGCGTGAAGTTGTCGAAGTAAGGCATCGCCGCGCCCACCGGCTGGTACCTGAGCGCGGGTCTGGTGTGGTAGACGATCCGCCCCGCCCGATCCAGCACGAGCAGGGAGCGCGTGCTCTGCGTCGTCGCGGCGTTGACGGCGCGCGGGGGCGCGCTCTGGGCGGGAGAGGTCGCGGCGTTCGCGTCGTGCCCGGCCTCTTGCAGCAGCGCGGCCAGCTTCAGTTCGGCGACGAGCGCGAGGCGCGAATTGCGCTCGTTGTCGGGCGCGAAGACGGGCACGGTGTAGACGATGCAGGGCGCGCCGTTCGCGTCGCGCGTCACGTCCGAGCGCAGGGGCTTCGGCTCGGAAACTGTCCAGACGCGTTCGTCGAGCGGCAAACGACCGGGCAGCAGGTCGCCCGCCAACACGCGCACGGACGAGTTGCCCGCGTCCGGCTCGAAGCGAATTGGCGCGCGCCCCGCTCCGGCCAGCGTGACGGCCGAGTAGTAATCGCGATTGCGCGAAAAGAAATTGGCGACGGCCGCGCGCACGACTTCGGGTACGGCCGGTTCGTTCGGCGCGGGCGAATTATTACTTGCCGCGGGTTGCGCCCGGGCGACGGCGACGCCGCGCACGTAGTCGCGCACCGCGCCCGCATGCGCCAGTTCGTTCAGGTCAACTTCGCGCGCGCGCAACGCAACTTCCACGTCGCGCGCGACGCGCGACGCCTCCGCCTCGACCCGCTCGCGCAGCATCCCCTCGACCACGTTCCGGCTGCTGCGATAGGACAGCCAGCCGAGGAGCAACACCGGCACGAGACTGCCGAGGACGAAAAAGATTAAGAGTTTGGCGCGGAGATTCACGTCGAAAATTTAAGCGGCGCGGTGCGAGTGAGGTCGTGCCCGAAGACTGCATGTGCGGACGGTGATGTTCGCGCCGCAGATGCTAACGCGGGGCGTCTCAACTGTCAAAAAAAATCGCTGTCAGTAGTCAGTAGTCAGTTGTCCGTGGTCAGTTGTTCGAGACAGTCTTTAGTGACTCGCATGTTAGTGACTCGCATGATAGCCACATGCAACTGACCACTGACCACGGACAACTGACTGTCTCTTATTCATCCCTCGTATTCCTCGCGCGTGAGGGCGTAGCGGATGACGCGTTCCTCCGAGCCGTCGCCGATGAAGCGGAAGTTGTTTTTTTCCAGCACGCGGATCGAGGGGCGCAGTTCGGGGTAAGTCTCGGCGATGACGCGCGCGACGTGCGGGTCGGAGAAAGCCTGTCGGACGAGCGCGCCCGCGGCCTCCGTCGCGTAGCCCGCGCGTTGAAACTCCGGCAGCATTGAGTAGCCGATCTCCACCGTCCCGTCGGCCGACGGCTTCCCCTTGTAGCCGATGCCGCCGATGAGCGTATCGCTTGCCGCTACGCCGTCGCGCGCCGCGAGGATGATGAAGTAGAACGTCCACCCGCCCGCGTCCGGGTTCTCGTCCAGATACTTCGCCATCCACTCCAACGCCTCTTGATCGTAGAGCGGCGGCGGCCACTCGTCCGGCACGCGCGCCCCCAGACGGCCACGCAAAAACTCGCGGTCGTCAACCCGCACGCGGAACAGTTCCGCCGTGCCCGCGACCAACTGCAAACGCTCCGTCCTTAGTTTAAAATTTTCCATATACATTCATGGTCGTGAACCAACATTCACGGCACGCGCGTGCGGCCGAACCTGGCGAGCAGCGGCGCGAGGCGCGCGACGACGAGCGGGTGCGCCGCGCCGTTCGCGGCGAGAAGTCCGTTGAGATTTCGCACGTCCTCGGTGTTGTAGCGGAGCGGCTCGCCCCAGAGGTCTGTCAGCCGCCCCCCGGCTTCGGCGAGGATGGCTTCGGGCGCGCAGGTGTCCCACTGCTTCGTGCGCGGCGAGAGGTGGACGTAGAGATCGCACTGCCGCTCGGCGATGAGTCCCGTCTTGATGCCGACCGAGCCGCGCCTGATCTCTTCATTGAGGCCGAGCGCGCGCATCACCTCCGTCATGCGCGGGCTGTGATGATTCCGGCTCGCCGCCAGACGCATCCGTCGAAACTCCGTCTCGCTCGCCGCGCTCATGCGTTCCGGTTGCGCCTCCGGCCGCGCGACCCACGCGCCCGCGCCGCGCGCCGCGTAGTGCAACACGTCGGGCACGGGTTGATAGACGACGCCGACGACGGGCGTGCCGTCTTCGACCAGCCCGATCTGCACGGCGAAGTCGCCGTTGCCCTCGATGAAGCCCTTCGTGCCGTCGAGCGGGTCAACCATCCAGACGCGCGAGATGCTCAAGCGACGCACGGTGTCGAGCGTCTCTTCGGACAACAGGCCGTCGGCGGGAAACTCGTGCTGCAACCCCGCGACGATCACGTCGTTGGCCGCGTGGTCGGCCTGCGTCACCGGGTCTTCGTTCTCGCTCTTGTGGACGATGTTGAGCGGCTTGCCGTAGTGGGCGAGCGCGGCCGCGCCCGCCGCCCGCGCGAGCGTGATCGCCACACCGAGTTCGCGCTCGTAAAAGTTGCCGCCCGCCACAGCGGCTTCCTGCTGTGCATCGCTGCTCAAGTTTCTCTACGTCCCCGGAGGTTCAATCTAACACCAGACAAGGAAAGTCTCGTTCCTTCCTTTCACAATTCCCGCGCCGCTTCGCGGATGATGTCGAGCGTCTCATCTATGTCGCGGCGCGTCGTGCGGAAGTTGACGATGCAGGCGCGCAGGGCGAAGCGGCCGCGCAACAACGCGTTCGACACGTAGGCGCGTCCGCCGTGCTGCACCGCGCGCAGGATGCGCTCGTTCAACTCGTTCACTTCCGCTTCGAGGCGCGCACGCTCTACCTCGTCCACGGCGGCGAGTTGACGCCGCACGTGAGGCGGCACGTAACGAAAACAGCAGATGCTCAACTCGACCGGCGCGAGCAGTTCAAAGTCTTCCGCCGCTTCGACGCGCGCGGCGAAGTAGGCGGCGAGCGCGTTATCATCCGTGATCGCGTCGGCAATCGCACGCGCGCCGTAGTAACGCAGCAGCATCCAGATTTTCAGAGCGCGGAAGCGGCGCGACAACTCCACGCCGTAGTCGAAGAAGGCGAACGACTCCTCCTCCGTCTCTTCAAAAATTTTGATGTAATCGGCCTCACTGCCCGCCCACGCTGCCCGCACACGCGCCGCGTCGCGGTAGAGCAGGCAGCCGCAATCAACCGGCGTGTAGAGCCACTTGTGCGGATCGAGCGCGACGGAATCGGCCGCGTCGAGTCCCGCAAAGAGAGCGCGCTTCGACGCATCCGCAGCCGCGAGCGCGCCGTATGCGCCGTCCACGTGAAACCAGAGATCGTGTTCGCGCGCAAGGCTTGCGATCTCTGCGAGCGGATCAACCGCGCCCGTGTTGACCGTGCCCGCGCTCGCCACCACGCAGCACGGCTGAAAGTTGTCGCGCACGTCTTGCTCGATCCGCGCGCGCAAGGCGCGCACGTCCATGCGGTAGTTTTCGTCCGACGCGACGACCCGCACCTGCTCGCGCCCCAAGCCAAGTATGTCCGCCGCCTTCGCGATGGACATGTGCGCCTGATCCGAGACATAGACGGTCGCCGGTCGCGCGACGCGCCACAAACCTTTTTGCGACACGTCAGACGCGCCCGCGTTGTCGTCGCCCTGTGCGGCGCGCGCCTTGGTGCGGTGCGCGACGTAGAGCGCGTTCAAGTTCGCCATCGAGCCGCCGCTCGTCAACAAGCCGCCCGCGCCTTCCTTGTAGTTGACTAACTGCGCGAGCCAGCCGACGACAATCTTCTCCACGTGCGTCGCTGCCGGGGACGAACGCCACGCGGGCACGTTCTGGTTGAGCGCGGACGCGATGAGGTCTGCGAACGCGCCCGCGGGCGTCGCGGGCGAAGCGACGTAGCCGAAGAAGCGCGGGTGTCCGCTGTGGCGGCTGCCCTCGAAGATGCGTCGGCAATCGGCGAACAACGCGTCGAGCGCGACGGGCGCGTCGGGCAGCGGCGCATCGAACCACACGGCGAGTTCGGACGCGGACGTGTACGTCAAGACGGGCGACGCCGAGACGCCCCGGAAGTAGTCCGACACCAACTCGACGGCGCGCGCCGCAAGTTCGCCGAACGCCTCGTCCGTGATGTCGAGCGACGAGGCACGCACGCCGTCGTCCCCTGTTGTGTCTCGCGCCTTGCTCATCTCGCTCGTCTCGCTCGTCTCACCTATCTCGCTCATCTCGTCTATCTCATAGTGCAACGCGGTCAAACGTCCAAACCCTATCACACCGCCGCGCTTCCCTGAAATATTCTTGCCGCGCCGCGCCCGCAACGCTTATAGTCTGTCCACACGACCGAATCTATAAAACAGTGGCGAGTGACAAGTGACAAGTAAAGACGAGTAAATCGTGAATCGTCAATCGTGAATAGTTAAGAGAAAGCCATCTTCATCTATTCACGCTTGACGATTCACGGCTTTTGCTTGTCACTCGTCACCTGTCACTCGTCACTTTCAAACCGGAGGTTTGATAATGTCCATCGCAGGCCACGCCACGACGGAGGGAACGACGCGCTACCGGGAGCGTTTGCAGGCGGAGACGATTGCCGCGACCCACTTCCGGCTCGAACAAAACCTCTGGCTCTCTTCGCTCGGCATCGGCACGTATCTCGGCCGACCCGACGCGGAGACCGACGCGCGCTACACCGAGTCGGTCGCACGCGCCGTCGAACTCGGCGCGAACGTCGTTGACACGGCGGCCAACTATCGTTTCCAGCGCAGCGAGCGTGCCATCGGCGCGGCTCTGGAAGCTCTGGTCGAAAGCAAGCGTGCGGCGCGCGACGAGGTGGTCGTCTGCACGAAGGGCGGCTACATTCCCTTCGACACAGACCCGCCCGCGGGGCAAGAGGGCGTCACCCGCTACATCGAAAAAACTTTCATCAAGACGGGCGTCGCCTCGATGTCCGACATCGCGGCGGGCAGCCATTGCATGACGCCGAAATATCTCGCGCACCAGATCGAGCAGTCGCTCCGCAACCTGCACCTCGACTCGGTTGACGTCTACTACATCCACAACCCGGAGACGCAACTCGGCGTCGTCGCGCGCGACGAGTTCGAGACGCGTCTGCGCGCCGCCTTCACGCAGTTGGAGCAGAGCGTCGCCGACGGCCACATCAAACATTACGGCGTGGCGACGTGGAACGGCTTCCGCGTCGCGCCCGCCGAGCGCAACTATCACTCGCTCGAACGCATGCTCGAACTCGCGCGCGAGGCCGGGGGCGACGGCCACCACTTCCGCTTCATTCAACTCCCTTTCAACCTCGCGATGCCCGAAGCCCTGACCCTCTCGAATCAGACCTTTCAGGGCGCGCACGTGTCTCTGCTCGAAGCGGCGCGCGCTCTCGGCGTGACGGTCGTGGCGAGCGCTTCGATCTTGCAGGGCAAGGTGGCGCGCGGTCTGTCCGAAGACATACGCGAACCGCTCGGCTCGCTTGCCTCCGACGCGCTCACCGCGATCCAGTTCACACGCTCCACGCCCGGCATCACCACTGCCCTCGTCGGCATGAGCCGTCGCGCGCACGTCGAAGAGAACCTCCAACTCGCGCGCCTCGACCCCGCGCGCCCCGAACAATATCAACGCCTGTTCTCGGCGGGCGCAGAGTAGACAGGCGACGGCGCAAACCGCGCGCCGCGTTCGCCCGACGGAGAGACAAGATGACGCGAGCAGAGACGAAAACTTTTGCCGACGCGACGCAAGCGGAGATGAAAACCTTCGCCGACTTTTGGCCGCACTATCTGGCCGAGCACAGCCACGCGGGCACGCGCCTTTTGCACGCGGCGGGCACGATCACGAGCACGGCTCTGGCCATCGCGCTCGTGGCAACAGGTCGCTGGCGTTGGCTGCCTCTCGCGCTCGTCACGGGCTACGCGGCGGCGTGGGTCTCACACTTCTTCATCGAACACAACCGCCCCGCCACCTTCAAGCACCCGCTCTGGTCTTTCGCCGCCGACTACAAGATGGTCGCGTTGATGCTGACGGGGAAGATGAAGGGATGAGGAATGAATAAGGAATAGTTCTTTGTCCGTGGTCAGTAGTCAGTTGCATGTGGTCATCACACGAGTCACTTAAAGATTGGATTGAACAACTGACAACTGACCACGGACAACTGACGGCTTTGAGTTCATCCCTCATCCCTTACTTCGTCGGTGGCGGCGGGATGCGCGCGGCCTCTTCGGGGGTGGGTGCGCGGCGGCGCGCGAGTTCTAGTTTGAGGCTCTCTTCGCCGCGGCGCATGGCGTACTGGTGGTTGGAGGCGAGAAGCGGGCGGAGCAGAAGCGAGAGCGCGCGCACGAGGGGCTTGCGGGCGCGCACCTTCCAATCGTAGGTGATGTCGCAGAGCAGGCCGTCCTGCCGGAACGTCCAGATGCCGCGCCCCTGCAAGTCGCCGATGGCTTCGAGCGTCGAGCCGTAAGGGTGGCGCGACTCCGTGACGCGAAACTGCCAGCGCAGGCTGTAGGGCAAGTAGCCGCGCGTGTGCAGGCTGACCAACTTCCCGACGCCGCGCTCGTCGCCTTCCTCCAACACACGCACGTCCAAATAAGTCGCAGGCCACCAGCGGCGCAAGTCTTCCACGTTTTCGATCACGGCCGACACTTCCTCACACGTCCCTTCGACGCGCCAGCGCGAGATGAAATGATAATCGGAAATTGACATAGAAACTTTCTCTTCGCGCTAGAGATTTGCAGAGATTTGCGACGGCGCTGATCGTTTCTCCGCGCCGGTTGCACGTACGGGTGTCCGCTGTCTTTGTCGCCGTCAGCCGCCTTCGGACTTGGCCGCGCGCTGCTTCTGTTGATAGAGGAATGAGACGGCGAGCAGGATCGCGCCGAGCACGAGGAACGAGACGATGCGGTAGAACTTTTCGAGCACGGCCAGATCGAGGAAGAAGACTTTGAAGGCCGTCGCCGTCAAGAGCAGCAAGGCCATGATGCGGAGCAGTCGGTTCGCGCGGCGATGGCCGTAGAGCAGCATCGCGCCGCCGTAGAGCGTCCAGACGAGCGAGAGCGAGAGTCCCTGCGCGAGCCTGAGATCGCGCGTGTCGCGTTCGGCGAGCGCGCCCGCACGGATCAGTTTCTCGAAGTAGCCGGTGGCTTCGAGGCTGAGCGCGGTGATGGCGTAGAGGTTCGCCGCGACGACGAGGGCGGTGAGGACGGCGTGCCGCTCGCGCTCGTCAATTTTGTCTGCGCGCGTGTAGAGCCGCCCGGCGTACCAGAGCGCGCCGATGAAGGCGACGAAGGCGGCGAAGGTTTGGTTGACGAGCGGCAGATGCCACGCCGCGTTGTAGAAGCCCGCGTCGAGGACGATGATCTTCACGCCCGTCACGACGAGCCACGCGAGCGCGGCGAAGCGCAGCACGGGCAGGTTGCGCTTCACGCCGACGACGAGCGCGGCGAGCGCGTAGAACGCCCACAGCACGCTCAAAGTAAACTGCCGCGCATTTTCGACGGCGCGATACACGTCGTAGTCTTCCATGCCCACGGCGAACAGGCGCGCCTTGAAGTAGTCGTTCGCGTCAACGGTGAGCAGGGTCAGGGCTAAGACGTTGGCGGCGAGCAGGAGGACTGCGCCGAGGGTCTCGCGTTCGTCGCGCGCCACACGCTCGCCCGCGCGCCGGTAGAGCCAGACCGCCCCGCCCAGCGCGGCGACGAGCGCGGCGGCCGAGACGGCGCGGCGGTTGATGAGCGGCACGAACCCGTCGCCCTCTCGGTAAGCGAACTCGAACACGTCAATTGTGAACCAGCGGAGGAGGGCGAAGGCGAAGACCGGGAGCGCGACGTAGCGCGGCGCGTCGGCGTCCGAGCGCAGGCCGATCCAGGTGAGCATCAGGGCTTCCACCGCCCACGCGATTGTGACCCACTGCTGGTCGAGTTGAATGGCGGCGGCGATGGTGAAGAAGGTGACGGCCGCGCCGACGTAAGAGAGCGCGAGCAACTTGTCGGCGCGGTGGTGTTGATAGGTGAAGTAAAACAGGATGACGTAGAAGGCCGACATGACGAGCGCGTATGAACCGAGCAGCGAATGGTGGCTCGACTCCAAGAGCGCGTAGCTCGCGGCGAAGAAGAGCGTCGCGTTCGAGATGATGAGCGAGATGTCGAACCAGCGCGCGGGTCTCTGCTTGATGACGTTGTAGACGACGCCGAGCGCGTTGAACATGAGGAAGAAGAGCGTCAGGAAGAAGAGCGTGCGCCAGAGCTTCCAGTCTTCGTAATGGACGACGTACCAACTGCCGAAGGTGAAGACGGTGGCGACGAAAGCCATGTGGTTGAGGCTGCGCCAGCGTTTGAAGTAGGCGAGCGCAAGGACGCCGGAGTTGAGCAGCGCGATGTAACCGAAGAGTCCGATCTGGTTGTCCACGCCGGTCGAGAGCAGGGCGGGCGTCATGAAGCCGCCGATCAGGCCGAGCACGGCGATGGCGTAGGCGTGGTAGCGCGCGGCGAGCAGCACGGCGGTCGTCGTCACGGCGATCATCAGGAGGAACGCGGGGACGACGCCGACGAGTTCGTAGAAGACGCGCGCGGCGTAGACGGTGAGATAGAGGATGAGGATGCCGCCGCCGGAGAGCACGTAGGCGTAGCTGCGGTAGCCGCGCGCGCGCAGGCGTTCGGCCGCCGCGAGGATGCCGACGCCCACCACCGCGCCGAGCAGTACTTGCCCGCGCTCGCCGATCCAATCGTTGTCGAAAGCGTACTTGAGGAAGAAGCCGACCGTGAGCGAGACGGCAATGATGCCGAGCCAGTTGAAGAGACTGCCGCCGATCATCTGTTCCAGATCGCGTCGCGCCGGAAGGATGCCCGCCCCGTCGGTCTCAGTCGCGCCCGCGCCGCGCGCGTTCGCGTCGTGCGTACTTGCGTCGTGCGCGTCGTGTGCGTAGTGGGTGTCGTGTGCTCCGGCGGATTCTTGCCGCCACGCCCCGGCGCGCGGGGTGCCGAAGGGAGTAGTGGCTTCGTCGTCGCGGGCGGCCTCACGGTTTTCGTGGGCGCGTGCATCTTCGCGCCGCCCTTCATCGTGCGCGTCGCGCGCCGACGCTTCCGCGCCCGCCGTGCCTGTCGTGCGAGCTTCGCCTTGCGCCGACGTGCCCGGCTTCGGCGTGTATCTGACGAGGCCGAGTCGCCGCTCGATGGAACTGAGGCGCGCGGACTGTTCGCCGAAGGCGCGTTCGAGTTGCGCGAGGCGCGCGAGAACTTGAACGTTGAAGTCGGTCGCGCTGTTGCTGCTGCCGTGGCCGTCCGCGCCGGTTGCGCCGCTGCTATCGCCGCTGCCGCCGCTATCGCCGCGCGCGCCGGTCACGTCGGTGCTGCCGCTCATGCGTTCGCGGCTGTCGCTCGTGCGGTCGTCGGCGGCTGAGGGCGGGTGTTCGTCTTCAGGCATAGAAGCTCCGTCGGAAAGATGTGCGCGGGTGTCGTCGTGTGAACAGCGAAACTCGTCCCGTCGCCGGTCGAATTGTGTCCGCGTCAGATTGTATTACTTGTGGGCGCGGCGGGCATCACCACAGTCGCGGCGGCGGCAGAGGCGGCGGCGGCTTCCTCGGCGAGCGCGATCATCTCTTCGCGCAGTCGCTTGCGCTCGACGAGGAGTTCTTTGAAGAACCAGCGGCGCGTCAGGTAGAAGCGGATGGCGCGCGCGCCGCCGACGAAGCCGTCGAGCCGTTCAAAAAAGAGCAGCGCGACGTAGGCCGAGACGGGCGCGACGACGAGCGCGACCGCGACGCCCGGCCAGCCCAGGAGGTAAAAGAAGAGTGCGGCCAGCGCGCCCCACGTCAGCGGGAAGAGGAGCATCGCGGCGATCAGTTTGATGGTCGAGACAACATCGTCGCTGCGACGCGCGACGGCGACGGCGATAGCTCCGGCGAGTTTGTAGGCCGGGTAGTGGACAAGGATGCCGAAGAGTGCGACCGGAAACCAGTAGAACATCGGCACGACGCGCGTGAAGAAGTAGCGCGCGATTGTTGCGGGCGCGGCGACGGGCGCGGACAGGTCTGCGAGGTCAACGCCCGCCTGCTTGAGTTGTTCCTCGTAGCGGCTGATGCGCGCTTCGAGTTCGGCGAGGCGTTCTGGCGAACGCTCGAAGTGGAAGGCGTAGCCCGCGAGGAAGCGTCGCCGCAGTTCGACTTCGCGCGTCAAGCTCTGCGGCGCGTCCGTCTTCGCGTCGCCGTCTGCGTCGCTTGCAGCAGCGTCGGTGGCCGCGGCCGAGAAGATGCGTTCGGCGCGTTTGGAGATGGCGAGCGCCTGTTCGTGTTCAGCGTTCAAGGTCACTTCGCGGAGCGCGCTCTCGATGCGCGCGGAGAGCGCGCGGACGGCTTCGGCGGGTGGTTCGCCGTCCGCGCCGAATGCGACGTGCTCGACGCGGATCGGTTCGCCGAAGCGCAGCAAGGCCGCGCTGCGGAAGGCCGTCTTGGCCGTGTAGTAGAGACCGGCGGGGATGATCTTGAGTTCGAGCGAGGCGTCTTCGGCGACGACGCCGAGGGCGATGCGCGCCGCGCCTGTCTTCAAAGGGCGCAGCTTGGTGTCGCTGTGCGAGACGCCTTCGGGGCAGATGGCGAGCGTGCCGCCGCGTTTCAGTAGTTGACGCGCGCGCGCGAAAGTCTCTTGATTGCGCGACACGTCCGCGCCCGCGTCCTGATGCCTGTAGACGGGTATGGCTTCGAGCACGCGTGCGAAGAAGCCGATGACGGGCATCTTGAAGATCGGCGCTTTGGCGAGGAACGAGACGCGGCGCGGCGCGTAGCACAGGAGGAAGACCGGATCGACGAGGCCGTTCGGGTGGTTGAGCACGAAGATCGTCGCGCCTTCGCGCGAGACGTGTTTTAAGCCCTTCACCTCGATGCGCCGGAAGAAGACGCGCAGCGCGAGCGTGAGAACCGCGACCAGCATTCGCCTGACCAACTCTCCCACCTCCTTCTTAACCCGCGCCCGCACTCACAAACGCTTCACGCATCTGCTTCGGGCGCGACAGTCAAACCGAAATATAGAACAAGCGTCGGCAGCGCGGCTAGAGATTTGTGCGACTTCGTGAAGTGTCACAGATGTCTGATGAGACGTTGACGGCACAAGAATTTGAATTGACGTTGTTAACGGGTGAGGAAGTCTTTGACGACGCGGCGCAGTTCGTCGAGCGACGAGTCGGCGATCATGTGGAAGACGCGCGGGGTGGAGTTGGGCGGCAACCCGCGCGCGGTAAGGGCGTCGGTGATGACGAAGGCGCTCGACGTGAGGCCGCGCTGCCAGTCGGCCGCGCGCGCGTCGCGGAAGTGGAGGGCGGTCGGGTCAACCCCGGCGGCGACGAGCACCGTGCGCGCCCAGCGCAAAAATTCCGGCCAGCGCGAGACGACCGCGATGAGCGCGTCGGCGGCCGGACGTTCCGCACCCACGAGCGATTCGGGGACGCTGCGCGAGTGGAGCAGGATCATGCGGTTCGTGTCGGCGCGAAGCGCGGCACGCACGCTCTCGGCCTCTTGCCCGTAGAGCGCGACGGCCATCGCGCCCGCCGGGAGTCCGCCCTCGACGCACTGTGCGACGCTCATGCCACGCACGCGAAACCCGGTCGCCTCCTCGATCTCGGCGACGAGAATCTCGCGCAACTCGTCGTCGGACTCGATGACGAGGAAGTGATCGGGCGGTTGAAATTCGAGCCAGCGCTTGACGCGCGCCTGCACGTCGCCGAGCGAGTGGCCGCCGTCGCGCGCGCGCGCGAGGAAGGCGGAGATGAGTTGGTCGAGTTCAAAGTCGGCGTCGAGTTCGCGGTCTTTCGAGAACTCGCGCACGTAGACGCCGCTGCCCTTGCGCGACTCCAACCAGCCGCGGCGTTCGAGTTCGCCGTAGGCCGCACTCACCGTGTTGGCGTGAATCTGAAAACGGCGCGCGAGTTCGCGCGTGCTCGGCAGGCGTTGGCCGGGCTTGAGGTCGCCGCTCACGACGCCGAGCATGATCTGCGTCGTCAACTGTTCGCGGATCGGCACTTCGCTATTTTTGGAGAGCCACAGACGCATAAGGAGACGTGTCGCAGGCGAACGGTTGGGACGAAACTCAGTCCGGCCTACACGATGCTTAGACGATGACGATGCTAGACGATGCTTAACCTTTCGGGTACGGGCAGGCTGAAACTTTGTGTTTCGTCAACCGCGATGACTTCGAGTTCGGAAAGTTCTCCCTCGCGGGCGTGGAGCATCAAGTTGACGGGGACGCCTTCGGGCGAGTGCCCGGCCGCCTCCGCCAGAATCAACGAGACGCCGACGGTCGGACGCGTCTTGCCGTCGAGCGCGAGATCGAGCGTCGGACACCCGCACGAGCAACGTGACACCACGCGTGCACGCGAGAGTTGCGCAGCATAATTCGCGGCCTCGGCCGACCCGTGCGCGAGCAACCAGTCGAGCAGCCTGAACTCTTCAACAGACAGCGGACGAACTTCCGTGAGCGTGAAATCTTCCGACATGGCCGTCCCGCATTCTAACAAAAAGGTCGCCCGCGCGCGTGCGCGAGCGACCCTGTGCAGTAGTTCAGTTTGAAATTAAAGCATGCGTCAACATTGACTCATAATTTCAAACTGAACCGCCAACCGACCCTGTGCCGGAGATTGCGTCGCGGCTTAACGTTTGCGCCGCGACTTGAGCGCGCCGCTCAGACTGCCGAGCACGTTCGTCACTCTGGCGGCGACGCGTCCGGTCGTCTCGGCGACGGTCGTGAAGAGGTCGCGTTCAGCCTCTACTTTTACCTTTGCCCTTCTTCGGCGGTGCGCCCGCGTTCTGGCCTGAGCCGCCGCCCTTGCCGCCCTTGTTCCCCTTCTTCGCGCCGCCTTTGATGCCGCCCGCGCCGCGTCCACCGGCCGCGCCCGACGCCCCGCGGTTCTTACCCGCGCCCTGCGCGACGCCGCCCGTGCCGCCCTTCTTCGCGCCGCCGAGCGGACTGCCCTTGCCGCCCGCCTTCGACGGCAGCGCGTTCTTCTTGCCGCCCGTCTCGCGCTTCGGGCCGCTCTTACCGGCCGCGCCCGTGCGTTCGAGTCGGCCGCCTTCGCCGCCGCCCTTGCCCGTGGCACGCGCCGCGCCGCTCTTGCCCGCGCCCGCAGACACTCCGCCGCGCCCGCCCGACGCACCGCCGCGCGTCGCCACGCCCGCGCCGCCCGTCGAAGCCGCGCCCGCGCCGCGTTTGAGTGCGCCGACGCCGCCACCGCCCTTCGTGCCGCCGCCCCTCCCGGTGTTCGCGCCGCCCACGCCCTTCGCGCCGCCCTTCGTGGCCGCCGCCTTCTTGGCCGAACCGCTGCCGCTCTGTCCGCCCTGCGTGCCGCCGCCTTTGTTCTTCGCGCCCGCCGTGCCGCCCTTCTTCGCCGCGTCGGTACGACTGCCGCCGCCCGCGCGCGAAGCACTCGCGCCGCCCGACCCTTGCGCACCGCCCTGCTTGGCCGTGCCGCTCCTACCCTTCGACGCGCCGCCCGCAGCACCCGACGACGAACCCCCGGAACTACTCGCACCGCCGGACGACGAACTGCCAGCACCGCCACTACTACCACGGCCGCCGCTCGCGCCGCCTTCACTGCCGCTTGCACTGCCTCTGCCGCCACTGTCGCGACCGCCACTAACCATGCCGCCGCTCGCGCGACCGCCACCGCTGACGCCGCCGCCCGCGCGACCGCCGCGACCGCTTGAGCCTTCGCCCGACGCGCCGCGCCGCGCCGTCACGCCGGTCGCGCGCCCGATGGCCGTGCCGCCGTGACTTACATCGCCGCCCGCGTCGTCGCCGACGCTCGCGTTATCGTCGCCGCTGTTGTCGCCGCCTCCGCCCGCGTCATCGCCTTCGCCGCCTTCGCCCGCGGCGCGCGCGTCGGCGCGTTCGGCCGCGTCCAGACGCCCGTTGTCGGCGACGGGTTCGCGGTCGCTTTCGGCGTCGGTCGAGTCGCCGCCCCCGCCGCCTCCGGTCGCCGTGTTGTCGCCGCTTTTGTCGCCGATAATGATGCCGCTCGTCAGGTTGTCTCTGTCTTCGCCGTTCCCGCCGTTCCCTGTTTTCGCCATCGCTGTGCTCCTTGTTCTGGTGTGAAGGGGCGAGACCCCGCGTGCGGAGTCCGGCCTTGAAGATTCCCGGCCCAAGCTATTCAATTTCGCGCATCGTTTTGCGGCGGAGCATAGCACAACTTCACGCGCGCACGCGCAACTCTTTACCCCTCTGCGCGCGAAAATTTTCGCCCCATGCCGCGCCCCGCCGGTTGCCCGCGACTGCGGCGGGCGTTATAACTACCCCTAGCCTGAATCAAACTTTTACGCACATGGAACCGCTCTCTTCCGCCCTCGCCGTCCTGACGGCCATGATCACGCCCGCCGTCCTGATCTCGGCGTGCGGCGCGCTCATCTTCTCCACTTCCACGCGCCTCGGTCGCGTCGTGGATCGAGTGCGCGCGCTCTCGGATCGCTTCGAAGAACTCGCCACGGAAGGCTGCCAACTCTCGCTCATCGAAGAACGCCGCGCCGTCGCCTTCACCCTCCTCGACAAATTGACGAGCCGCGCCCGCATCCTGCAACGCAGCATGACCGTGCTCTACATCGCGCTCAGCCTCTTCGTCGCCACGAGCGTCGCCATCGGCCTCGTCGCCTTCCTCGGCGAACGCTTCAGCGCCGTGCCCGTCGTGCTCGGCCTCGCCGGCGCGTCGTTCCTCTTCTACGGCAGCATCACCTTGATCGTCGAAGCGCGCCTCGCCGTCGCCTCTCTGCGCGTCGAGATGGATTTCACATGGCAACTCGGCAAGCACTACGCGCCCTCGGAACTAGCCGCGCGCCACACCAGCCCACACTATCGCCTGAGGGTCAAACCGCAGCCATGACGACGACACCGCAGCAGCAGCACGCGCCTTCATACCTCGCGCTCCACGAGACGGGCGAACTCCGCGCCCGCGTCGAGGCGTTGGAGTCTCTGCTCGCGCGCTGCACCGTCTGCCCGCGCGACTGCTTCAACAACCGTCTTGAGAATGAGATCGCCGCCTGCTATTCCGGCCGCCTCCCCGTCGTCTCATCCTACACCGCGCACTTCGGCGAAGAACCCGCGCTCACCGGCACGCACGGCGCGGGCAACATCTTTTTCGGCAACTGCAACCTGCGCTGCGTCTATTGCCAGAACTATCAAATCTCGCAGACGCACCGCGAGCAGATCAAAAACGAGGTGACGCACGAACGCTTGGCCGAGATGATGCTCGAACTACAAGCGCGCGGCTGCCATAACATCAACTTCGTCTCGCCCACGCACTTCGCCCCGCAGATGGCGCGCTCGATCCTCCTCGCCGCCGCACAGGGCTTGCGCCTCCCCGTCGTCTACAACACGAACGCCTATGACTCTGTAGAAGTCTTGCGCCTGCTCGACCGCGTGGTTGACGTCTACCTTCCCGATCTCAAGTACGCCGACTCGGCCGACGGTTACACCTACTCCAAAGTTCACGACTACACAGAGCACGCGCGCCGCGCCGTCGCAGAGATGTACCGGCAGACCGGCGACGAGTTGGTGTTCGACGACAACGGACTGCTCAAGCGTGGCCTCGTCATTCGTCTCTTAGTTCTGCCGAACGATCTCGGCGGCATCCGCGAGTCGCTGGAATGGATCAGGGACGCGCTCAGCCCGCGCGTGGCCGTCTCGCTGATGGCGCAGTATTACGCGACGAACCGCGCCGCCACGGACGAACGCTACATGCTGCTCTCGCGCCGCATCTCCGAATCGGAGTGGATGCGCGCCGTCGCCGCGCTCGACGAACTCGGCATGGAGGAAGGCTGGATGCAGGAGTACGACGGCGCATCTCATTACTACCGCCCCGACTTCGCCGACAGCGAGACGCCGTTTAAAGACATCAGGGACTTTAAGACAGTGACGAGTGACGAGTGACAAGTGACGAGCAAGCAGTGATGAGTGATGAGCAGTCAGTAACGAGTGGCAAGTGATAGGTGACGGAAGGGGGACGCAGGACAGGCTCTTTTACATGACAGTCTCTTTGATCTCGGTCGCCTTTTTCGACAACACAGACCCCGGCGCGGCGGGCTGGCTCGTCCTCGCCGCGTGGTTCATCGTGTTCGTTCTCATTCTCAACACGATCATCTTCTTCTTGCGTCGCCTCTTTCGGCGGCGCGGTAAGGCTGCAATCAACGACGGAGAAAAGCAAGCATGAGTAGAGCGAAGGAAGCGACGGCGTCGGTCGGGTCGGTCGCGCCCGATTTCATCCTGCACGACACGGAGGGCACGGAGTGGCAGATGTCTGCGCAGCACGGGCGCGTCGTTGTGCTGCTGTTCTATCCCGGCGACGAGACGCCCGTCTGCACCAAGCAACTCTGCTCGGTGCGCGACAACTGGGAGAGCTACGCCGCGACAGGCGCGGAGGTCGTCGGCATCTCGACCGACACGGTGGAGTCGCACCGCAAGTTCACAGACCACCACAACCTGCCCCTGCGCCTCCTGGCCGACACGGAGGGGAAAGTTCACAAGGCTTACGACGCGAGTTCGTGGTTTCCCGGCCGCGCCGCCCGCGCCGTCGTCGTCGTTGACGCGCAAGGCATCATCCGCTACCGCAAGGTCGAGACCGTCTCGCTCTTCCGCCCGCGCGACGCCGAGATCGTCGAGGCGATCCGCGCCGCGCAAAATGAATCCTGAGCGTCGCGCGTCGTCACGTGCGCGCACGTTTATCAACTACAGATTTTCAGTCAAGGAGAATTTTCGAGTATGGCCGATCAGATCAAATGCAAACACTGCGGCGAGCGTCGCCCCGCGCTCGGCTACGCGCCCTTCCCCAACGAGATCGGGCAGCAGGTGGGAGCGGAAATTTGCCAGCCGTGCTGGCAGGAATGGCTGCAAAAGCAGAGCCAGATCATCAACCACTACGGCCTCGACCTGACCAACCCCGACGCGCAAAACTTCCTCTTCGACAACATGAAGGGCTACCTCTTCAACGAAGCCCCGCAACAGGTAGCGCAGATTGACACGTCGAAGGAAGGCTCGGTCAAGTGGTAGGGATGAAGGGTAGGTCGTCCGTTGTCCGTGGTCAGTTGTCCGTTGCCTGTGGTTATCACGCGAGTTACTAAAGAAGGGATTGAACAACGGACAACGGACTACGGACAACTGACAAAGAACAGCCTTTCATTCGTCGTTCACCGTTCCTACTTCATCGTTTGTCTCGCCGCGTTCCTGTTTCATCTCGCGCATGAGGAAATAGTTGAGGCCGGTGCGGATGACGGCAATCGCGCCGAGTTTGCCGATCTGATCCCAGGAGGGCGCGATGGCGGTGGAGAGGATGTCCGCGCCGAGTTGGAATTCGAGAGCGAGGGCGAGGTAGCGCGCGAGCGTGAGCCGCGTCCGGTTGTAGTTATCGTGATGACGTCGCGCGAGGAGCGTGCGCGCGAACTGTATGCTGGCGACGACGATGCCGAGACAAATCACGGCCGCCCCCGTCGTCTCGACCAGCAGCCGCAGCCACAACACGCCGTGGCGCACGCTCGTCTCGACCGCGCCGCCTTCGGGACTGCCGACGAAGTGCGCCGCGCCCTCTTGCAGCGCGAGAAAAATTGTTGCCGCCGACATCAATTGCCGCCTCCCCTCCGCCGGACAAAATAACATCAACTCGAACCCGAAAGCGATACGGACGGCGGAAGAATCTCGACGCCCGCCCTCTCCCCTCATCAATTAATCCCCTTGCGTCTTTCGCGGCGCGGTGGTAAATATGCGTGCGCTAAAAAAATAATTCCCCTGATTGCCGGAAGAACTAAATTTGCCCGCGGCCGTGCGGCCGTCACGCGCGCCGCCGAGGCACGCGGGCGTCCGTTCTGGTCGTGTCGCGCCAAAGAGCGCGGCCGCAATCAGGACATTGCAGGACATCACACTTTCACAGGAGCGAATCACGATTATGAAGAAACTAGTCACTCTCGTCGCGCTGGCCGCGCTGGCCGCCGCCGGTTGCTCGTCAACCGATAACGCCAACGTGGGGACGCGCAACGGCAACGTCGCCGCCGTCGTCCCTAACAACGCCAACACGGCCGCCAACACCAACGCCGCCAACGCAAACACGGGCAACGCCAACCGCCACACCTACAACGCGAACATCAGCGAAGCCGATTACGAAAGGGAGAAGGCGCGCTACGGGACGGAGGCCAAAGAGGCGGGCGACACCGTCGGCTCCGGCCTGAAAGACGGCTACCTCTGGGTCAAGACCAAAGGCGCGCTCGCGGCCGTTGACGACCTGAGAGATTCGACCATCAACGTGGACGTGGACAACGGCGTCATCACGCTCCGCGGCGACGTGGCAAGCCCGGCGCAGAAGTCGGCCGCCGTGAAGGCCGCCAACGGCATCGACGGTAAGAAGAGCGTCGCAGACAAGTTGGTGGTCAAGGCCGACGGCGCGGCGAACGCCAACGCCAACACCAAGGCGGGCGCAGCGCACGGCAACGCCAACCACTAAACTTTAGCGCCGCACCTGCCGCCTCCGGCAGACGTGTTTGAACGAAGGCGGCGCGTGCGATGCTCTGACTCGCACGCGCCGCTTTTTGTCCCGGCCTGACGACGCTCGTTCGTTCGCCCGGCCGCTTGAAAATTCGCGCGCGTCGCGCGACTGCGCCCGGCGAAACTTTCCGGCGCGTGCCCCCGTAACAGGACGAGCCGACGGGAGTCAGAATTAAAGTTGAGCTACGCGCTCCGGCTTGCTGCGCCGTGTGCGCCCCGATTCCCCGGCGGCGACCCTCTTCTTTTTCGTCTTTAAAATTTGCGCGCCGCTTTCCCGTCCGGCCTCCGTGCGGACGAGCGCAAGCGCCCGTTGACTTTCACACCGAAGGCAGAAGAAACGATCATGCAAACTCAACCTGCACGACGGCGGCGACAACGCGCCGCGTCCGCCCTTTCTCTCGCGCTGGCCTGTGCGTTAGTGGTCGCCTCCCTTGCGTCGCCGCCATCGTCGTGGGTCGCGCGTGCGCAGCGCAGCGCGATTGACACTTACGCCATCACGGGCGCGCGCATCGTCACCGTCTCCGGCGCGGAGATCGCGCGCGGCACAATCGTCATCCGCAACGGCCTCATCGCCGCCGTCGGCGCGAACGTCGCCGCGCCTTCGGACGCGCGCATCATTGACGGCACGGGGCTGACCGTCTATCCCGGCCTGATTGACGCCAACACCAACCTCGGCATGCCCGCCGCCGCCGCGCGACCCGCGGGTGGTGGCGGCGCGGCCGCCTTCCTCGCCGCGCAGCAACAGGCGACGCCCGCCGTCTCTTCGCCCAACTCTTCGCAGCCCGTCGGCCTGCAACCTGAAATACTCGCCTCGGACGTGGTGCGCCCCGGCGGCGAACAGATCGAGGCCGCGCGCAATGCAGGTCTGACCGCCGCCTTGACCGCGCCGCGCGAAGGCATCTTCATGGGGCAGTCGGCCGTGATCAACCTCGCGGGCGAGACGCCGCAACAGATGATCGTGCGTTCGCCCGTCGCGCTGCACGTCGGCTTCACGCCGCTGCGCACGGGCACGTATCCGGGGTCGCTCTTAGGCGTCTTCGCCGCCATCCGCCAGATGCTGCTCGACGCCGGACGTTACCGCGAAGCCAACGCGGTCTACGAGAAAAGCCCGCGCGGCGTGCGCCGTCCCGATCAAGACAAGTCGCTCGCCGCGCTCGTGCCGGTGCTCGCGCGCGAGATGCCCGTCGTGATGTACGCCGACCGCCAGCGCGAGATCGAACGCGCGCTCGACCTCGCGCAGGAGTTCAACCTGCGACTCGTCATCGCGGGCGGCGCGGAGAGTTGGCGCGTGGCCGAACGGCTCGCGGCGGCGAAAGTGCCCGTGCTGCTCTCTCTGAACTACCCGCGCCGCACGACCGCCGAGACGCCCGAAGCCGACCCGGATCCCGTGCGCGTCCTGCGTGAGCGCGTGGACGCGCCGAAGACCGCCGGTCGCCTCGCCGCGGCGGGCGTCCGCTTCGCCTTCCAGTCGGGCGGCCTCTCGAACATGAACGACTATCTCGCGAACGTCTCGAAGTCGCTCGACAACGGGCTGGCGCGCGACGAGGCCGTGCGCGCTCTGACCATCCGCGCGGCGGAAATCCTCGGCGTCGCCGATCAGCTCGGCACGATTGAGGTCGGCAAGATCGCTAATCTCACCGTCACGCGCGGCGACATCTTCGCGCGCGAACGCCGCATCACGCACGTCTTCATAGACGGTCGCCCCGTTGATCTCAAACCCGCGCCCACACCGCCCGCCGCCGGTGGAGCGGCAGCAGCGGGCGGGCAGACTCGCGCGTCGGCTTCGGGGACGTGGACGCTGCGCGTGCAGGTCGAAGGGCAACCCGAACGCTCGCTCACGCTCACGCTCCAACAGGAGACGGAACGCCTGAGCGGTTCGATTCAAGGCGACTTCGGCTCGGCGCAGATCGCGAACGCAAGCGTCGGCGCGTCGGGCGACATCAAGTTCACCGTGCCCGTCACGACCGGCACGCAAACCACCGAGGCCACCTTCAACGGCACGATCAGCGGCAACGAAATGCGCGGCACGTTCACGACCGTCGGCGCAGGCGCGGGCACTTTCAACGGCACGCGCGCCGGTGGCAGCACCACGCCGCAGCGAGCAAATTGACGAATGCGGATTGCGGAATGCGGATTACAAAACCGATTGTCTTTTTAATCCGCATTCCGCAATCCGCAATCTGCATTCTTCGATGGAGCTTAATATGAGAAAACTTATTTCACTTTTCGTTTCGCTGGCCGTGCTCGCGCCCGTGTGGGGCGTGGGGTCTGCGGCGCGGGCGCAGCAGCCGCAGCAGCGGCCGCGCGAGGGCGCGGCGCGCGGCACGTCTAACGCCGCCGCGACGGAGACGTTGATTCGCAACGCGACCGTGCTCACCATCACGCGCGGCACGCTTGCCAACACAGACATCCTGATTCGCAACGGCAAGATCGCGGGCGTCGGTCAAAATCTGAAAGCGCCGGATCGCGCGCGCGTCATTGACGCCACGGGCAAGTACGTCATGCCCGGCATCGTGGACGCGCACTCGCACTCGATGTCCGACGCGATCAACGAGGGCACGCTCTCCGTCACCTCGATGGTGCGCATCCGCGACATGCTGAACCCGACCGCGCCCAACCTCTACCGCGAACTCGCGGGCGGCGTCACCACGCTCAACGTCCTGCACGGCTCGGCCAACACCATCGGCGGGCAGAACACTGTGGTCAAGATCAAGTACGGCCGCCCCGTCGCCGAGTTCATCTTTCCGGGCGCGCCGCCGGGCATCAAGTTCGCGCTCGGCGAGAACGTCAAACGCGCGAGTTCCACGGTGCTCCCCGGCCAGACGCGCCGCTACCCCGCGACGCGCATGGGGCAGGAAGAAGTTTTGCGCGACGCCTTCACGCGCGCGCGCAACTACAAGCGCAGTTGGGACGAGCACCGCGCCGCCGTCGCGCGCAACGAGAAGAATTTGATCGCGCCGCGCCGCGACCTGCAACTCGAACCGCTCGTCGAAATTCTCGAAGGCAAGCGATTCGTTCACGCGCACTGTTACCGCGCCGACGAGATCATCATGCTCTTGAATATCGCCGACGAGTTCGGCTTCAAGATCAGGACGCTCCAACACGTGCTCGAAGGCTACAAGGTGGCGAAAGAGATCGCGGCGCACGGCGCGGGCGCGTCCTCGTTCGCAGACAGTTGGGGTTACAAGATCGAAGCCTACGACGCCATCCCCTACAACGCCGCCGTGATGACGCGCGCCGGGATCGTCGTCTCCATCAACTCCGACTCGGACGAACGCGCGCGCCGCCTGAACATTGACGCCGCGAAGATGATGAAGTACGGCGACCTGACGGAAGACGAAGCCCTGCGCCTGATCACGATCAACCCGGCGATCCAACTCGGCATACAGGAGCGCGTCGGCTCAATCGAAGTGGGGAAAGACGCCGACCTCGCCATCTGGACGGCGCACCCATTCAGCGTCTACTCGCGCGTCGAGACCACGTTCATTGACGGCGACATCTTCTTCGACCGCCAGCAAGACCTCGCGCGCCGCCCCGAGTTGCAACGCGAGCGCGAAGAGTTGTTGAAGGCGGAAGTTAACCGCCCGCCCACAGAGGGCGGCGCACAGCCCGGCGCGCCGCGAAGACGCCCCGCCAATCATCACGACGACGACGACGTTGACAACGGAGAAGGAGACAACCACCGATGAGCCTGACAACTTTCTCGCACGTCGCCGCGCGATCAGTCGCACACGTCGTCGCACGTTCAGTCGCAAACGTCGTCTTGCGCAGCATTGCTCACGCGCGC
Organism: Pyrinomonadaceae bacterium; assembly: GCA_030838445.1. Lineage (GTDB taxonomy): Bacteria > Acidobacteriota > Blastocatellia > Pyrinomonadales > Pyrinomonadaceae > JAIVJZ01. The sequence continues at coordinate 6,360 of JAUZFQ010000037.1, read as the reverse complement.
CGGATGTCGTTCGCGCTCGCCGCGTTGCTACTCTTCTCTGCCGCGCCTATCACTTCGGCGCAGCAGGCTTCGAGCACGATGGGGACGCAGTTCATGTCGGGCACGCCGGGCACTTACGCGATCCGCAACGCGCGCATCGTCATCGTCTCCGGCGCGGACATCGAGAATGGAACTGTCGTCGTCCGCGACGGCAAGATCAACGCCGTCGGCACGAACGTCGCCGTCCCCGCGGGCGCGATTGAGATTGACGCGCGCGGCCTCTCCGTCTATCCCGGCATGATTGACCTCGGCACTTCGATGGGACTCGTCGAGATTCCGCAGGGCGCGAACCCGACCGTGGATGTGGCCGAAGTCGGCGACATGAACCCGAACGCGCAGGCCTTCTACGGCATCAACCCGCACAGCGCGCACGTCGCCGTCACCCGCGTCAACGGCGTGACGAGCGTTTTGAGTTCGCCGTCGGGCGGGATCATTTCCGGTCAGGCCGCGCTGATCAACCTGCTCGGCTCAAGCCCGCAGGAGATGTCGGTCGTGCCGACGGCCGCGCTCGTCGTCAACTACCCGCGCGCGGCCGGGGGCGGCGGCTTCGGCGGCTTCTTCCAACAGGCGCAGGCGAACCCCGCAGAGGCCGCCACGGCGCGCGACCGGCAGGTCGAACAACTACGCAAGCTCCTGCGCGACGCCGAAGCCTACGGCCGCGCGATGGACGCGGCGAACGCTGATCGCAACTTGCCGCGTCCCGACGCCGACGTGGTGCTCGCCTCGCTCGTCCCTTACGTGCGCGGCGAACGCCCCGTCGTCTTCCGTGCCGACCGCGAGGCCGAGATACGCGCCATCGTCCGTTTCAGTGAAGAGTTGAAACTCAAGCCCATCATCCTCGGCGGCAACGACGCGTCGAAGATCGCTGCGTTCCTCAAAGAGAAAAACGTCCCCGTCATCCTCGGCGGACTCTTCGACCTGCCGAGCCGCGAAGACGACTTCTACGACGTGCTCTACGAGAGCGCCGCCAAACTCCAACAGGCGGGCGTGCGCTTCGCGCTCTCCACCGGCGATCAGGGCGCGGAGGTGCGCGACCTCCCCTACCGCGCCGGGATGGCCGCCGCCTTCGGCCTCTCCCACGCCGACGCTTTGAAGTCCGTCACCCTCTACCCCGCGCAGATCATGGGCGTCGGCGACCGCCTCGGCTCAATCGAAGTGGGCAAGATCGCCAACCTCGTCATCACCGACGGCGACCTCCTCGAAGCCCGCACACACATCCGCCACCTCTTCATCAACGGCCGCCAAGTCCCCCTCAACAGCCGCCACACCGAACTCTACGACCAATTCAAAAACCGGAAGTAGAGCGACAACCACACAACTCGCGCCCGACTCAAACCCGCGCCGCACACGACAAAGGCAGTCGAGACTCTGAGAGTCTCGACTGCCTTTCTACATACGATTTCAGTTCTGCCGGTTAGGCCTCCAACTCGCCTATCCGCCGCTCACTACTTTCAGCCGTGCAGCGCGACAGTAATCAACCTACCCGCCAACTTCCCCGCCGCCACTCTCCCCCACATGAAACTCATCCTCCGGGTCAATCTCCACCTCCGGCATCGGCTCAAACTTCGACGCATCAAACGCCACCATCTCCGGCTCCGCCGCCCCCAACTCCCGCAAATGCCTCCGCGCCCGCTCCACCCCCCAGTGATACGCAAAGGGTGGCCCATCACACCACGCCAACCCGTACGCCTTCGTCGCCGCCTCGACCGCCGCCGCCTCGTCGCCCGCGTCACGCTCAATCTGCGCCAGCACGTTACACGCATCCGCATGAAACAGCGGGTACGGCCCTCGCTCCGCCGCCTCCCACAGATCATCCAGAAACTCGCGCGCCGCTTTCAAATCACCCTGCCGTCGCCGCAATTCGGCCAGCGCGACGAGAGCGGGGAGTTCCTCTTCGAGCAGGCTCACGAGCCGCGCGCGGGTGAGTGCGTGATGCAGCCGCTCATCGGCGATAGCGAGATCATCCAATCCCAACGCCGCCTCGCCTTGCGCTCGCGCCGCGAGAATGAAGTCACGCTCATTGCTCCGAACATGAGCTAACTCCCACGCGCGGTTGGCAAACGGTAGCGCGCCCGCAAACTCGCCAAGCCACAGTGCTCTCTGCGCGAGAAAAGTATTTGCTCCGCCTTCACTTTGACTTTCAAACTGCTCTCTAAACAGGTGCAAAGATCGCTGTAGGGCAGACCCGGATTCGTTTGCAAGACCACGCGCCGCCAGCGTCAAACCAAGCCAATACAGACTGATCGCTTCCTGAAAACGGTTATCCTGCTCGCGTGTGATGACCAGCGCGCGGCGTGCGGTAGACTCCGACTCGCACAGCGCGCCTGACAGCCGCAACGTGTTTGACAGATTGCGCAAAGCGACGCTGAGGTTGCTGCCACTCTTCATCTCCAAACGAATTATGATACTGCGGCGGTACAACGCGGCTGCGCGCTCCGGTTGTCCGCTCAATTTATACCCTAATGCCAGCGCATTGAGTGTGAAGGCTTGAGCGTCTTGCCTGTTCAGACGCGGCAACTGCTCCAGCCCCTTAGGAAAGAGCAACTCCAGAAGTTCGGCCCGTTGTCGGCTAGCACTCAGACGGTAGAGCGTGGCTTTACTCAATCGGTCACGAAAAACTACAAAGGCATCATCATAACGTCCCAGCCCGATCAGCGTGTTGTACAACTCGATGGCGGGCGTGAGGTCTTCGAGGCTGTTGACTTTTCGCCAATCGTCAATCTTCGGCACTGCTTCAAAGTGAGCGTGCAGACTCGTATAGACGCCGCGCCGGGCGTCGTCGCTCAGGCCGCTCCACACCACGCCGCGCACGAGCGGGTGCAGGTCGTAGCGGTTGGCGCGCTTGTCCCAGCCGACGAGTCCCCGGTCTTCCAACTCGGTCAGCAACTCATCCAACTCACGCTCGGCGGCGCATGGCTTTCCTTCGCCTATCAACAATTCGGCTAGCGTGTCGTAGCGCGCGGGCATTCTGAATGCGGCGATGGTGCGCAACACTTGCTGCGCTTTATCGGCCAACCCGCGCAGGGCGAACGCCAGCACGTGCGACTTCACCTGCACGAGCGGTAGGCCGAAGGGATCGAAATCGGGGTGCGCCCGCTGCCACGCGTCGAAGTCGCCGGGCGCGGGACGGTAGCGCGCCACCTCGCTCGCTAACGCCTGAATCAACAGCGGGTGGTTATCCGCCCGCTGGAAAAGTGGCAACAATGAATCGCGCGCGCCGGACGCACCGAACGCCCGCCACAGTTCGAGCGCATCGTCATCGGCCAGCCCCGGTAGGAAGAGAGCGTAGCAACCGGGCAGCGGCTCGTCCGTTCTACTTTGCAAATCGGCGGGGTAGAGGCGCGTGCTGACGAGGATGCGCGCGGCGCGCACGTTCGCCAGTTTGCGGAGGAATGAGCCGGCGCGCGGGTCGGCGGTTTTGCGTAGGCGGTGCTCGCCCGTGAAGGATTGAGCGGCACTCGCGGGCAGGCCGTGTGCGTTGGCGACGTAGTTGGCGGTCTGCCGGTCGTAGTCGTCGTCGGAGAGGTGTGCGGCGTCCATGCGGGCGTAGGCGATGAGGATGCGTTCGAGGCCGTCGAGGACGAGGAGATGTGGTTCGCGGTCGAGGGCGGTGAGGAGTTGCGACTCGCGTTCGGGTGCTGGCGTTTGCTGCACTTCGGTGAGCGGGCGGCGGGTGACGTAGGCGAGGGCGCGGGTGATGAAGTTCTCGAAGGTGGCGTCGGATTCGTAGAAGCTCCACCAGAGGCGACCGGCGAGCGGGCGCATCTCTTGCGGGGCGATGTCGTTGAACCATTTCCAGGTGAGCGCGCTTTTGCCGAGTCCGCCGATGGCGATGACGTTGAGGATGTGCGCGCGGTAGACGGCGGAGTCGGGGCGGGCGACCCAATCGGTCAGGAGGTTGAGTTCGGGCTGGCGGCCGACGAGGCGGTGCGTTTGCAGCAGCGTGTAGGGGTGCGCGATGAACGGTTCGGGCGGCGCGGGGATGTCGCTGACGTAGTGGAACGTGTTGAGGTCGGGCTGGCGAAGTTTTGAGAGGCTGTTGATGACGTGCGCGCGCAGGTCGGTGGGCGATTTGAAGAAGTTGACGATGTTCTCCGTCTCAACGCGCGCCTTGAATTGTGCCAACTTCTCCGCGCTCTCGCCCTTGTCTATGTCCTCTATGGTGAAATCGCCGAGCGGGTGCTTCTTATCAATGACGAATATTAGGCGCGGGATTTTGCGCTCGACGGCGCGTTCGTATTCCATCTGGGTGACGGAAATCTGTTGCGGGTTGCCCTCCTTCGGCACGTATCCGTAGCGGTGTGCGAAGACGCCGACGTAAATGTCCGCCTCGTCCACCATCGCGAGTGAGGTCGAGATGGCTTCGGCATCGCTCGCGGGCAGACGTTCCATCATCGTCGGGAACATGCCCTGCCGCAGGCACGCGTCCTCGACTTCCTTGCGGTGCTCCGGCAGGTCAAGCGCGGTGCTGCTGATCATGACCTTTTTGACTGGCGGTGGGTGAGACATATCTTTGTGAGAGACGGCTTTCAGCTATAACTCGAATTGCCGGCGCAGAGTATACGAATTTTGCGAGACGGCGAGGGAAATTTCTCGTCGTCACGCGGGCGACCGTACGCTACGTGAAAATGAAACAGGCGCTTCATTCGAGAAGCGCCTGTTGGTCGTTTGTGTGTTTCGTGTCGAAGCCCGCCTGTCACATCTCGGAATCGGAGAGGAGCAGGTCGGGCGCGTGGGGGCTGGCGAGGTTGAGGATGGCGTTGATCAGTTCGCCGGGATTGACGGGTTTGGGGACGAACGTGTTGAAGCCGGCGGAGAGGGCGCGGGCGCGGTCTTCGACTCTGACGTAGGCGGTCAGGGCGATGGCGGGCGTCTGCTCGCCGGTGTTTGCTTCGCGCGCGCGGAGTTTGGAGATGAGCGAGTAGCCATCCTCGCGCGGCATCGCCAGATCGGAGATGAGAACGTCGGGCTTGTACCAATTGAGCGCGTCGAGCGCGTCGGCGGCGCAGGCGGCCGTCTGCACCGTGGCCTGATAGCCGGTGAGGATGGCGGCGAGCGTGTTGAGACTGTCCTCGTCGTCTTCGACGAGCAGCACGCGCACGCCTTCGAGCGAGAGGGGCGCTTTGACGCGCGTCGCTCCGCTCTCGCCGGGACGCCACGAATAATCGTCGCCCGTCGCGCTGTTGTGCCCGTGGTCTTTCGCGGCTGGCGGGGCGGTGGCGAGCGGGAGCGTGATGGTGAAGGTCGCGCCGCGGCCTTCACCGGGACTGTCGGCGCGCGCGGTGCCGCCGTGGAGTTCGACGAGGTGGCGCACGATTGCCAAGCCGAGTCCGAGGCCGCCGTGGCGTCGCGTGCTTGTGCCGTCGGCCTGCCGGAAGCGGTCGAAGATGTAGGGGACGAAGGCGGGGCTGAACCCGCAGCCGTCGTCGCTGACGGTGAGCCGCGCCTGCGCGCCCGCGCGTTCGAGTCGCACTTCGACGCGCCCGCCTTCGGGCGTGAACTTGACGGCGTTCGACAACAAGTTCCAGACCACTTGTTGCAAGCGACCGGCGTCGCCGGAGACGTGTCGCGCCGACGGGTCGAACGTCACGGAGAGTTGAATATTTTTCGAGTCGGCCGCCAGTTGCACCGAATCAATGGCGGCGTTGATGACCGGGGCGATGTCAACCGGCGCGACTTCGAGCCGGAGCTTGCCCGTGATGACGCGCGACACGTCGAGGATGTCTTCGACGAGTTGCGCCTGCGCCTTGGCGTTGCGCTCGATGGTCGCCACGGCGCGCGCCGCGTTCGCCTCGTTTAACTGACCGTGCAGCAGCATGTGCGACCAGCCGAGGATGGCCGTCAAAGGCGTGCGCAGTTCGTGCGAAGCCGTGGCGAGAAACTCGTCCTTGAGGCGGTTGGCCTGTTCGGCGTCGGCGCGCGCCACCTGCTCGCGCGCGAGCGCGGCGCGGAGTCGTTCCTCGGCTTCCCTGCGTTCCGCGATCTCCGCTTCCAGCGTCCGCGCCTTCTGCTGCAAACTGATGATGGTGCGGAGGCGTTCGTCTGCGTCGGCGATGCCGGAATAACTCTCGGCCGGGATGACGCGCGCGTGCGTGGTGCAGACGTCGCCGAGTCCGCGCGCGCCCGACGCGCAGCCGAAGCCCTGCATGGGGTAGGCGCAGAAGAGCGTGAAGGAGCGCGTCCGGTGCAACTCGTTCCAGAGTTCTTCGAGGCGGATCGCGGCGTCTTGATTACCCTCCGCCCAGAGGAGCGCGACCATCTCGCCGAAGGCGCGCACGCGCGGTCGCCCGCACGCCACGCGCGCGATGAGACCACCGATGA
>JAUZFQ010000102.1 GCA_030838445.1 Pyrinomonadaceae bacterium | reverse complement strand
GCCTCGACTGGGTGTATCAGGAAGAACTCTACGGGCGCGGCAATTTCGAGGGCTACTGGTGGAGTCCCGACTCGAACATGATCGCCTACCTGCGTCTCGACGAAACGCCGGTGCACGAGTTCGCCGTCGTGGATCACATCCCCGTCCGGCAGGAGTTGGAGATCACGCCCTACCCGAAGGCGGGCGACCCGAATCCGATAGTTAAACTCGGCATCGTCAACGCCTCCGGCGGCGCGACGCGCTGGGCGGACAGGGGCAAGTACATGCCCGAAGACCTCTTGATCACGCGCGTCGGCTGGACGCCCGACAGTCGCCGGGTCATCTTCCACGCGCAGGATCGAGAGCAGAAGTATCTCGACCTCAACCACGCCAACGCGTCGGACGGCAAGACCACGACGCTGTTCCGCGAAGAGACGAAGGCGTGGGTCGAGGCGAAGGACGACAACCCGCGTTATTTGAAAGACGGCTCGTTCCTCTGGCTGAGCGACCGCAACGGCTGGCAGCACCTCTATCACTACGCGGCCGACGGCAAGTTGATCCGGCAGGTGACGGACGGCAAGTGGGAGATACGTTCGATTCAGGGCGTTGACGAGGCGAAGGGCATCCTCTATTTCACGGGCACGGAGGCGAGCCAGATTTCGCCGAACGCCTACCGCATCAAGCTGGACGGCACGGGGCTGACGCGCATCACGCAGGGCGCGGGCGGCCACCGCGTCGATTTCAACCCGACCTTCACGCACTACGTCCACTACTGGAGCGACATCAACACGCCGCAGCAGGTGCGTCTCTACGACGCAAGCGGCAAACTCGTGCGCGTGCTGGCCGAGAACAAAGTTCCGACTTTGAGTCAGTACAAACTCGGCAAGGCCGAACTGATGCAGGTCAAGACGCGCGACGGCTTCACGATGGAGGCGATGATGATTCGCCCGCCGGACTTCGACCCGTCGAAAAAATACCCTGTGATGTCGTTCACCTACAGCGGGCCGCAGGCCGCGCAGGTGGCCGACCGTTGGGGCGGCGTCGGCTACCTCTGGCATCAGTTGCTCGCGCAGAAGGGCTACATCGTCTGGATTTGCGACAACCGCACGGCGAGCAACAAGGGCGTCGAATCGGCTTGGCCGGTCTATCGCAACTTCGGCGAGTTGGAACTGCGCGATCTGGAAGACGGCGTGTCTTGGTTGAAGTCGCAGCCCTACGTTGACGGCTCGCGCATCGGCCTCTGGGGTTGGAGCTACGGCGGTTACATGACCTCGTACGCGCTGACGCACAGCCAGAGCTTCAAGATCGGCATCGCCGGGGGCACGGTCTCCGACTGGCGCGATTACGACAGCATCTACACGGAGCGTTACATGGGCACGCCGCAGAACAACCCCGAAGGCTACCGCAAGAGTTCGCCGCTCTTTGCAGCAAAAGATTTGCACGGCAAACTGCTGCTCATCCACGGCACGATGGACGACAACGTTCACGTCCAGAACACCATCCAGTTCGCCTACGAATTGCAGAAAGCGAACAAGCCGTTCCAACTCATGCTCTATCCCAAGTCGCGCCACGGCGTGACCGACCCGCTCCTTCTCAAACACATGCGACAGATGATGACGGACTTCATCGTCCAAAACTTATAAGACTTGGGGAAAGGGTAAGGGGTAAAGGAGAAGGGTGAAACCGAAAGCGGGGCGCAGCACTTGATCGCTGCGCCCCGCTTTTTTGTCTTCAACCTTTACCCTTTCCCCTTTTCCCCTTACCCGTTCCTATCGCCGTTGGCAGCGTGGGCAAAAATACGTCGAGCGTCCGGCGTGGGTGATGCGGCGGATGGGGGCGCGGCAATCTATACAGGGTTCGCCCTCGCGGTCGTAGACGCGCCAGCGGCCGTTGAAGCCGCCGTCGTAGTAGCTGCCGTCGATGTTCTCAGGGTCAACGTTCATGGTCGAGCCGTGCGAGATTGCTTCGTTGAAGATGTCGAGGATAGCGCGATGCAGGCGTGGCAGTCGGCGCGCGGAGATCTCGGCGGCGACGCGGAAGGGGTTGATGCGTGCGAGAAAGAGAGCCTCGGCGGCGTAGATGTTGCCGAGACCCGTCACCTTCGTCTGGTCGAGTAAGGTCTCTTTCAAGGTGCGACGCGTGCGTGCGAAGGTGGCGCGCAGGTAGGCGGGCGTGAAGTCGCCGGAGAAGGGTTCGGGCGCGAGCAGGCGCAGTTCTTTGGCGTCGGCGAGTTCGGCCGCGCGGGTGAGTTTCATCATCCCGAAATGCCGTTGGTCGGAGAAGACGAGACGACGCTCGTCGTCGAGGTAAAAGACGGCGTGGGTGTGCTTCGGCAGAGGGGCTTCAAGGGGCAGGAGCATGAATCTCCCGGTCATGCGCAGGTGCGCGATGAGCACGCGCGCACCCTCCAACTCGAAGAGGATGTGCTTGCCGCGACGTGCCACGCGCTCGATGCGTCGGCCGCGCAAGGCGCGTGCGAAGACGGCGGGCGGCGTGTCCGGCGCGAGACCCGCGCGCAACAGTCGCGCCGCCACCACGCGGCGCGAACTGACAAGGCCGTCGAGGGCACGCGCGACGAGTTCAACTTCGGGTAGCTCAGGCATAAGGGCAGAGGGCAGAGGTTATTGATCAGAGGTCAGTGAAAAGCAGTCGAAGGTCGTCGTTAGATTTCGCCGGGAGGTGTTAGTTGAAACTGTCCTCTCCTAACCTCTGACCTCTGCTTGTAACGCCAACGCGCTGCCCGCGTCGAGCAGTTCGTTCATCCTGGCGACGGAGGTGGCTTCGGCGTAGATGCGCAGGACGGGTTCTGTGCCGGACTGGCGGAAGAGTAGCCACGATTCGTCGCCGAAGGTGAGCTTCGTCCCGTCGAGATGCGAGAAGCCTTGGACGGTCTGACCCGCCAACGTTTCGGGCGGCGCGGCGGAAAGCGTCTCGACGAAGTTCAGCCCGCGCGCCACTTCGAGGTGCAGGTCGCGCCGCCCGAAGTAGAACTCGCCGAACTCGCGGTGCATCTCCCTGACCAACTCCGAAGGCGGCTTGCCCGCCGCGACGATTGCTTCGAGAAAGAGCAGCGAATTGAGGATGCCGTCGCGCTCCGGGATGTGGCCTTTGACGCCGACGCCGCCCGATTCCTCCGCGCCGATCAAGATGTCCTCGCGCAGCATCAGGTCTGCGACGTACTTGAAGCCGATGGGCGTCTCGTAAAGTTTCAAGTCGTGCGCGGCGGCGATGCGTTTCGTCAACACCGACTGCGAGAAGGTTCTGACGACGCCGCCCGTCATCCCGCGCCGGCGCGCGAGATGCAGGAGCAAGAGCGGGACGACTTCGTGCATCGTCATCGTCTCGCCGAGTTCGTTGACCGCGCCCACGCGGTCGGCGTCGCCGTCCGTCGCCAAGCCGACGAGCGCGCCCGCTCCGGCGACGCGCGCGCGCAAAGGGGCGAGGTTGCGTTCAATCGGTTCGGGGTTGACGCCGCCGAACTGCGTGTCGCGTTCGGCGCGAATCGTCTCCACGTCGAGCGCACCGCCTTTAAGAAAACTCTCCACCCAACGACCGCCCGACCCGTGCATCGGATCAACGACGACTCGCGCACGCGCCGCCCGCAGTCGTTCGAGATCGACGTAAGACGCGACCTGCGCGCGGTAACTTTCGACCGCCCCGTCCAACCCGCCCCGCATCGCTTCCGTTACGTCGCTACGACGCGGCGTCTGTGCGTCAACGAGTGCTTCGACGGCGGCCGTCGTCTCGCGCGTCGCGCTCCCACCCCAGGGGGCTTTGATCTTGAAGCCGTTGAACTCCGCCGGGTTGTGCGAGGCCGTGATGACCACGCCGCCCGCCGCGCCGCGCTCGCGCACCGCCCACGAGACGAGCGGCGTCGGCACGTCGCCGTCGAACATCGCGACGCGGATGCCGTTGCCCGCCAACACCTCGGCCGCGCGCGCGGCAAACTTCTCCGACAGGAAACGCCGGTCGTAGCCGACGACGACGTGCGGCGTCTCCGTCGCTTCGCCCGCGCTCTTAGCCTGTGACGTTTGGTGCGCGCCGTTGAGAAAGTCTGCGTAAGCCTGCGCCACGCGTTCGAGGTTGGCGAAGGTGAACGCGTCGGCGATGACCGCGCGCCAGCCGTCCGTGCCGAACAGGATCGGCGTGCGCGGGACACGTTCGTGGACGGTACGCCCGCTCACAACGCGCCGCCCGTCTGCGTGTAATCGCTGAGAGAGGTTTCGTCGCCGAGCGTCGCGCCCGCACCGACGCGTGCCGCGCGCCCGACGTGACAGCCGCGCCCGATGATCGCGCCGGAGACGTTCGCGCCCGCGCACACGCGCGTATGCGACCAGATGACGGAGTTTTCGACCAGCGTGTTCGCTTCGACGTGGCAACCCTCGCCGAGCACGGAGTTGACGACGCGCGCGCCCTCTTCAATCGTGCAGTCGGCCGCGACGAGCGAGAGGGCGTCAATCTCTGCGTCGGCGGTTGACGCGAACTCGCCGCGCCGTCCGTCGAGGTTGACGTGGCCGACGCGACCGGCGAGCAGGTCTTGATGCACTTGCAGGTAGCGCGCGGTCGTGCCGATGTCAATCCAGTAGGCGTGGTCGGGGATGTGCGCGTAGAAGGGTTCGCCGCGCGCGAGCAGGTCGGGGAAGAGTTGGTACTCGAAGGAATAATTTTCGCCCGCCGGGATGAGATCGAGCACGCGCGGTTCGAGGACGTAAGTCCCCGCGTTGATCGTGTTGACGCTGATCTCGTCCGGCTTCGGCTTTTCCAGAAAGCGACGCACGCGGCCGTCCGTTTCGGTTTCGACGAGGCCGTAGGCGCTGGGGTTCTCGACGGGCGCGAGCACAAGCGTCGCCGCCGCGCGTCGTGCGTTGTGTTCGCGGATGACGCGTTCGAGGTCGAGGTCGGTCAGGATGTCGCCGTTGAAGACGACCGTCGGCTCGCGTAGCAACTCTTCGGCGAACTTGTACGCCCCGGCCGTGCCCATCGGCTGCGGCTCGACCGTGTACTTGATCTTGACGCCGTGCGCCGAGCCGTCGCCGATCAGTTGCTCGATCTTGTGCGGCTGGTACGAGAGCGAGAGCGTGATGTCTGTGATCCCGGCATCGCGCAGCGTGTCAATCTGGTAGAGCAGGAACGAGCGGTTGCAGATGGGGACGATGGGCTTCGGCGTGTGAACCGTGAGCGGGCGGAGTCGTGTGCCCTGACCGCCTGCGAGAATGAGTGCCTGCATGAAATTTAAAAGGGACGAGAAATGAAATAGCCCGCTTGCGCTGACGCTTCGGGCGCGTCGGAGTCTAACACCGGCGCGCGGCCGTTGCCAATTCGACGCCCCGCGTCGCACCGAACGGTTGCTTGACTCTCCAAAGTGCCAACGTATAATCATTGTTATAGTGACAAGTGACGAGTGACAAGTGACGTGCAAGTCGCTTTCTTTATCTCGTCGCTTGTCACTCGTCACTTGTCACTTTTTAATGAGCTATCATGCCGGACAATACAGAGGCGGTTATCATCAGCGCGGCGCGGACGCCGACGGGGAAGTTTCAGGGTGCGTTGAAGGATTTTTCGGCGACTGATCTGGGCGCGCTCGTCGTGCGCGAGAGCGTGCGGCGCGCGGGCGTCGCGGTGGAGGACGTGGACGAAGTGATCATGGGGAACGTGGTGCAGGCGGGCGTCGGGCAGAACCCGGCGCGGCAGGCCGCGCTCAAGGGCGGGATTCCGTTCGGCGTCTCGGCCGTGACGATCAACAAGGTCTGCGGTTCGGGGTTGAAGTCCGTGATGATGGCGGCGCAGGAGGTGAAACTCGGCGACGCGGAGATCGTCGTCGCGGGCGGAATGGAGTCTATGTCGAACGCGCCTTATCTTTTGCCGAAGGCGCGCGAGGGCTACCGGCTCGGCAACGGCACGCTCGTTGACGCGATGATTCACGACGGGCTGTGGTGCGCGTTCGAGAATTACCACATGGGCAACACGGGCGAGGTCGTCGCCGAACGCTACAACGTGACGCGCGCCGAACAGGACGAGTACGCCCTGAACTCGCACCACAAGGCCGCGGCGGCGATCAAGGCGGGCAAGTTCAGAGACGAGATCGTCCCCGTGGAGATTCCGAACAAGAAGGGCGCGCCCACAATGTTCGACACGGACGAGGCCGTGCGCGAAGACACTTCGCTCGAAGCCCTCGCCAAGCTCAAGCCCGCGTTCAAGAAAGAAGGCGGGACGGTGACGGCGGGCAACGCGCCGGGAGTCAACGACGGCGCGTCGGCCGTGGTCGTCACGTCGCTCGAACGCGCGCGTGCGCTCGGCGTCGAACCTCTGGCGCGCATCGCGGCGCAGGCCACTTCGGGCATCCAGCCGGAACTCGTGATGATGGCTCCGGTCGAAGCGATCCGCAAAGTCTTGAAGAAGGCCGGGTGGTCTCTGAACGAAGTGGACTTAATCGAACTCAACGAGGCGTTCTCCGTGCAGGCTGTCGCCATCATCCGCGAACTGGAACTCGACCCGGCGAAGGTCAACGTCAACGGCGGCGCGGTCGCGCTCGGCCACGCCATCGGCCAGTCGGGATCGAGACTCTTGACGACGATCCTCTACGAGATGAAACGACGCAACGCGCGCCGCGGGTTGTGCGCGCTGTGCCTCGGCGGCGGCAACGCCGTGGCGATGGCGGTGGAGCGATAAATGACGCCTGAAGATCACAACAAGGCTCTCGGCATCTGTCATCTCGCCTACGGCGGGTTGAGCGCATTGATGATGCTCGTGATGCTCTTTTTTTTCAGCGCAGTCATGTTCGCGGTTCCCGGCAATGACGCGCCCGTCGGCATCTTCATGCTCGTCTTGACCTTCATCCTGTTCCTATCTTTCATCATCACGCTGCCCTCGTTCATCGCGGGCTACGCGATCCTGAAACATAAGTCATGGGCGAAACCGGCGAGCATCGTCGCGGCCGTGCTTGAAGCGATGAGCTTCCCGCTGGGGACGGCCATCGCGGTCTACTCTTTCTGGTTCATGTTCAGCGACGCGGGCAGAGCCATGTACGACAGAACCTACACCAGCCCGCAGCGGCCTTACGCGCTGCGCGACACGCCCCCGCCGCCGTCCGCCTCAGAGTGGAACGCGCAGAAGAGTCAGGGGCGCGAGCGCGAGTACGTGCCGCCGGCACAGCCGCCGGACTGGCGCAGTTAATAAATTTCCGGGGAGAAGAGAAAAGTGACAGAGACTATCGGGGTGATCGGCGCGGGGACGATGGGCAACGGCATCGCGCAGGTGGCGGCGCGCGCGGGCTACACGGTCGTCATGCGCGACGTGAAGGACGAGTTTTTGGAGCGCGGCCTCAAGAGCATTGACCGCAGCCTGCAACGCGACGTGGACAAGGCGCGGCTCACGGAGGAAGAGAAGCGCGCCATCGTCGGCCGCATCACGGCGACGACCGAGTTGGGCGCGCTCGAAGGCGCGGCGTTCGTCGTCGAAGCCGTGACGGAAAATTTCGCGGTCAAGTCGGAAATCTTCCGCGCGCTTGACGAACTCTGCCGACCCGAAACCATCCTCGCCTCGAACACTTCCTCCATCTCGATCACGAAACTCGGCGGAGCGACGCGCCGCGCCGACCGAGTGATCGGCATGCACTTTATGAACCCCGTGCCCGTGATGAAACTCGTGGAAGTGATCCGCGGCATCGCCACTTCGGACGAGACTTACGCGCGCACGCACGCGCTGACCGAGAGACTCGAAAAGATTCCGCTCGAATGCAACGACTCGCCGGGCTTCGTCTCGAACCGCGTCCTGATGCCGATGATCAACGAGGCGATCTTCGCCCTGCACGAGTCGGTCGCGACGCGCGAAGCAATTGACGGCATCATGAAACTCGGCATGAATCACCCGATGGGGCCGCTCACGCTCGCCGACTTCATCGGCCTCGACGTGTGCCTCGCCATCCTCAACGTCCTGCACGAAGAACTCGGCGATCCCAAGTATCGCCCCTGCCCCCTCCTCAAGCGTTACGTTGACGCCGGTTGGCTCGGCCGCAAATCGGGGCGCGGGTTTTATGAGTACAGTGACAAGTGACGAGTGATAGGTGACAAGTTAAAGCAAAGAAACTTGTCACTTGTCACCTGTCACTCGTCACTTAAAAAAGATGCGTAGAAGTTTTCAAGAGATACGTTGCCAGAGATGCCGCGCGGCGAACCCGCTGGGCGAGGAGTTGTGCGGGCGTTGCGGGACGCGTTTGATGCTGGTGGTCGAGCCTTCGACGTTGCGTTTCGAGGAAGAGGCGGCGGCCGACGCGCAGCACGCCGAAGGGTTGATGGAGCGCGTGTCGCTGTTGGAAAACAATTTGCTGCGCTTCGCCGAGCGGCTCGAAAAGGGTTTTGAACTGCTGTTGAAGCAGTCGCAGATCGCGCTCTCGGATCACACGCTGCTCGAAAGTCTGATTGACTTGCTGGTCGAGGCCGGGAAGGTTGACCGCCAGAGGTTGAACAGCCTGTATCGCGCCGCGCTCGCGGGCGAGAAGACGGCGGGCAAGGAACTGAGCGACGTTGAATTCTTGCGCGCCAACATCGTTGACGATTACGAGGGCAAGGACGGGGAAGTGTTCGCGGGGTTCGTCGGCCGCGGGTTGGAGTTGTTGGGCGCGGGGAAGACTGCGCGCGCGAAACGCGAGTTGGAACGCGCCTCGGCGCTCGCGCCCGCGCACGCGACGCTTAACTTCATCCTCGGCCTGCAATTCTTCCGCGAGGGCAAGTACGCGCTTGCCCGCGCCTACCTGCAACGGGCGCACGAGTCGCAGCCAGCCAGCACGCACGTCTACCTGCTGCTCGGCATCGCCTGTGGCGACGAGGGCGAGGTCGAAGCGGCGCGCAAGCTGTTGCACGACTCGCTAGAGAAGCGCGGCTCGTCCTATGCCGCGCACTACGCGCTCGGACGCTTCGACGCAGAGGAGGAGAACTGGGCGGGCGCGCACGCGCACTTCAAGCGGGCGCTCGCCGCGCGTTCGTGCGCCGAGGGGCATTATCTGTTGAGTCTCGCGTCGGCGCAATTGGGGCGTCTGCGCACCGCGCTCAGGCACGCGGGCAAGGCCGTCGAGTTGGACGAAAACTACGCGGCGGCGTTCCTGTTGCTGGGTCATATTCAGTCGCAACTGGGCGAGGCCGCGGCGGCGCGAAAAGCCTTTGCGACCGCGCGCGCGCTCGGCGCGGAGACGAACGCCGCGCGCGGGGCGAAAAAGGGGCGCGGCGCAGTCTCAGACGAGACGCTGTTGCACGGTTTTTTCGGCGCGGGGCGGCACCGGCGGAAACGCCTGCTGTCGGGGGGCGATAAACGTCTCGCCGACTTGCTGCGCAAGGACGCGCTGGCGAAAGTCGGCTTTGGCACGTTGACACCCGCGCGCTGACCGCTATAATTGCTCCTTTTGCGCGCGGCCGAGATTTGCGGCTGTGCGCGCCTCGCGGGGACGAGCCATGCGGATTGAGGTCGAAAAACTGAACGAGGCGGGCGCACCGTTCGCCGCAGTTTACGCGCCCGACGCCTTGCCACTCGAAGACGAACTGACGCGCCTCGTCTCTGAAGCGCGGCTCGAAGGGCGCGCGAGCAAGCAACAAGAGCAGGTTCGTCTGCGAGGCACGATTAACGCCTCGGTCGAGGTTCGCTGTGACCGCTGCGTCGCCCCCGTAGTCTTCCCGGTCAACGCGGAGTTTGACGTGACTTACGTGCCGGAGGAAGCGTTGGCGGCCGACGCGGAGGCGATAGAGTTACAGGAAGACGACTTGACCTTCGCCACATACGAAGGCGACGAGCTTGACCTGAGCGAACTGGCGCGCGAACAAATTGTGTTGGCTTTGCCGGCGCGCCACCTCTGCCGCGAAGATTGCAAGGGCTTGTGCCCGACGTGCGGCGTGGATTTGAACACGCAAGAATGCCACTGCGAGCGGCAGGAGATAGACCCGCGCTGGGCTGCCCTCGCGGCTTTGAAAAAGAGTGACAAGTGACGTGTGACAAGTGACAAGTTAAACTGCTTGTACTGTCTCGTCACTGGTCACTCGTCACATTTAACTTTGTAAGTAACTTTGTAAGGAATCATTATGCCTAATCCCAAACGACGACATTCCAAAGCGCGCACGGGCAAACGCCGCGCGCACGACGCGCTGCGCGCCCCGCAGACGCAGACCTGCCCGAACTGCCAAGAGCCGCGCATGCCCCACCGCGTCTGCCCGAAGTGCGGCCATTACAAAGGCCGTGAAGTGGTTCGCATCAACACCGAAGTCTAAGCCAGCGGTAGTCTAGCGGCGGTCACTCCCGACGCGCGCCTCAAGATGAAGCAAGGACGCCAACTGACGGGTAAAGTCGTGGTGGATGCGATGGGCAGCGACCGCGCCCCGCACCCGGAAATTGACGGCGCGCTGGCGGCGGCGCGCGACTTCCAGATCGGCGTCATCCTCGTCGGCCAGCCTGAGAAGGTTGTGCCGGAGTTGCGTCGTTGCGGCTGGCGCAGGGATGGGGATCAGGGCATCCAGTTCGTCGAGGCGGCGGAAGTGATCGGCATGGACGAGTCGGTCGCCGTCGCCGTCCGGCGCAAGAAGAAAAGCTCACTCCGCATCGGCGCGAAACTCGTCGCCGAAGGCTTGGCCGACGGGTTCATCTCGGCGGGCAACACCGGCGCGGCGATGGCGACGGCCAAGATGGTCATCGGCATGTTGCCCGGCGTGGATCGACCCGCGCTCGCCGCCCTGATTCCGACGAAGGCGGGCAAGCCCGTCCTCTTGTTGGACGTGGGCGCGAACTCGGATTGCAAGCCGCACCAGATGGCGCAGTTTGCTATCATGGGCGACGCTTACTCGCGCTCGGTGCTGGGGACGAACCGCCCTTGCGTCGGCCTGATGAGCATCGGCGAGGAAGAGGCGAAGGGGAACGAACTGACGAAGGAAGCCTTCCCGCTCCTGCGCGAATTGAGCAGTCTGAATTTTGTCGGGAACGTCGAAGGGCGCGACGTGTTCACGGGCGCGGTTGACGTGATCGTCACGGACGGCTTCACCGGCAACGTGATGCTCAAACTCTCAGAGGGTTTGCAGGACGCCGTCATCTCGCTCATCAAACGCGAACTGTCGGCCTCGGCCATCACAAAGGCCGGGGCGATGCTGGCGCGTCCGGCCTTTCAACGTTTGAAAAAGAAACTCGACTATTCGGAATATGGCGGCGCGCCGCTCTTGGGAGTGCGACGCTTGGTTGTTGTCGGCCACGGCAGTTCGAACGCGCGCGCCATCCGCAACGCCGTGCGCATCGTCAAGGAGTTTGCCGAGCGCGGCGCGAGCGAACGCATCGAAGAGGGCATCGCCCGGACGCACGCGCGCGAGTTGGAACTGGCGGACGTGCGTTTTCAAGTGTCGAAAGCTGGAGATTAAAGATGGCGAACACGAACGCCCGCATTCTGAGCACGGGGCGCGCTTACCCCGAAGGCGTGTTGACGAACGCCGACCTCGCAAAGTTGGTCGAAACCTCTGACGAGTGGATCACTTCGCGCACGGGCATCAAGGAGCGACACAAGGCTGCCGACGGCGAGTACACGTCGCAGTTCGCCGTCCGCGCCGCGCAACAGGCCATCGAGCGCGCGCGCATTGACCCGTCAGAGATAGACCTGCTCATCTGCGCCACCGTCACACCCGACCAGATACTTCCTTCAACAGGCTGCCTGATCCAGGCCGAACTCGGCGCGCACCGCGCCGCCGCCTTCGACTTGGCTGCCGCCTGCTCCGGCTTCCTCTACGGTTTGACGCTCGCTAACCAGATGATCCGCGGAGGCCAAGCGCGCTACGCGCTCGTCATCGGCGCGGAAGTCTTGACGCGCTACGTTGACTACACGGATCGTTCGACCTGCGTCATCTTCGGCGACGGCGCGGGCGCGGCTCTCGTCGGCGCGTCCGACGGCGACGAGCGAGGCATCCTCGGCACGCGCATCCGCTCCGACGGCCGCTACGCCGAACAACTCTACGCGCCCGGCGGCGGCACGCGTCTCGGCATCACCGCCGACAACGTTAATACGGGGCAGCACTACTTCCGCATGAAGGGCAACGAACTGTTCAAGGTGGCCGTACGTTCGATGGCCGACGTGTCGCGCGAGGTGTTGGAAGAGGTGGGCTACAAGGGCGAAGACGTGAAACTCTTCATCCCCCATCAGGCCAACCAGCGCATCACGGACGCCGTGGCGAACAACCTGAAAGTTGACAGCGGGATCGTCTATTCCAACATCGCCATGCACGGCAACACCTCTTCTGCCTCGATCCCGATTGCGCTCGACGAGTGCGTCGAACAGGGTCGCATCAGCGAAGGCGACCTCGTGCTGCTCGCCTCCTTCGGCGGCGGCGTCACGTGGGGCGCGGTCTTGATGCGCTGGTGAGAGAAGAAGGTGAATGGTAAATGGTAAATAGATAGGAACAAATTCTTCTCACCATTTACCATTTACCGTTCACCATTTACCGATAATGACTGTCGCATACATTTTTCCGGGGCAAGGCTCGCAATTCGCGGGGATGGGGCGTGAGCTGGCCGAACACTCCGCGGCGGCGCGCGAGGTGTTCGCGGAGGCCGACGATGCGCTCGGCTTCTCGCTCTCCGAACTCTGTTTCGAGGGGCCGGAAGCGGCGTTGCAGTTGACCGAGAACACGCAGCCCGCCATTCTCGCCGCCTCCGTCGCGGCCTTGCGCGCGATGGAAGCCGAAGGGTTGCCGTCGCCCGCGTTCGTCGCCGGTCACAGTCTGGGCGAATACTCCGCGCTCGTCGCGGCCGGGGCGCTCACGCTCAAAGACGCGGTGCGGACGGTGCGCGCGCGCGGGCGTTACATGCAGGAGGCCGTGCCCGTCGGCGTCGGCGCGATGGCGGCCATCCTCGGCGCGGACGCGGAGACGGTGGCGGACGCCTGCCGCGAAGCCGCGCAAGGGGAAGTGTGCAGCCCCGCGAACGTCAACTCGCCGAAGCAGATCGTGATCGCCGGTGACGCGGCGGCGGTCGAACGCGCGATGGAGATTTTGAAAGCACGCGGGGCGAAACGCGCGATCAAGTTGCAGGTCAGCGCGCCGTTCCACTGTGCGCTGATGCAGCCCGCGCAGGATCGCCTGAGCGCGGATTTGGAGCAGGTTGAGTTTGCGGATTTGCGCGTGCCGCTCGTCTGCAATGTTGACGCGATTGCCATCCGCGGCGGTGACGAGGCGCGCCAATCACTCGTGCGGCAGGTGTCGTCGCCGGTGCGCTGGTTGGAGTCGGTGAAGTTTCTGGCGACTGCTGGCGTCGAGACGTTCGTCGAAGTCGGCCCCGGCAAAGTTCTCGCCGGACTGGTGCGCCAGACACTACCGGACGCGCGCTGCCTGAACGTCGCCGACGCGGCGAGTTTGGAAGCCGCGGCGACTGCGCTCGGCGAGAGTCAGGCCGCGGGCGGTGGCAATTAACGTGCGGGCGTGTTTTAATTTGCGCTTAACAACCGAGACAAGTTTTTCTATTTTTTAAGCAGACCGAAGGAGCAGAACTACGATGCCCGATCAAGCAGAGATCGAGAATAAAGTGAAACAGATCATTGTGGACGAACTCGGCGCGGACGAAAATGAAGTGACGCCGAACGCCCGCTTCATTGACGATCTCGGAGCCGACTCGCTCGACACCGTCGAACTCGTCATGCGTTTCGAGGAGGAGTTCGGCATCGAAATCCCCGATGAGGACGCCGAGAAAATTCAGAGCGTGCGCGACGCCTACAACTACATAGACCAGCATTTGAACAAGGCGTAAGACGGGCGCGACGGGACACCGCGCCGCCCCTTTTGCGGCGTCGCCGCCCGCGCGACTCGCCCGTCGCCGCTTTACTCCGGCAGGAAATTTTCCGTCGCCTCGGAAGTCGTGCGCGCCCCGTCGGGCGCACCCGCAGAAGAGGCGACGGCCGCGAGCAATCCCTCGGAGGGAGGAGCAGTAATTTGAAACGTCGCGTCGTAGTTACGGGACTCGGCCTCGTCACTCCCGTCGGTTTGACAGTTGAATCCACGTGGGCTGCCCTGTTGGAAGGCCGCAGCGGCGTGAGCTATATCGAGAAGTTCGATACGACGAAGTTCCCGGTCAGGATCGCGGCCGAGATCAAGGAGTTCGACCCGCTCAAGTTTATCGAGAAGAAGGAAGCGCGCAAGATGGGCGCGTTCATTCACTACGCCATCGCCGCCTCGGACGAGGCGATTTTCGATAGCGGCCTGATCGAGCGCGGGCAGAAGTTCGGCGCGGACGTGTCGGAGCGCGTCGGCACTTACATCAGCAGCGGCATCGGCGACTTCTGGGCTATCGAACGCGAGCATTCCAAACTGCTCGACGACGGCCCCGGCCGCGTCTCGCCCTTCTTCATCCCTTCGGCCATCGTCAATCTCGCCGCCGGGCAAGTCTCCATCCGCTCCGGCGCGAAGGGGCCGAACTCGGCGACGGCCACGGCCTGCGCCGCGGGCGCGCACGCCATCGGCGACAGTTTCAGGATCATCGAGCGCGGCGACGCCGACGTGATGATCTGCGGCGGCGCGGAGTCGGCCATCACGCCGATGAGCGTCGCGGGGTTCGCGGCGATGCGCGCGCTCTCGACGCGCAACGACGACCCTTCGCACGCGTCGCGCCCTTTCGAGCGCGACCGCGACGGCTTCATCATCGGCGAGGGCGCGGGGATCATGATCCTCGAAGAGTTGGAGTTCGCGAAAGCGCGCGGCGCGAAAATCTACGCCGAGATCGTCGGCTACGGCGCGACGGCCGACGCCTTCCACATCACGATGCCCGACGAGACCGCTTCCGGCGCGGTGCGCGTCATGCAGATGGCTTTGCGCGACGGCGGGGCGCAGCCCGAACAGGTTGACTACATCAACGCGCACGGCACTTCCACGCCCTACAACGACAAGTTTGAGACGCTCGCCATCAGGAAAACTTTCGGCGCGCACGCAGACAAACTTGCGGTCAGTTCGACGAAATCCATGACGGGGCATCTGCTCGGCGCGGCGGGCGGCATCGAGGCCGTCTTCTCCGTCCTCGCCATCACGCGCAGCATGCTCCCGCCCACGATCAACTACGTCAACCCCGACCCCGACTGCGATCTCGACTACGTGCCCAACGAAGCCCGCGAGGCGCACGTCACTTACGCGCTCTCCAACAGTTTCGGTTTCGGCGGCACGAACGCGGCGCTACTTTTTAAACGTTTCGAGGAATGAGAAAGCTGTCCGTTGTCAGTCGTCCGTTTTATTAGTGGCATCAACCCATGTGCCCTTAGATAAAGCGAGCAACTGACAACTGACCATGGACAACTGACAATTGACTTATGAAAATCATCGTACTCATGAAGCAGGTCGCCAACAAGGACGCGATTTTGCGGATCAACAAAAGCGAGACGTGGATCGAGGAGGGCGACCTCTCCCACGAAGTCAACGAGTCGGACGGCTACGCGCTCGAAGAGGCTTTGCGTCTGAAAGAGAAGCACGGCGGCGGCGAAGTCGTCGTCTGTTCGCTCGGGCCGCAGCGCGTCAAGAGCGTGATCAAGGACGCTCTGGCACGCGGAGCCGACCGCGCCATCCACGTCGTTTCGGACGACACCGCGCAACTGGGGCCTTACGCGGCGGCGAAAGTTTTGTCCGAAGCGATCAAAGACGAGCAGGCCGATCTCGTCCTGACGGGTTTGCAATCCGACGACAACGGCTATGCGCAGACGGGCGTGATCCTCGCGGAGTTGTTGGGACTCCCGCACGCGACCATCGTGATTGAAGTTGACGCCTCGGGCGAGGGGCTGCGCGTGAAGAGGGAACTGGAGAGCGGCTGGTATCAGTGGTACGCGATGACGCGCCCCGCTTTGCTCACCATCCAGTCCGGCATCAGCCAGATTCGCTACGCGACGCTGAAGGGCATCATGGCGGCGAAGAAGAAAGAGATCAAAGAACTCGCGCCCGACGCCGAAGCCTTGGGCGCGGCCGCGCACCAGCGAATCACGAAAGTTTACTTCCCGCAGAAGACCAAGCAGACGCAGTTTCTCGGCGACGGCGACGCCAAAGCCGGTGCAGCGCAGCTCGCGGAGAAGTTACGAACCGAAGCCAGAATATTTTAGGTGGAGTCAGCTTTCAGTCGTCAGCCGACCGCTTTCAGTTTTAGTTGGCGGCCGACGCTTAACCGCTGATTGCGAATTGCCGACAGTTAAATTTATATGCCAAACGGAATCCTGGTTTTCGCAGAGCACCGCGGTGGTGCGTTCAATAAAACTTCCTTCGAGGCCGTCGCCGCCGCGCAGCAACTCGGCGCGTCGCTCGGCCAACCCGTCTCGGCCGTCGTGCTTGGCACGGACGCCGCGCTGGCCTCTCAAGTCGCTACGTACAAACTCGACAAGGTGGTCTCGGTCGAGAACCCGAAGCTGTCCGACTACACGCCCGACGGCTACGCCGACGCGATGGAGCGTGCCGTGCGCGCGCTCGACCCGCAGTTTGTCATCATGCCGCACACTTACCTCGTGCGCGACTACGCGCCGAAACTCGCGGCTCGCTTCGGCAAGGATTTAATCAGCGACTGCGTACGCGCTTCGGTGGCGGACGGCGCGGTAACTTTCTCCCGACGAATTTTTCAGGGAAAGATTGACGCCGACGTGGTGGCGAACGGAGAGCCGCCCGTGTTCGCTACGTTCCAGTCGGGCGCGTACCGCGCGGATCAGGCGGAGCGCGGCGGAGAGGCGGCCGCGGTCGAGTCGCTGCCGGTCGAAGTGGGCGAAGTGAGGATGCAGCCGGAAGAGCCTTTCCAGGAGGTGAAGCAGGCCGTTGACTTGACGAAGGCCGACACCATCATCGCCATCGGCCGCGGCATCAAGGGGCAGGAGCACATCGCCCTCGCGCAACAACTTGCCGACCTGCTCGGCGGCGAGATCGCGGCCTCGCGCCCCATCTGCGACGCCGGGTGGCTGCCCATTGACCGACAGATCGGTTCTTCGGGTCAGACCGTCACGCCCAAACTTTACATCGCGCTCGGCATCTCCGGCGCGATCCAGCACCTCGTCGGCATGAAGAACTCAAGCACCATCGTCGCCGTCAACAAAGACCCGGAAGCGCCCATCTTCGACATCGCCGACTACGGCATCGTCGGCGACCTCTTCGAGGTGATCCCGGTGCTGACCGAAGAGATCAAAAAACTCAAAGGCTGACGGCGCGACGCGAAGTTGACGCCGTAACGGCACGGTCAATTTTCAGGGGCGGCGCTTTCATCACGCGCCGCCCCTGACTTTTTCAGGAAGGTTGACGTGTGCTTTTACGAAGGTTGACGTGTGCCATTCAGTGCGCGCAGATCGTTTAAAACTTCGGCGGGCTTCCACTCGTTACCGCGGTACAGTTTGTGAAGTTTGCCGTCCGGCGCGATGACTGCCGTGCGTAGTGAGTGGTCAATCTGCGCGCCCTCCTGCTTGTAGAGCAGGCCGAAAAAATTAGCCACGTGCTGAATCTCTTCCGGCTTGCCCGTTGCAAATTGCCAACGCTCAAACTTCTCGCCCTGATAGTTTTCCGTATGCGCCGCGCCGTAGCTGCGCAAGACCTGCGGGGTGTCGTAGGCCGGGTCGAGCGTGACGCTCAGCAGGCGCACGCCGTCGCGCAGTTCAGGCGACTTGTCCAACTCGCGGTTAAGCTCCGCGAAGTTGTTGCTCATCAAGGTGCAATAGTCGGGCAGGGGGCAGCGCGTGTAGATGAAGGTTAAGACGAGCGCGCGCCCGCGATACTGTCGCAAGTTGAATTGCTTGCCGTCCTGATTGACGAGCGTCGCGTCGGGGGCGGTCGCGCCGATGTCGGGTTCGGTCGGCCCCGTGCCGGCGGGCATCTTCGACGCGGCCGACGCGGGAATGGCCTGTGTGATGATCGGGTTCTCCAGACGTGTCCGCTCGGCGTCCACCACGAGCGTCGCCTGTATGTCGTCGCCCTCATGCATCACGTCGAAGGCCGAGTCTTCACGGAGCGTGAAGGGCATCGTCATCGCATCCATGTAACCCTGTATTTCCTGGTGCTGGATGACGACCTGTTGCTGCGCCTTGTTGAAAGAGACGATCTTGCCTTTCAACTCGTATCGCTTCGCTCGACTCTCGTCCGGCGGGGGCGTGCATCCGGCCAGTAGCACGCACGCGGTCGCGACCAGAGCGAGCATCAACTTGCGCCTGCTATCATCGGTTGTCTTATGCTTCATAACTCATGCTGTGGGCGGATAACATCAAAATAAAATCTTCGTGTAACATGTCCCTTGTATAACACGCTTCAAATTAGTCTTCCATCCGCCGCGTGCCGGGGAATAAAAGCGGCGATAATTTTCACCGGCCGCCGCTGGCCGCAACTCCTCAAAGGCCATAATTATTATTGTTTTCACGCAAAAATGAGAGTAGGATGCTTCGTGACAGGGACAAAAAAAGGCTAACTTGTTGCGGCGCGAATGCGAACTTGTAAGTCTTTTGCGCACAACAAAGTTAGCCCCGCCGAGATGCGCGGTCACGTGAGCGCGTGAGTTGTGGGAAGGGTAGCCAGTCTCGGAGTCCCGGACGTCTCGTATGACTGGCGTAAATCTCTAATCGTCGGAGCGAGAAAGGGCGACTCTCGGGGTAGCCGGTTTCCTTTTGAGTTAAAGCAAATTCATTTGTAAAAATAACAGGGTCGCTTCATATAACTCATCAAAGTAGCTGGACTCCTCACCAGTTCCCGCGATGTCTAACTCCGGCGTCGCCTGTGACGTCACCAAAACAGCAGCGGGTTGGGGCGGCTTGTGGCCAGTGCCGATCCAACCTTCTTCGCCGAGCGCAAATGTTGAGAAGGCTGCTGTTAACAGGGCGATGGCGCAAATTCGACGTACAGTTCGCATGGATATTCTCCTGAATTTTGATGTTGCCCGCGTTTATGACGTTGGGGCTAGTTTGGTAAAGTCGAGGGCGCATCATATCACCTTCGGGTAAAAAATTCGCGTTTCTGCAAAAAACCTTGCTAAGGAGTGTAAGACCAACCCTCACATGAACTTAACCACCACGCTGCTTCACCAAATTGACGAAATCGGACGCACTCCCGAATCGCAGGCTCAACTGCGTTGCGCGCTGGCGCAGGAATTGGACAAGGCCGGCAGTTACGAAACCGCGCGACAGGCGTTAGGCGCGTTGTGGCAGGGGATAGGTGTGCGCCCCGCTCTGGAAGGGTTTGAACCGCGCACTCAAGCCATGGTTTTGTTGCGCGTGGGGGTGCTGAGCGGTTGGTTGGGCAGCGCGCATCAGGTGTCCGGGGCGCAGGACGCGGCGAAAGATTTAATCAGCGAAAGCATGTCGCTTTTTAGCGTGCTCGGCGAGAGCGGCAGGGCGGCGGAGGCGGAGATCGAGTTGGCGTGGTGCTACTGGCGCGAAGGTTGTTACGACGAGGCGCGCGTCACGCTCCGGCACGCGTTAGACGGTCTGCCGGATGCCGAGCTTGAGTTAAAAGGCATCGCACAGGTGAGGCTGGCGGAAGTCGAACGGTCGGCCGCACGCCACAGGGAGGCGCTCATGATCCTGCTCGACGCCGCGCCGCTCATCAAGGACTGCGAAAGCCACGCGCTGAAAGGCAAGTTTCATAGCACGCTGGCCGGGACTTGGGAGTCGCTCGGCGTTGCGGAGAAGCGACCCGATTACATTGACAACGCTTTGATCGAACTGACGGCGGCGAGTTTCCATCTGGAACAGGCGGGACACACGCATTACCTCGCGAGCGTCGAAAACAATCTGGGCTTCTCACTCTTCCGCGCCGGGCGTTTCGATGAAGCCTACGACCATCTCGAACGCGCGCGCCGACTCTTCGTTCGCCTGAAAGATGGCGTGCGCGCTGCGCAGGTTGACGAAACGCGCGCGCGCGCCCTGCTCGCGCAGGGGTGTAACGCAGAGGCCGAACGGATCGTCCGCGCCGCCGTCAAGGCGTTGGAGCGCGGCGACGAGCAAGCCCTGCTGGCGGAGGCTTTGATCACGCACGGCATCGCCCTCACGCGACTGGAACGACGCACGCCTGCGCGCGAAGTGTTCCAGCGGGCGGTCGCCATCAGCGAGCAACTCAACGACCGTGAAGGCGCGGGCGTCGCCCTGCTCACCATCTTCGAGGAGCTAGCGCAAGATTGTGCGCTGGAAGAGTTGCAAGCACTCTACGTGCGCGCCGACGAATTGCTTTTACAGACACAGCAACCGGAACTGCTCTCGCGTCTGCGCGTCTGCGCACGCCGCCTGATCATGCCGCCGGTGGTGGCCGAGAGGCCGGTCGAGTTCAGCACTCTTAAGTTCGTCCACAACTCGGAAAAGACGGCGAGTTTGTTGCAGGAAGCGAACGCCGTCGCGCGTGGTCAAGGCTCGGTGCTGTTGAGCGGCGAGACGGGGACGGGCAAGGACGTGCTGGCGCGTCTGATTCACGAATGGAGCG
>JAUZFQ010000273.1 GCA_030838445.1 Pyrinomonadaceae bacterium | reverse complement strand
CAACCTGGGTGGCATGGCGGCCTTCACCGAGGCGACCGTGATCATTGACGCCACCGTCAATCTCAACGACGGCGCGACGGTGCAAACGCACGCGCAAGTCGGCAGTTCGTCGCCCGACCCGAACACGACCAACAACGCCGCCGACGCGTCAGCCCTCGTGCGTGCGCCCACGCCAACTCCGACGCCTATTCCGAGTCCGACACCGAGTCCGACGCCGACGCCAAATCCGAGTCCGACGCCCACGCCGTTCGGGACTCCGTCGCCTACGCCGTCCCCCACTCCGACGCCTAGCCCGACGCCCATCCCCGGCGGCATCGGCAAGATACTGTTCACCAGCATGCGCCCCGGCGACGGCGGTTCGACCGTCTACTACATGGACGAGGACGGCACGGGGCAGACGCGCGTGGCCGACCTGTCGGGCGCGGGCAGCGCAACGTGGTCGCCCGACGGCACGAAGATCGCCTTCTCCGCTTTCGAAAACTCCGGCGGCTCAAGCAGCGAGATTTACGTGGTTGACGCCAACACGTCCAACCTGCGCCGGATCACTTTCAGCGACGAAATGGACGTGAAGCCTACGTGGTCGCCCGACGGCTCGCACCTCGTCTTCATGAGCTATCTCAACGGGCGCATTGACGTGCTCACCGCCAAAGCGGACGGCACGGGCATCACCAGCCTCACCGCCGACACGGGCGGCGGCGAAGACCCCGCGTGGTCGCCGAGCGGCGCGAAGATCGCCTTCCGCCGCAACCTCACGGGCATCGGCGAGGTGTACGTGATGAACGCCGACGGCTCGAACCAGACGCAAATCACCGACAACTCGACCGACGACTACAACCCGCAATGGTCGCCCGACGGCACGGAGATCGCCTACACGGGTCACGGTTCGGACACAGCAATCTACGTTGTCCGCGCCGACGGCCAGCAGCCGCGCAACCTGACCGGCGGCGGCTTCAGTGCGACGCCCATCTGGTCGCCCGACGGCACGCATATCGCCTTCGACAGCTACCGCGACAACATGAACGCCGTCTACGTCATGAACCGCGACGGCAGCAACCAACGCCGCGTCTCGAACGACCCGGCGGACACTCAACAATCGAGTCCGATCTGGTCGCCCGACGGCGCGCGCGTCGCGTTCAGCGGGTACCGCGACGGCGTGGTCAGCGTCAACGTGGCGGACTTGGCCGCGGGCGGCGCGACCGTGATGCTCGCCGATTTCGGCAGCGGGAACACGCCGAAGGACTGGCAGATCGTCCCGCCGATCATTGACGGCCCCGCGCCTACCCCGTCGCCGACGCCCAACGCCGATCTCTACACCTACGGCAACGTCGATCAGTACATCGTGGCAAGCGGCGGCCAGAACAACTACAACCTCACCGCGCAGAACGGCGGCCCGTTCCGCGCGCTCAACGTCGTGCTCACGGGGCAACTCTCGTCCGGCCAGTTGATCAACGGCGTCGCCTCGAACGACGGCGGCGCGTGCGCGGCCGCGCCCGACGGCGCGAGTTTCACCTGCACCTTCCCCGCCCTCGCCCCCGGTCAGGCGAAGACCGTCAACGTCTCCGTGACGGCGACGGGCGCGCCTTACACGAAGATGACCGCCTCCTACGCGATCAGCAGCGCGACCTACGATCCGCTCCCCTTCAACAGCAACGGCTCGGAGTTCTTCATCTCCGGCCCGCCCGTGCCGACGCCGACGCCCGCGCCCGTCACGAACGGCCGCATCGTCTACATCAGCGATCAGGACGCCAACAACTACGAGGTCTACACCGTCAACCCCGACGGCACGAACAAGACGCGCCTCACCTACACGGCGGTGCAGGAGCGCACGCCCGTCTTCTCGCCCGACGCCTCGCGCATCGCCTTCGTCCGGCAGGAGACCGGCGGCTCGAACATCTACACGATGAACGCCGACGGCACAAACGAGCGCGCCGTCACCACCGTCGCCTCCGGCAACAACCTCGACCCCGCGTGGTCGCCCGACGGGCGCTTCATCGCCTTCACCAGCGGCAACCACATCTGGCTCAAAGACGTGATCACCAACTCCGATCCCTACCGCATTACCTTCAACCAGTTCGGCGGTAGCCAGCCTTCGTGGTCGCCCGACGGCACGAGCCTCGCCTTCGTCAGTCAGGAGAACTACGGCTTCACGGACATTTACGTGATGGACACGGGCGGCACGACGGCCGAGGGCGGCGGCATGACCCGTTTGAGCACGAACGTCGGGCGTGACTTCGCGCCCGCGTGGTCGCCCGACGGCACGCGAATCTTGTTCGCCAGCTACGGCGAGACCGAGCCGATGTTCTTCCCCGACGTCTACGTGATGAACGCCGACGGCACCGGCCTGACTCTTCTCACCGCCGACAACGGCGGGAGAGACGAAGACCCCGCGTGGTCGCCCGACGGCACGAAGATCGTCTACACCGGCCACCGCAACGGCGACCCCGCCGGCGAGCTTTACGTGATCAATGCCGATGGCTCCGGCCGCTACAATCTCACTAACCGCCCCGGCAACTTCGGCGACGTGGAAGCCGACTGGGGTCGCGCCACGACCTCCGCGTCCGCCCGACAACTCATCGCCTACCAGACGTGGCGCGACGGCAACTCGGAAATCTACATCCAGCGCGCCGACGGCACGGGGCAGCGGAACTTGACCAACCACCCGGCCGACGATCACAGTCTCGTCTGGTCGCCCGACGGCTCGCGCCTCGCCTTCGAGCGCACCCACTACCCGCAGAGCTTGAACGAAGTCTACGTGATGAACGCCGACGGCTCGAACCAGACGCTCGTGGCGGCCGTGGACGACGATTACATCAACACCATCGCGTGGTCGGCCGACGGCGCGCGCCTCGCCTACAGCACGCAGCGCAACGACGGCAGCCGCAGCGGCATCCACACCGTCAACGCCGACGGCACGAACCCGCTCCAACTCACCGACACCAGTGGCATTGACGGACAGCCCGCGTGGTCGCCCGACGGCGCGCGGCTCGTCTTCACGCGCGCCTTCCTCAACGTGCAGACCGGCTCGTTCACGCAGAGCATCTACGTGATCAAGTCCGACGGCACGAACCTCGTCAAGTTCGACAACAACGCGGGCGAACTCGACTACTTCCCTGCGTGGTCGCCCAACGGCGCGGAGATCGCCTTCCTCCGCTTCCCCGCCGACGGCGCGGGTCTCGCCAACCTCTACGCGGTGCGCCCCGACGGCACGGGTCGCCGCAACCTGACCACCGGCAACACCACCCTCTACGGCGCGCCCCGCTGGTCGCCGGACGGCGGCCGCCTCAGCTTCATCGCCGAGCACAGCGAAGGTGCCGGGTTGTATGTCGTCAAGGCCGACGGCACGGGACGCACGACCGTGTTCGCCGGGTCGAACTCCGTGGACAACGTGAGTTGGTCGCCGGACGGCACGAAGCTCTCCTTCCTGAACCCTTACGGCGAAGTGTTCCTCGCGTTCCACACCGTCAACGCCGACGGCACGGGGCTGCAACACATCGGCGGCGACTTCGAGTACAACTCCAACCCCGACTGGTCGCCCGACTCGCGGCGACTGGCCTTCGCCACGCAACGCAACGGCAGCGGCATTGATCTCGTCAACGCCGACGGCACGGAACGCGTCGCTCTCACGGACGGGCAGTTCTCGGATCAACTGCCGAAGTGGCAGCCCGTCGCGCGCCCGAACACGCCCGCGGGCGCGAACGTCGCGGTGGCGGCGAACGGCGTCACGCTGAACTTCGCCAACGTGACCAACGCCGGGAACACAAGCATCCGGCCAATTGACCCGAACGCGCTCCAAGGGCTACCCGGCGAGTACGTCATCAACGCCAACACGCTCGCCTACGAGATCACGACGACGGCCACCTACACGGGGGCGATCACCATCGGCTTTCAGGTGGCGGGCGTCACGAACCCGTTCACCTTTAGCGCGCTGCGCGTCCTGCACGGCGAGCCGCCGCCCGTCCCCAACTTCGTGGATCGCACGATCCTCGCGCCCGACGCGCCCGCGCACAACTTCGCCACGCGCACGGTCTACGCGCGCGTCACGTCGCTCAGCCCGTTCGTCATTACCGAGCGCGTGTCGGGCGGCGACCAGACCGCGCCCGACATCAACGTCGCCGCGCCCGTCGCAGATGCCGTCTACCTGCTCCGCCAGAACGTGGTCGCGTCCTACGCCTGCGCGGACGCCGGTTCGGGCGTCGCCTCGTGCATCGGCACGGTGGTTAATGGCGCGAGTCTCAACACGGGCGCGGTCGGCGCGTACACCTTCGCCGTCAACGCGCGCGACCACGCGGGCAACGAGAGCACGCGCACGATTAACTACCGCGTCGCCTACGGCGTCAACCCGCTCTACGACCAGACGAAGGCGCACAAGAGCGGCAGCACCATCCCCGTCAAGCTGGAACTGACGGACGCCGCGCGCGTCAACCAGTCGGCGTCGAACATCGTCGTCACCGCTCTCTCGGTCACGCGCATCTCGGACAACGCGCCGGGCGCGCTCGCCGCGCCGGGCGACGCCAACCCCGATTACGACTTCCGCTACGCGGGCGGCAGTTATCAATTCAACCTGAAGACCGGCGGCTACGGGACGGGCACTTACCTGCTCAGCTTCAAGGCGGGCAACGACCCGACGACGCACACCGTTCAGTTTCAAGTGAAATAAACCGGGGCTGGCGCACGACGACAACGCGGCGCGCCTGTCCTCCGACATTTAACTTCCGACACGAAAAGTCTCCGGTCTTCGCAGGCCGGAGACTTTTTCTTTCCCCGCGTCGTCGCGTTGTTGATGGAAGCGGGCGAGAGCCTGCGTCTTCGGCCGAAGACGCCGACTTGTGACACCCTTTCATTCATGGCGTGAAATGTTATGTGCTAGATTAGCCGCACGATGGCAGACCAAGACGACGCAAGGCGTTTGAGCGAACTGACGGTGCGTGATGCCAAGCGCATCGTCGTGTACGGCGTCGCGCTCGTGCTGGCGGTGGGGCTGTTCCTGCTGCTCATCGGGCACGTGCTCGTGGCCTTGTTGCTCGGCCTCGTGGCGGGCGCGTTCCTGCTGCCCGTACAGCAGTGGTTGGAGCGACACCTGCGCGCGCGTTCCGGCAGCGCGCTCATCACCATCGCGCTCATCGTCGTGCCGCTCGTCCTGCTCGCCGGTTACACCTGGTACGAGTTGTCGGGCTACTCGACGAACATCTCGCAGCAGGAGCGCGCCAAGATCAGCGACGCCATCAGCGCCGCGCTCGAACGCTACATTCCCGTCAACCGCGCGGGCACGCGTGCCACGCTCGAAGCCGCCTTCACCGAAGGACTCACGCGCTCGGCCGCGGCGATTCAGGATTTGCGCAGCCGCGCCGCGCTCATCCTCGCCTCGCTCGCCGTCTTCCTCTTCACCGTCTTCTACGTGCTCACGCACCGCAAGCAGATCAGCAACTACATCAAGGTGCGCGTGCCCGGCGACTACATCGAGCTATACGAGAAACTCGCGGAGAACGTCGGCGGCGCGCTACGCGGCGCGCTGCAAGCCGTCTTCATAGATCAGTTCCTGAAGGCCGTCATCATCTTCGTCCTCAACCTCGTCTTCGGCATCCCGCTCGCGCTCGTGCTCGCCATCGTCACGTTCTTGACGGGCTTCTTCCCGCTCTTAGGCGAGTGGGCGATCTACGTGCCGGTCAGCGTCTACCTGCTCGTCTTCCGCAACGACCCCGTGGGCGCGTCGGTCTATCTCGTGATCGGCATCATGATGACGGTCGGCTCGTCGCTCCTGCTGCGCCCGCGCGTGGCGGCGAGCGGCGCGGGACGCTTCAACTTCTACTGGATGTTCCTCGCGCTCATCGCGGGCGTCTACACCTTCGGCATCCCCGGCATCGTCCTCGGCCCGGCCATCATCGGCTTCGTCAAAGCCATCTCCGACACGCTCGTCGGCCGCGTGCGTTATGAAACTTCGCTGCTCAAGGAAGAGAAAGTGCAACAGGCGGAGCAACAGCAGGAGGAGCGACTCAAAGAACGCGCCGCAGGGTAGGAGAATGCGGGCTGCCGGGTGAAAAGCATAAGCGGGTGGAACGGCGCGTGCCCGGTTTCTAATCCGCCATCCGCTTTCCGCAATTACTCAGAGCGTGCCGAGTTGTTGAAACATGCTCATGAAGTCGAAGTTGTTCCACGCCTCGACGATCCGGCCGTCGCGGACGCGCACGATGGCGATGCCGGTGATGTCCATCGGCCGCTGCGTCGCGGCGTATCCGAGATGGTCGCCCTCGTGCGTGGCGCGCACCGTGCAACGCGCCGCCACCTTGTCGCCCTCGGCGATGGTGTCTTCCACGATCACTTCGATGTTCGGGAACGCGCCGCGAAAGTTGCGGAAGAACGGCTTGAAGCCCGACGCGCCGCGCAACGGCTCGCCCGTCTCGTCCGACAGCCCGTAGGCCACGCCGTCCTCCGCGAACATCTCGTCAATCGCCTCCTCACGCCCCTTGTTCCACACCTCCTCGAACCAGCGGCGGACCAAAGCCTTGAGGTCTTCCTGTTGTTCGGACATCGCTCGACTCCTTTCTCCAACTTCAGCCCGGCGGCCAATTGAGCGGTCGCCCGCCGATGACGTGCAGGTGCAGGTGAAAGACTGACTGCCCCGCGCCCGCGCCCGTGTTGATAACGGTACGGTAGCCCGACTCCGACAAGCCCTCCGCATTGGCGACGCGCGCGGCGACGCGCAACAGGTGGCCGAGCAAGCCCTCGTCGCGCCCGGAGGCGTCGTCGAGCGAGTCCATGTGTTCGCGCGGGATGACGAGCGCGTGGACGGGCGCTTGCGGATTGATGTCGCGAAACGCCACCGCGCGCTCATCCGTGTAAATCACGTCGGCGGCAATCTCGCCCACGACGACCTGACAAAAGATGCAGTTTTGTTCAGCCATAAGTTAAATGAGAGGGAAACGTTTGTTGTCAGTAGTCCGTGGTCAGTTGCATGTGGTCATCACGCAAGTTGCTGAAACTCGTATAGAACAACGGACAACTGACCACGGACGACTGACTACTGACAACTTGCTACAACACGCCGACTTCCGTGATGGGCGGCAGGCTCGATGTGACCGAATCGCGGAGGCGTTCGATCTGCGCGCCGACGCGGCGCAGCTTGTCTTCGATCTTTTCGTAGCCGCGATCAATGTGGTAGACGCGCTCGATGATCGTCTCGCCTTCGGCGACGAGTCCGGCGAGGACGAGCGAGGCGGAGGCGCGCAAGTCAGACGCCTGCACGCGCGCGCCCGCGAGCCGCGCAGGCCCTTCGACGATTGCCGTGCGCCCGTCAATCGCGATGCGCGCGCCCATGCGCTGCATCTCCGAGGCGTGCATGAAGCGATTCTCGAAGATGGTCTCGGTGATGCGGCTGCGCCCCGCGGCCTGCGTCATCAGGGTCATGTACTGCGCCTGCATGTCGGTGGGGAAACGCGGGTGCGGCTCGGTCGTGATGTCAGACGCGCGCAACCCGCCGCCCGCGCGCCTGACGTGCAGCGTGCTCTGGTTGACCTCTTCGATCTCGACTCCGGCCTCGCGCAGTTTGGCGATGACCGCGGCGGAGTGTTCCGGCATGCAGTCTTTCAGTTCGAGTTCGCCGTTTGTGATCGCGGCTGCGACGAGAAACGTGCCCGTCTCGATGCGGTCGGGGATGATGGTGTGCTCGGCCGCGCCGAGCGTCTCGACGCCCTCAATCGTGATCTGTGGCGTGCCTGCGCCGCGCACGCGCGCGCCCATGCGGTTCAGGAGTTCGGCGAGGTCGGCCACTTCCGGTTCGCACGCGGCGTTGTTCAGCGTCGTCGTACCCGCGGCGAGCGTGGCGGCCATCAACAAGTTCTCCGTGCCCGTGACGGTCACTTTGTCGAAGTTGACCGTCGCGCCGACGAGCCGGCCGCCGCGCGGCGCACGCGCCACCACGTAACCGGCTTCGAGCGACACTTCCGCGCCGAGTTGTTTCAAACTCTCTAGGTGCAAGTCAATCGGGCGCGAGCCGATGGCGCAGCCGCCCGGCAAGGAAACTTTCGCCTTGCCGAAACGCGCGAGCAGCGGGCCGAGGACGAGCACGGAGGCGCGCATCGTCTTGACCAGATCGTAGGGAGCTTCAAATAATTCGATGTGGGCGGCGGTGATCTTGTGCGTGCGTAGTTCGGGCGTCAGGACGTGCGAGCCGAGGTCTTCTAAGAGTCGTCGTTGCGTGATGATGTCGCGGACGTATGGGACGTTGTGCAGCGTCACGCTCTCGCCCGTCAGGAGCGCGGCGGCCATGCACGGCAGGGCGGAATTCTTCGCCCCGCTCACGTTGATGCGGCCGCTCAACGCGCGCCCGCCGGTGATGCGAAATTTATCCATAAAGAAGTTGTGAGTCGTCAGCCGCCAGTTGCTATCAGCAAGATTCCGACCCGTGATGTTACCCGTTGGAGATTGACTGTCAGTTGCGATTTAAGGTTGACGGATTTTAACACGGCGACGGGGCGGCGACTAGATGGCGACCGGGAACTTTTATGCGCCCGCCGTGCGGCTCTGCAAGACGACGACGCGGGGGATGCCTTGCAGGTCGCGCCGGATGTCGAGCAGAGTCCAGACGTTCGGCTCGACGAGGCGCGCGACCCGTTCGTGCTGGTCGTAACCGATCTCGAAGATGAGATAACCGCCCGCGCGGAGAAAGCGCGGTGCTTCCGCGACGAGGCGGCGAATGATGGAGAGGCCGTCGCCGCCGGGCGTCAGCGCGCCGCGCGGCTCGTGCTCGCGCACTTCGCGTTGCAAGTTTTCAATTTCGCTCTCGGCGATGTAGGGCGGGTTGGACGTGATGAGGTCGAAGGGCGTAGTCGCAGCGCGCGACGCATCCGGCGCATCGAGCGTATCGAGCGCGTCGAAGCAATCGGAGACGATGAACGTGAGGCGCGAGTTGACGTTGTGGCGCGCGGCGTTGCGTGCGGCGACGGCGAGCGCGTCCGTCGAGATGTCGAGGGCGAGGGCGCGCGCGTCCGCGCGTTCGTGGAGCAGCGCGACGGGGATGCAGCCCGAACCCGTGCCGACATCACAGACGAGCGGCGCGTCCATCACGCGTAACAGTTCGAGCGCACATTCGACGAGCAACTCGGTTTCGGGGCGCGGGATGAGCACCGCCGGGTTGACTTCAAAATCGAGGCCGTAAAACTCCTGTCGCCCGGTGATGTACTGCAAGGGTTCGCCCGCCGCGCGGCGGCTGACGCGTTCTCGAAACATGACGAGTGTGTGCGGCTCAAGTTCGTCGTCGGAGTGCGCGACGAGGAAGGCATGGCCGCACGCGAGCGTGTGCGAGAGGAGCAGTCGTGCGTCGAGTCGTGCGTGGGCGACGCTCGCCGCGCGCAGGGTCTCGGCGGCTTCCGTTAAAGCCTCCGCGATCTTCACGCGGCTGTGGCTGCTGCTGTTGTTGCTGTGCGGTTGCTGGCTCATCTCGGTTGTGCTGTATAATACGCCGCACATCAAGCAAGATGACAATTCGGACGAAGCGCGCGGGCGGCGTCGGTCGCAGTCTCTTCGACGCGTGCGGCGACGCGGCTGCGCTCTCGCTCTTAACAGGGGGAAGTTTCAGTATGAGGGAGTCGGAATTTCACATCAAGGGCATGCACTGCGAGTCGTGCGCGGTGGACATCAAAGAGACGTTGGAGACGACGGCCGGCGTCTTTCGCACCGAAGTGACTTACGGCGGCAAGACTGCCAACGTCGCCTATGATGATGCCATCGTGCAGGAAACGACGCTCATCAAGAAGATTCAGGATTTGGGTTACAGCGCGACCACGGGCGACGAATCGCAAGCGACGGAAGCCACGGCATAAACAGCAAAAAGGGGAATCTACATGGAAGAGAAAAACGAGCAGGCGGTTGACGACCGCGGGACGACGGAGACGGGCGGCCGCGAGATTTTGAAGCGACTGCGCGACGGGGGTTTCGAGGCGGATGATGAGAAGTTAGCCATCGCGCTCGGTCGCCCCGTCGAAGAGGTGCAGGGCTGGATGGCGGGTGACGCGAACGAACCCGTTGACGACGACATCGTGATGAAAGCGCGCGGCATCGCCAAAGAGCGCGGTATCGAGTTGGAGTAAGTTTGGTAAATGGTGAACGGTGAATGGTAAATGGAAGAGAGGTTTCCTCCGTTCACCATTCACCATTTACTATTGACCAGCACATTTCGGAACGCGCGGAGCATTCGCACTTTCTAGTTGATACAACGAAGCGAATTCGTTTCTCCCGTAGCCTGAGCGAACCCCCAGCCCAATAAGCTGGGGGTTCAATCGTTAAGGGGCAGGGTTAAACAAAGTTAGACGACGCGGAGAAGGAGACCTCGCGAGCGATGAGCGCACTGACGAAATGCCTGCTGCTGTTTCTGCTGAACTGGCTCGACGCGCAGTTGACCATTCTGTGGGTGCGCAACGGGCTGGCGACGGAAGGCAACGGGCTGATGGCTTACCTGCTCGACGCGGGCAACGCCCCGTTTCTCGCCGCCAAGCTCGTCGTCGGCGCGTCGGTCGCCCTCGTCCTCTATCGCTGGTCGCACCTCGCGCTCGCGCGCCGCGGCCTGCAATTCGTCCTCTGCCTCTACGCCGCGCTCATGTTCGTCCACGCCGCCACGGGCATCTCCGCCCTCGGCTGGCCGCAGACCGACGCCGCCCTCGCCTTTCTCGCACGCCTGCCCGACGCCCTGCTCGCCATGCTGTTTTAGCGTTTCCATAAATTCGGACGTGCCACACGCGCGCGCTCGATTCGAGACGCGCCCGTTTGCGTCCGCGCCGGAGTTGTGCAAACCTTCCCACGCAATTACGCGTATCAGCTTTTGACGCCGCGGGACGCGCCTTTTCGCCCGCGCGCACGCGACGCACAACGGCGACTCCGCCGCGCGCATCTTAACGAAGCTCTCGGTTCGTCATGTTTTTTGTCATTCCAGAGGAAGCAGATTATGTATCGAATTTCCGCACGCCAAATCTTGCTGATCGCGTTTACGTCGGCCTTCATCGCTGCCGGCGTCGTCTTCTTCGTTGAACGCTACGGCGGCCGCCTGCTCGAACCCTCAGGCAGCGCGTCGCTCGCCGAGAACGTGCCCGCCGGGATCACCAACCCGTCCGTCGCCACCGACGAGCAGAACAACATCGAGGTCTACAAAGCCATCTCGCCGGGCGTGGTCTTCATCACCTCGACCACCTTCAGTAACGACGTCTGGGACGCGGGCGAACGCTCAGGCTCAGGCTCAGGCTTCGTCATCGACACGCAGGGGCACATCCTGACCAACTACCACGTCATCGAAGGCGCGCAGCGCCTCAGCGTCAGCTTCGGCGGCGAGAAGGCATATCCTGCGACGCGCGTGGGCGAAGACCCGGATACAGACCTTGCCGTGATCAAAGTCGAAGCGCCGCGCGAAGTGTTGACGGTCATCTCCTTCGGCGACTCGGACACGCTCGTCGTGGGGCAGAAAGTTCTCGCCATCGGCAACCCGTTCGGCTTCACGCGCACGCTCACCACCGGCGTCATCAGCGGCCTGCAACGCCCCATCCGCGCGCGCAACAACCGCCAGATCGAAGGCGCGATCCAGACGGACGCTTCGATTAACCCCGGCAACTCCGGCGGGCCTTTGCTCGATTCGAGCGGCCGCGTGATCGGCATCAACTCGCAAATCCTGTCGCCCGCAGGCGGCTCGGTCGGCGTCGGCTTCGCCGTCCCCGCGAGCATCGCCAAGCGCGTCGTGCCGCAACTGATCAAGAACGGCGCAGTCGTCCGGCCGAAACTCGGCATCGTCCCTCTCAACGTGCGCAACCTGCAAATCCGCTTGCCCGTCGCGGAGGGCGTCGTCATCTATCAGGTCGCCCCGAACGGGTCGGCTGCCGCCGCCGGCTTGCGCGGCCTCGAACAGACACCGGACGGCGACATCGCCCTCGGCGATATCATCGTCGGCATCGACGGCGAGCGCGTGAACAACGGCGACGATCTCTTCCGCATTCTCGACAAGCACCAGTTCAACGACGTGGTGCAGGTGGAAGTGTTTCGCGACGACCGCCGCGTCAAAGTTCCCCTGCGCCTGCTGCCCGAACGCCGCGGCGCGGTCAGAAGGTAACAAAGCAGAGGTTAAAGGCAGAGGTCAGGGGTTAGAGATCAGAGGTCTGCAAAAAACGCTCCGGTCTTTCACTGACCTCTGATCTCTAACCCCTGACCTCTGCCTTATGGAACACTTCGTCAACAACGGCTACGGCTGGACGTGTCGCCACTGCCAGACGGAAGAGACTGACCGGCCGCGCGCGCCTCACACGGGCGCGCGCGGCCGTTTCTTTAGCGAGGGCGAGGCCGAGGAACGCGAGCCGCGTCTCTCCACAGCCGCACGCGCCCGCTGGCGCGACGACACGCGCCGCGTTCTTCAATGTCCCCGGTGCGGCGTAGAGGAAAGAGTCGAAACTTAAGGCTGCTGCTATTGAAGCAGCAGCCTTTGTCTGCCTACAGTCGATGTTTGAAACACTACTTAAGGGGCGAGCCAGGCGGTGAACCGCAGCCAGGCCTCCGAGTTTAAGAGCGCGATGCGTAGCGGGTGCGCCGCGATGATGATGAGGACGGAGGCGGCGAACACCTTGTTGAGTTTGCGGTGCTTCGCCCTATGCCAGCCGAGGCAGGCGAGCGCGACGAGCATGGGGACGCCGAACGCCCAGTGGATCATAAACTGCGGCGGCACGACGGGCAGCCGGAAGAGCGCCGCGGGCATGAAAGCGATGGCGGTCATCAGCATCAGGGTCTTATGCTCCGCCGGGCGCTTCCGGTAGTAGATCGCGGCGGCGAAGAAGAGCACGAACAGGGTCATGTCCAGCATCGGGAGCACGAAGAACGAGTGCGGATTCACGCCCGGAGGCGCTGACCCGCGCACGAGTTGCGCGTCGTAGGCGGTCGCAGTTCCAACGACGACGACGAGTGCCGCGAGGGCTACGCCGACCAGCCCCATCGTCATATGCACTCGGACGTTCTTCGTGCGGATAAGCGCGATCTGCGTCGAGAAGTAGATGACCCACGACGACATCACCAGGGCGTGCGCATGCACCAGCGTGTTGGCGACCGACGGCACGTCGAAGAAGGCGCTGAAGTAGTAAGACTTGAAGTAGCCGGCGAGGACGACCAGCGGGAAGATGACCGCGGCGGCCAAGAACAGACGTCGATCCGTGGGACGC
Organism: Pyrinomonadaceae bacterium; assembly: GCA_030838445.1. Classification (GTDB taxonomy): domain Bacteria; phylum Acidobacteriota; class Blastocatellia; order Pyrinomonadales; family Pyrinomonadaceae; genus JAIVJZ01. Next base: position 18,850 of record JAUZFQ010000273.1, on the reverse strand, counting down.
CGCAATGCGTTCGCGTTAATCGCCATAAAATTCCACCTCCGATCAGATACGCGAAATTCGAGGGGGAATCGGATCAGGCCGCGCGTCGAAAAAGCGCCCTGCGAGGGACGTCAGGTGTATTTGACCAAATTTTAATAGATGAGTACCTTGAGCTATGGAAATCACAACCATACACACGCAGGATGCGCCCACCCCGGCAGGCCACTATTCACAGGCGGTCGTCTACAACGGGTTAGTCTTTGTCGCCGGGCAACTCGCCATTGATCCGCGAACCGGCGAAAAGAAACTCGGCTCAATTGAGGAACAAACGGAGCAGGTCTTAAAAAACGTGGGCGCGATTCTCAAGGCGGCCGACAGCGATCTCAGTCGGGTGTTGAAGATGACGGTCTATATTTCCGACATCAACCTGTGGGGCGCGGTCAACGAAGTGTACGCGCGAGTGTTCGGCGAGCACCGGCCGGCGCGCGCCGTGATCCCGACCAGAGAGTTGCATCATGGATTCCTGATCGAGATAGATGCCGTCGCCGCTACCTACTCCTAACCACGGCAGACACCCGCCCACAAAATAGTGTTGCGCTCATCCGCAAGTCACCGTGTTGAATGAAGTAGTTATACTCACAATAAAGTGCACGCCGGAAGACTACGCTCCGCTCATCAACAGACGCCGCAACTCGGCGATGCGCGTTTCGGGTGCGCCGTAGGTCGCGCGGTAATCGGCGACGCTGCGTTCGATCACTTCCGCCGCGTCGGCGCGGTTGTAGACTTCCGCGATCTCGACGCGGCGCGGGGCTTCCTGCGGGAGTTGCTTATAGCTCAGGAAATAGTGTTGGAGGCGATCAACTAGGCCGCGCGGGGCGTCGGCGATGTCGCGGAGGTGTCCGTAGGTCACGTCGGATTCGAGCACGGCGATGATCTTGTCGTCGGCTTCGTTGCCGTCAATCATGCGGAGGCCGCCGATGGGCAGGGCGCGCACGAAGAAGTCGCCGTGAGCGGCGGGTCTCTCGGTGAGGACGCAGATGTCGAGCGGGTCGCCGTCGCCGCGGATACCGGTGCGGCCGACGCGCGCTTCGCAGAGCGCGGCCACGCTTGCGCCGCAGTAGGTTTGCGGGATGAAGCCGTAGGGCGTCGGGCACATCGAAGAGAAACGCTGCGGGCGATCCACGCGGAGGTGTCCCGATGGCTTGTCGAGTTCGTACTTGACGGCGTCGGTCGGGACGATCTCGATGTAAGCGTTGACTGCGGCGGGCGAGTCCGCCCCCGGCACGACGCCGTGCCAAGGGTGCGCCTGAAAAAGTTTCGCCAGCAGATCGTGCAGGGCTTCGTCGTTCGTCGGCATGAGTTTCGTCCTTCACTTTCCGCGACGGCGCGCCCCCGTCGTTATGCTAAAATCCGTCTCCTCGCGCGCTCCAAAATCTTTCGGCAGATTATGAGACGGGCGCGCCGCGCGTGTCCACACGACGCACGCCGCAACTCCGTGCACAAGGAAACTTTCCATGTCGGCCACCACCACTACGACGACGACTAACCCGGCGACAGTGATCGCGGCGACGGCTGAACGCGCTCACGCACGCGCCCTCTCCGTGCGCTGGATCATCAGCGTGCGCGACGACCTCGTGTGGTTCATCGGATCGGTCGCGTCGAGCTACGCGCTGTTCGCGCTCTACGTGGGCGGCGTCGTGCCGCTCGTGCCGATGGTGGCGGCGTGGGCGATCTTGATTGACGCGCCGCACGTCTTCGGCACGTTCTCGCGCACCTACTTCGACCGCGAGGAGCGGCGCGCGCGCGGCCGTTTGCTGTGGGGGTCGCTCGCCTTCTTCGCCGTCGGCCCCTTGATGGTCGTCGCCGGACTCGGCCTCGTCTTCTTCTTCCTCGCCGCGCTGTGGGCTTACTACCACCTCGTCAAACAGCACTACGGCTTCATGGTGCTCTACAAGAAGAAGAACGCAGACCTCGCGCCCATTGACAACGCGCTTGACCGACTGTTCATCCTGCTCGCGCTCACTTACCCCTTCGTCGCCTTCGTCGCGCGCGACCCGGAAGCTCTGGCACGCGTCCCCGCGCGACTCGTGGGCGGCCTCAGTTATCTCGACACCGCGCTGCTCGCCGCGACCGTCGGCGTCGCCGTCGTGTGGGTGTTCCGCCAGTTGCAGCGCGCCGTCGGCAGGCAGCCGCTCGACGTGCCCAAGTACCTGCTGCTCGCCGCCTGCGTGCCGATGCACTGGCTCGTGCTCTTGACGCCGATGCCGCACAAGCCCATCGCCATCGTCGCCATCCTCACCGTCTATCACAATCTGCAATACCATCGCCTCATCTGGTTTCACAACCGGAAGTACACGAGCGGCGACGAGGCGCGCACGCGTCACGGCGCGGCCGAACTGATCAGCCGCCGCATCGTCTATTACGTCGCCTTCGGCGTCCTCTTCGGCCTCTGGTATCAACTGCCGCGCCAGTACATCTCGCACACCAGCGGGCAAGGCGCGCAACTCACCCAACTCGTCGCCGCCTTCTTCTGGGGCTACGCCTTCATCCACTACTATCTCGACTCGAAAATCTGGCGCGTCCGCCGCGACCCCTCCGTCGGCAAAGCGCTCAACTTCAGTGACAAGTGACGAGTGACAAGTGACGAGAGAAGAAAGTGAATCGTCAATCGTCAATCGTGAATCGTCAATCGTGAATAGAGGAAAGCAGGTCTTATCTATTCACGATTGACGATTCACGATTGACGGCTTTTTGCTTGTCACTCGTCACTCGTCACTTGTCACTGCCCTCTTCACACCAGTCGCGCGTCGCGGCGTGGCGGTAGTCGAAAAGTTTTGTCAGTCGCGGGGTGATGAGGAAGGGTTCGGCAAGTCGGCCGAAGATGCTGAACGGCGCTTCGTATTCGATCTCGTCTCTGAGGAGCGCGCCCCCGGACGCGTGCGGCGCGACGAGGTGGCGGTGACGCCAGAAGCGGAACGGCCCTGAGACCTGCACGTCTTCAAACATGCGCGGCGGATCGTAGGCCGTGTGGCGCGCGACCCAGCGCGCGGGCACGACGCCGAAGAGGCGCGTCTCGATGATCGCCTCCGAGCCGACTTCGGAAATCCGTGCCGCCTGAATCACGCGCGACGATTCCCACGGCGGCGTGAGTCGCGCGAGCGCGTCCGGCAGTTCGTGAAACGCGAAGACGCGCTCCGGCGCGGCGGCGATGACGCTCTCCCTGACGAACGTGCGACGTTGACCCATCCAGTTCTTGCCCTCGCTCCGCTGCTCCGCACAAAAAAGTTAGACCCGGCTCATCTCCCCGCGAACAATTCGCGCGACGATTGAGACGGTCAACAGGTGAACGCTTCAAACTACTTGAGATGAACGCTTCAAACTACTTGCCGTCAAGATGAACACGTCAACTTACTTGCCGCAGGGCGCGTCGCAATGGATCGGTCTGGCGTGCGCCGTCGCCGCCTGCTTCGCCGCCGCAGGCATCGGCTCACTCTACACCACTCCGGCGATCCCCACCTGGTATGCCTCGCTCCAGAAGCCCGCGTGGACTCCGCCCGCGTGGCTCTTCGGCCCCGTCTGGACGCTGCTCTATCTTGCGATGGCAATCGCGGTGTGGCTCGTCTGGCGCGAGCGCGGTTTTGCGGCGGCGAGTTTGGCGATCACGCTCTTCGCCGTCCAACTCGTCCTCAACGCACTCTGGTCAATCGTCTTCTTCGGCTGGCGGCGACCCGACCTCGCGCTCGTCGAAATCTTTTTCCTCTGGGCGGCCATCTTCGCAACGATGCTCTCCTTCTGGCGCGTCTTGCACGCCGCAGGGTGGCTGATGTGGCCTTACCTGATGTGGGTCACTTTCGCGGGCTTCCTCAATCTGGCAATCTGGCGTCTCAACCGTTGAATGGTCGGCCTCCACTTACCCGGCGCGCCTGACTAGACGGCCGTGTTGGTGGTTGTGGTCGTGGTCGTTTGATTCATCGCCCCGGTGCGGCACTTCTTGTACAACTCCAGCAGGGGGATGATGACGTCTTTCATTTTTTCGAGAGCTTTGACAATCGGATCGTCTTGCCGGTACAGGTTGCAGGCATAACCTTCAAACTCATCCAGCCGCTTGACCAACAACTCCTCCAATTTCTTTGGATCGTCGTTGGTGACGAGGATGCGGAAAATTTCGGGTTCGGAGTCCGTGCCCGCCTCACGGCACGCGCCTTCGGGACGGTGATCTTTCGGATAGGCGAAAAGTTTCGTACTGATGTGCAGGACGCCGAGCGATTCCTCATTCGGCTTGCCGAAGCTGCTCGTCATCGGGATAACGATGTATGAGAGGTAATCAATGCCAGACAGGCCGCGCGGCTGACTCGCTTGACTGGGCGTCTTACCCTCCGGGTATGCGTCGCTGCGGAATTTCTTATACTTATCCAGTTGCATCACAATTGGTCTTTTGACCAGCAGAGCCATCCCGGCCACGCTGCCGTAGTAGGGGAAAGATTGCTGGTACTCCCCGTCCGTCACCACGTACTCGATCTTGTCCTGCCACCTCATTGAAATCCCGACGCGGAACATCTCCGCCGTGATCGGCTCCATCGTCTCACCCTCCCTGCCCCCCTTCAGTCTCCGGTAGACAATTTCGTAAGCGTTTTGAGGGACATTGGGCGGCGACAATAATTCCTCATCGCCCCGCGGCAAGCTCCTCAGCGCGATTAGTTCGTAGTAGTCGAACGGCCCCGACACGTCGTCCGAACAAGACGGCGGGGAAGCGGGCGGGGAGGCAGGGGGCGAAGTAACTCCGGCCTGCGAGTTTCTGCGGCGGTTCATCGCGCCCGCGATATGCCTCCCGACGAGGTCGCGGTACGCGGTCAGCGCGGCGACCAGATTGACTTTGGCGTAGTTCGGGTCGGCCACGAAACTTTTGAGGAAATACCCGTCAATGACCTGCGCCTTATCGCTCCCGTAGAGGAACTCGATGACCGAGCGACTCGTGCGCGACTGCGTGCGGCTGTAGTTGGCGACGAGCAGCGAGAAGGCGATCAGGTTCAACACGCCGGAGAGGGAAAAGCCGAGGGCGTAGAACGCGAACGTCCGCACCGGGATGAGCGGGTTGGGCGGCGTGTTGGCGTTGGCCGGAGTGGTCGTCGCCGTGGCTCTCACGATGGCGGGCGTCGGAGTGGCAGTCGGTCTGGTGGCAGCGGCGGCGGCGGTGGCGGGCTGCGCGGGCGGTGTCGTTGTTGTTGTCGCGGCGGTTGGGGCGGGCGTCGCGGCGGTTGAGATTTCGGCCGTCAAAGTCTGTTGCTTCGGCTCGGCCGTCGTCGCCTGCTGGTTGCCCGCCAGCGTCCCCACAATCGTCGCGAGGAAGGCCGCGCCGAGGGCGGCCGTGAGACTGCCGATAAACTCCTGTTGATTCTTAGACCAGTTGCGGACGACGAAGAAACCCAGCATCACGCCGAGCAGAAACAGGCTGACCAACACCCACTCTTCGGACGTGTCGAGCCTCTTCAGTTGCGCCCACAGCGAATGAAACCACCCGCGCCGGTTATGAACCAGCGCGCCGAAGCCGAAGCCGAGCACGGCCACGCCGAGCGTCCCCCAGCGCGATTGCAGTAACTTCTTTTCCTGACCCTTCCACCTCTCGAACAACGGCTGCCTGACGAGCACCAACACGGCGACGAGAAAAATGAGGAAGGGGATCAGGAAGAGCAGCGTCACCGTGCCTTCGCTCAGTAAGCCCGTCACCAGAATCAGCATCGAGGCGATGAAGGAGAGGAAGAAAATCATCACCTTCCGGTCGTCAATGATGGCGTTCCGGTCGAGTTCCCAATTGCTCTCGGCTTTTTCTCTGTTACTCGCCATACGGCTGTGGCCTCCTACACGCTAATGGTCGTCGCCCGCTTTTCGTTTCAGCCCGCGCCGCCTGACAACGACGACTGACGGACGTAGTTTGAGAAAACTTCCGGCGGCGCGACTGATGCCGGTCGGTGAGAATTGCGCCGCGACTCTCGGCGGCGAATTCTCAAATGGAAAAGATAGTTGGCGATGCTTCCCCGGAAAGTTGGTGCGGCTCGGGCGGGGCAGCGTCTCACGGAAAAACGTTCGAGCAAAGAGCGACCGGCGAACGTCGTGAGAAATGCACGTGGCTTATACTTTAGTTCGCGTGCGCGTGTCCAGAGGGATTTTGCGCGACATGGGCGACGCGCGGATTGAGGTCGCGCTTAACGCGATGCGCCCGTCGCGGAGAGTTCTTTCAGGCGGGACAGGTTGAGTTCGAGCGCCTCCGTCCGCATTCCTTCATGCTTCAACTCGGCCAACGCGCGCTCGACCTTCACAGAGGCCTCCGGCAACTCCAAAACGCGCCCCAGATGATCGCGCCGCGAGATGCCCTTTTTGGTGGCGATGGCGTATTCGAGCGTGCAGCCGTTGCTGTACTCCCAGTCCTCGTTGAACTGCGCCTCGCTAGCCTTGCGGATGATGACCCATTCCCACAGGTAGAGGTAGTGCTGCTGATCGAAGTCGGGCGCGACGAGCGGGCCAGGGTTGATGAGGTTGGTGTGCCCGCGCTGCCGCACGTTCTCCGCGAACGCGATTCCGCGCTCGATGTTTCTCCGTATCAGATCGTTTATCAACTCTTTGCAGGCGGCCGCGCCGAGTTTAACTTTCAACTCCGCGCCGGACGACACCTCGTGCTCCCTGAGAATCCGGTAAAACTGTTTGCCCGTCGTCACGTCGCCGCTGCAATAGATGGCGGAGTTGTCCGCGAACACGCAGTCGAAGGCGGTCATCAACATTTTGATTTCGTCCAACACGCTGCGGTGTTGAAATTCGGCGACGGCGAAATCCGGCGTCCCGTAGTAGAGCGCATCCATTCAATTATGTTCCCCGAAACGAGAGGCTCTTTGGCCGCGTGCGGCCGACCCTGAGTTTAATTACGAACTTGATCTTTAGTTGGCGTGCGAACTCGATCTTAACTTGATGACGGCGACAGCGACGACGGCGGCGCGCATCAGAGCGACTGTTCGACCCGCGAAGGAATCTGTGCTTTACGCAGCAGGTCGCCGAGGTGGCTGGTGACGCCCACCTGACCGACGAGGATGATGCCCTCGCCGCGCCCCTCGACCGCGGCGATCAACTTGCGTAGTTCGTCTATGCCTTCGCGCACGTCGAAGCGGTGGTACACGGCGGCCTCGCCCTTGTGGATGATCGAACCCTGACTGGAAGTCTGTCCGCGATGAAGCTGCACGATCCACGTCCGCCCGTCCTTGCCGTAGACCCACTCCATCCGCACCGCCCCCAGATGGCGCGTCGCCTCCTCGTACAGCCGCGTCACTTCCGCGAGCGTCTCTTCGGGCAGCACGGCGAGGTCAACTTGTCCGAGCATGAACTTGTCGCCGTAACCGCGCGTCCCTTCGATCTTGGCTTCGCCGTCGGCCTGCACGATGAGTGAACCGGAGAAGGCCGCGTCCACGCCCTCCTGCGCGAGGACGGAGGCGATGTTGGTCGCTTCGGGGTCTTCTTCGTGCATGAGTTTGAAGGGGTCGAGCCAGCCGCGCTGCGTCGTGTAGTGGCCGGGGTCTTGCACGACGGGGCAAGTGCGAATCCAGGTCTCGCCCGTGCCGGTCGCGCGGCCGAAGGTGAAGGGCGGCAGGTGGCGCGCGAAGACGGTCGTCTGCGGGACGGGCAGCCCCAGCATGTCCGCGACCAACAACCCGAAGGCTTTGTCGCCGACGAAGCGACTGAACTTGTTCGGCCAACGCGTCTCGGCCGTCGAGTGCGTGAGACCGACCTGTTCGAGTTCCCAGACAATCGTATGCTGCATCCTGAAGCCACGCCGGATCGGGTGGATGCTGAATTCGACGCGGAGGTCGGGCGCGAAATCCAGCGCGGGGCGGAAGTGATAAACTTTTTCCAGCAGGCGCAAGCCCATGTCGCGCGCGAAGGAGACCGTCCCAGGCTTCTCCACGGCGCGCGGCGTGTCGCCCGGCGCGACTTCGATCACGTCGCCGAGCGCGACGCCCGACACCCCGCCGTCGTTCACGTTCACCGTCTCGTTGACGATGGTGTACAAGCCTTCCGCCGCCAAACGCCGGACGCCCGCCACGGCCTCTTCCACCGTGCGCAGGCCGTAGATGAATTCGCGGCTCTTGGGATTCTCCGGGGTGAAACTGCGGACGTTGACGGAACTGTCAGGCGAGGCGGCGAGCAACGTCTCGACCGCGCGCTCGACGCTCTCGAAGGTGTGGTTCGGCTCGTGCTCGTGGATGCGCGCGTAACGCTGCCGCGCTTCCGGGTCGAAGCTCACGAACTGCGCGACGTTCGCCGCCTCGCTCACCCTGTCCAGCACGGCGTCCTTGATCAACCCGCGGCTCTGGCCTAAGCCCGTCGTACCGCCGGAGTTTGCAGCGGCGGCCTCGCTCTGTGATTCGTCCACGCTCTTTCGCCCCCTCCTTTCCTGCGGCGCACATCCTAACAGTTCCGGCGAAACGGGCAAACTATAGTTTCAAGTTTCAGGTTTCAAGTTTCAAGACTGAGCTTGTTCGGTCTTGAACTTGAAACTTGAAACCTGAAACTTGAACCCTATCAGTCCTGAAACTTGAAACCCGCTCCCGTCAATCTTCTTCGTGTTCTTCGCCGTTGTAGCGCATGACGACCGGTTCGCCATCGGCGGTGGTTTCGAGGTGGACGGGGCGACCCCAGAGGCGGAAGACGTATTCGAGGACTTTGCGCGCGTAGTTGGCGTCGAGTTCCGCGCCTTCCGACTGGTGCTTGAGATAGAGTTCGCGGTTGCGGTTGTAGTCGCCGTCGGCGACGACGATGTAGGGGAAGCCGAAGTTGGTCAGGTTCGAGACGAGTTGATCGCGCACGCGCTCCCAACGCTTCTCCGTCACCGTCCACTCCTCTTCCTCCACCAGTTCGTACACGAACAAGTCCAACTCCTCGCACAACTCTTCGGTCAGGTAGTTGCGCAGGAACGACACGTCGTTGTCGAGTTCGCGCACCTCGAAAATCTTCTCGCGCCCCTCACCGCCCTTGCGCCCGAACTGCTCGCGCTCCGCCGCCGTCGGATTGTCCCAACGCCGCTCGATGTCTTCGAGAATCTTGTACCCCAGATAATACGGATTCAACTGCCCCTTGTGCGGCGACACGACGCCCGCGTGCAGTTCGGCGAACTCGATAGACTCCGTATCCGTCAACTCAAGCTCACGCATGATGCGCGAATGCCAGAACGAGTTGTGATTGACAAAGCCGTTGGCGACGTATGCATGTTTCGTGTCAACCGTGATGTCGTACACGTCCGCGCAGCCATACTCGACGGAAACCACCGCGTCGCTCACAAGCTCCTTTCTGAACCAGCGATGCCCCTCGACACACTCGCGCAACGCGCGCTGTTTGCGTGTCAGGCTAAACCCGATCTCGTGCAGGAAGATCGCGGCCGAAGCCCCGGCAATCTCAAGCTGCGTGCAGCCGTCTCGCTGAGGGCGCTGAGTGGAGAGGATGCCGTAGTTCAGGAGGACGAGTTGCACGGTGCGGATCAATTCGTCGCTGCTCGAAGAAAGACGCACGCCCTCTCGCCCGGCGTAGGCGTCGGCGTCGAAGTAGCCGCGCAGGAACGCGGAGACGATGGCCTTGGGCGAGCGCAGGACGTGCGCGGGTATTCTCTTGTCAGGAGATTTCGCGCGCAGATCGATCCCGAAGCATTCCAACCAGCGGAGGAGTTCGCGCGAATGCACGACGACGCGCCAACGCCCGCCCGTCTCCGTCGCGTCCCACTTGACGCGAGGCCGCAACCCGAACTCGCGTTCGATGATTCCGGCCAGCGTCGCCACCAACTCCTCGTCCCCGCAGGTCAGGCAGATCCCCGACTTCGTCCGGTTGCCGTCGCCGACGAAGAAGCCGAGCAGCCACGCGAGGTCATCGCTCAGTTGCCGCGGGGCGTTGAGCCGCGAGCGGCTGCCGAGCACTTTCCCCGCCATGCCCGCTCGATAGTCAGTCGCGCTCAGAGCGGCCTCGATCTCGGCGGACTTGAGAGTGTATCGCCCACGGAGATGACGCAGGATCGTCCAAGACGAAACTCCGGCCTGTGCCGCCACCGTGTCCAGCGTCGCGCTCGGCGCTGACGGCCGGAAGGTGAGGGTGGGCTGCTTGCTCGGCCAGATGCGGTTGCCCGCTTCGACATGCACCTCGTCGCCGATTTTTATGTCAGACAGGTAAGTCCAAGTCCCGTCCGACAGCATCAGACGGTGTTTGAGCGCACCTTCAATCGTCAACCCGCGGCGGGTGCGAATGCGTAACGTCGGCACTAAACGCTCGCGGTGAAAATCGTTGATGCGGTAGAGTCCGCCCGCGTCGCCGCCCGCGACGCGAATCTTTCTTCCCGCCTCGTACAACTCGTCGAAGCGGACGAACCCGGCCTCCGTGAGCAGCAGCGAGTCGCCGGTCGCACAAGCCCATCCTTCGTTTAGCGTTTTCGTCTGCATCTGCGGGACGAAGTATTCCATCTCTTCGCGGATCATGCCCATCGCGTCGCGCTGCCAGTCGGTGAGGGCGGGCGAGTTGCGCATGATGTAGTAGAGGAGGTCTTTTTCGGGGAGGCGTTCGCCGCGCGGGAGTTCGCGCGCGGGCGGGGCGGGCGGCGCGACGGGTTCGCCGATCTTCCAGAGGTCGTCGTAGCGGCCTTCCTTGCGCTCCCCGGCGCGTTCCTGTTCTTTAGTCTGCGGCGGGCGATCTTGTCTGATGAAAAAGTTCGGGTCAATGTGTTCCTCGATGGAGAGCACGGCGTCGAGAAACTCTTCGACGGTCTTGCGCCCGTACTTGAACTCGTACTCGCTCATCCGCCCCGCGTGCGACGAGACCGACTCGACCATGCGCCGGTTGGTCTTCGAGAAGTAGGCGTTGTGCTTGAAGAAGTCCACGTGGCCGAGGACGTGCGCCATCACGAGTTTGTTCTGGATGGGGCTGTTGGTTTCCAGGAGGAAGCCGTAGGACGGGTTGGTGTTGATGACCACTTCGTAAATCTTCGAGAGGCCGAAGTCGTACATGGTCTTCATGCGGTGGTAAGCCTTGCCGAACGTCCAGTGCGAGTAGCGGCCGGGCAGCGCGTAAGAGCCGATCTCGTACATCACGGTGGCGGGCACGATCTCGAAGCGCGTGGGGAACGGGTCGAGGCCGAGGCGTGCGGCGATCTCCCAGATCTGTTCGAGCGCGCGTTCGAGGTCTTTGATTTCGCGGTCGTCTGCCATAACTCTTTTGACACCTCCCGGCTACTGCTGCTGCCCCTATCGTCTCAGCCTTCACGCCTCCACGCCGCGCTGCCCGAAGAACTGCTTGAGCGCGGGGTACACGTCTTCGCGCTCGTCTATGCGGACGCCGACGAAGCGTTCCTTGCGATGAAGGCGATCCTTGAAGATGGACAGAAGCGCGCCCGACGAACGGCGGTAGCCGGACGTGCCCTCCTCGCCGATCTCGCCGTAGCCGAACAAATTGCACGTCGCGATCAACTCGTCTGCGAGGCGCACGGCCTCTTCGTTGTCCGAGTAGTAGTTGTCGCCGTCGGAGAAGTGGAACGGGTAGACGTTCCAGTCGCGCGGGTTGTAGCGTGCACGTATGATCTCAAGCGCGAGTTGGTAGGCCGACGAGACGACCGTGCCGCCCGATTCGCCCTGCGTGAAGAACTGCTCCTCCGACACCTCCTTCGCCTCCGTGTGGTGCGAGATGAAGACGATCTCGACGTTGTCGTACTTCGTGCGCAGGAAGCGCACCATCCAGAAGAAGAACGAGCGCGCGATGTACTTTTTGAACTCGCCCATCGAACCCGACACGTCCATCAGCGCGAGCACGACGGCGTTCGACTCGTAGCGGTGCTCCTCCTCCCAACTCTTGAAACGCAAATCCTCTTTCCTGACGTTGCCGAACTTCGCGCCCGACGACGTGCGCGCGTTGCGCTTGATGTTCTCGAAGATGAGCCGCCGCTTGTCGAGGTTCGCCATCACGCCCGTGCGTCGAATCTCGTTGAAGCGCGTCGTCTTGGCGGGCACGGCCTGCTTGGCCTTCTCTTCGAGGAACGGCAGGCGGAGGTCTTCGAAGATGAGCGCGGCGAGTTCGTCAATGTTGACTTCGGCCTCGTAGTAATCCGCGCCCGCCTCCTGCCCGGCCGGGCCGCTTCCGCCCTTGCCCTGCCCGCGCCCGTCCTCGCGCCCGAGCACGTCGCCGACGCGCGTCTTGCCGTCGCCCTGCCCCACGTGCTTGCGCTTGCGGTGATCGAAACGAAACTTGTACTCGTCGAGCGAGCGGATGGGAACTTTCACGCTGCGCTTGCCGTCGGACAAGATGATCGCCTCGTTCGAGACGATGGAGCCGAGGTTCTTCCTGATCGCCTCTCTGACGCGATCCTTGTGCCGCTCCTGATCAATGATGCCCTTGCGCTGCAAAGACCAATCGTTGCGCTGTACGGACATGATAAAACTCCTCTCGGACGCGTGTGTCGCGCCGCTCAGGCGACGACCGTCGTCCCCTCGCCGCCGCGGCAAAACTCCGCGACGACGGAGACGAATTCCCGCGGGCGTTCCTCCTGCGGCAGGTGGCCGCAATTGGGGAAGACGAATAGGCGCGAGTGCCCGATCAACTCGTGCAGGCGCTCGCCGTAGCGCAGCGGCACGTCGCGGTCGTGCGCGCCCCACACCAGCAGCGTCGGCTGTCGGATGCGCGCGGCCTCTTGCTCGATGCGCGTCGCGCGCCAGCCGCGCAGCGTGCGCAGGATGGCGCGATGTGTGGCCGCCGCGCGCAAGGGGCGCTGGTGCGCCGTGATGCGCACGTTGTCGAGCATGTAACCGTTCTGCGCCGCGTAAGTCGTCCGCAGGCGATTCTTGACGAAGCGACGAGCGTCCAAAAGAACGGGCGCGAGCAGTTCGCCCACGATGGGCGTCGCGGCGAGTCTGAGCAGCGGCTTCTGTATGATCTCGTCGTTCGACACCGCGCCGACGAGCACCAGCCGCTCGACGCGTTCCGCGTAATCCAAAGCGCACACGGCCGCGACCGCGCCGCCGTAAGAACTGCCGACGAGCGTCGCGCGTTCGATGCCGAGCGCGTCCAACAGCCCGACGATGATGCGCGCCTGCGCCTCAATCGTGTACTCGCCGCCCCCCGGCTTCCCCGAAAACCCAAAGCCCACGAGGTCTGGCGCGACGACGCGAAAGCCCGCCTCGGCCAGCGGCACGAGCGCGTCGTTCCACACGAAGTTCGACGCGCAGAAGCCGTGGATCAAGAGCATCGCGGGCGCGCCAGCATCGCCCGCCTCCTGATAATGCACGCGCACTCCCTCGATCTCGACGAAGCGCGAACGCTCCGCGTGATGCAGACGCTCGCGGTGCTCGCCCCAGTCCACGTCCTGCGGGCGCGTCAACAACTTCAACGCCAGCGCGCCGCCCGCCAGAGCCGTCGCCCCGCCTAACCAGTAACGCATCTTCATCGTCATTGTTTCGTCTCGCCCGCCGCGCCGCCGTTCCGCCTCTCACTAATGATCCGCTCCACGACATTAACCAAAGCATTCAGCCGCTCGTCGGTCTCGGCCATCTGCCTGTCAGTCCGCGCCTGCGCCTCCGCTTGAACTTTTGCCAACTCCTTAATCTCTTGGTCGTGAATTCCGGCTATTGCGAGCAATGCACGAATACCCTCTTCCGTACGCCCCCATCTCCGTTCCCACTTCTCATCGGCCTGTGCCTGCACTTCGCGCATGTGCTGCATGTCAGCGGCAAACTGCGCCTGCTGCTCTATTATGAAATTCATGTTGCGCTGCGTCTCTTCCGCCGTGCCACGCGAATCCTCGGCGTTCTTATCTACTCGCTCGCTCAATTTTTCAAGGAGATGAAGCATGCGGAGTTCGGGTGAGAACATGCGCTGCGTTTCTTCGTCTGGTATTCCCTTCTCTTTGCGCCATTTTTCCAGATCATTATCTTCATCACTCATCTCTTCGGATTCCTTTCACTATGCCTATAAGGCCAAACGCCCGCACCTGAGAGCAACAAGGGCGGGCGTCTTGGCTGTGATGCATCACTATTGCGCCCCGCCGGTCAGCGCGAGAGCAGCGTGCCGACGTAGGTCAACAGTTCGTTGGCGCAGACCGGGCAGTAGCCGCCGTCTTTGACGAGACGGTCAACCACCTCGTTGATGCGGCGCAGTTGATCCGGGTCGGGCGTGCGGGAAGAGGTCGTGATCTTCACCACGTCTTTGAGGTCGGCGAAAATCTTCTTCTCGATGGCCTCTTTGAGACGCTCGTGCGAGGTGTACTCGAACTGCTTGCCCTTACGGCTGAAAGACGAGATGCGAATGAGTATCTCCTGCCGGAAGGTGTTCTTCGCGTTGTCGGAGACGCCGATCTGTTCTTCGATGGAGCGCATCAAGCCCTCGTCCGGCTCCATCTCCTCCTCGGTGATCGGGTCTTTCATCCGCTCCTTGTTGCAGTAGGCTTCGACGTTGTCAAGGTAGTTGTTGCAGATCGTGCGCGCCATCTCCTCGAACGAGTAGACGAAGGCGCGCTGCACTTCGATCTTCGCCAGTTCGTCGTACTCCTTGCGCGCCGAGGAGATGAGATTGAGATAGCGTTCGCGCTGCTCCGGGTTGATGCCGGTGTGCTGCTCGAAGCCGTCCTTGATGGCGCGCAGGGCGTCAATCGGGTTGATGCAGGTCACGCCGTCGCGCACGAGCGCGCCCGACAGGCGGTTGATGATGTAGCGCGGCGAGATGCCGTCCATCCCTTCGCGCACAGTCTCCTCTCTCAACTCGCGCACGTCCTTCGACTTGTAACCTTCCACGTCCTCGCCGTCGTACAACTTCATCTTCTTGACGAGATCGACGTTGGCGCGCTTCGGCTCTTCGAGGCGCGTCATGACGGCGAACATCGCCGCGACCCGCAGCGTGTTCGGCGCGATGTGGACGTTGCGTAACGCTTCGGACTGGTTGAGGAGTTTGCCGTAGATGCGCTCCTCCTGCGAGACGCGCAGGTTGTAGGGCACGCGCACGAGGATGATGCGATCCTGCAAGGCTTCCGACTTGCGGTTGCCCGCGAAACTGACGTACTCGTTCTCGTTCGAGTGCGAGAGGATCACTTCGTCGGCGTAGATCATGGCGAAGCGACCGGTCTTGATGTTCTGCTCCTGCGAGAGCGTGAGGAGCGAATAGAGAAACTTCTCGTCGCACTTGAGCATCTCGATGAACTCCATCACGCCGCGGTTCGCGATGTTGAGTTCGCCGTCGAAGCGGTAGGCGCGCGGGTCGCTCTCGACGCCGACCTCGCCGATGGTCGAGAGATCAATCGAGCCGGTCAACTCCGTGATGTCCTGCGATTTCGGATCGCTCGGCGAGAACGTGCCGATGCCGACGCGCTCTTTCTCCGAGAAGAGCACGCGCTGCACGCGCACGTCTTCGTGGCGGCCGTGGTAAGTGTGTTCGAGCGCGTAGCGACACTGCGGGCAGAGGTCGCCTTCGATGTAGATGCCGTAATGCTTCTCGATCTCGGCGCGGAGTTCGTGCGGGATGAGGTGCAGAGGCTCTTCGTGCATCGGGCAGTCTTTGATCGAGTAGACCGCGCCGCCCTCTGAGCGCGTGTAGTCTTCGAGACCGCGCTTGAGCATCGTGACGATGGTTGACTTGCCGCCGCCCACCGGCCCCATCAAGAGCAGAATGCGCTTGCGGACTTCGAGGCGCTGCGCCGCCGACTTGAAGTATTCGACGATGCGCGCGAGCGGCTCTTCGATGCCGTAGAGTTCCTGCGCGAAGAACTTGTAGCGCGCCACCTCGTCGCGCGTGCCCTCGTTGAGTTTCTCGATCCCGGCGGCGTGGATCATGTCGTTGACGCGCGCGTGGGAGAGTTGGGCGAGTCTGGGGTTTTGCGAGACTAACTCGAAGTAGTCGCGGAAAGACCCCTCCCAGTTGAGAGACTCGCGTTCGCGGCGCAAGTCTTCGAGCCGCTCGCTGATGTTGAATCGGTGTTTGCCATCCTGCTCTTCGTGCATAGCCTTGATACCTCTAAAACGGCTTCGCGCGCGTGGACGGCGTGGGGAAGTCACGCCCTTCCTTTTTATTGCGGGCGGCTCTCGAACGGCGGGCTGCTTCGCTTCGTCCGGGCTATCGGTCGCCCGCGTCGCGAGTCGCGTTGGTATTAGGACAAGTCTCGATGCGACCGGTGGGGACGTGCGCGGATGCGTGCCCGATCTAGCGCCGTCGAGTCTTTGAAAATCCTGTTAGGACTTGATTGTCAAACGAGAGCGACGGGCGGGACGTGCGACTTTTCGCGACACCTACTTTCGCCGCTTGCCGCGATTATAACACAGGCCGGGGGGCGACGAATCAACGGTTATTTTTCATCGCCCGCGTCGAGCATCACGCGCGGCTGTAAACGGCCGTTGGTCGCGTCGTAGACGCCGACGGCAATCAAGTTTCCCGCCGCGCCGTCGCGCAGGCGCACGCGCTCGCCATCCCGCCACCGCGAACCGATTTCGCGCGCGACGCCAATCGCCGCGCCGTGACGCGCACGTCGCGCGTCCTCGGCCGTTAGATGCACGAAAGGCAGATCGGGCAGCATCGCGTCGGGCGTGATCAGAAGTTCACCTAAGCCGCCCGCCTCCACGCGTTCGGCCAGCGTCTCAAGCGTGACGGCCGTCGCGAGGCCGAACGTGCCCGCGCGCGTGCGGCGCAGCGCGGAGAGGTGCGCGCCCGCGCCGAGCCGCGCGCCGAGGTCTTCGGCCAGCACGCGCACATACGTCCCCGCCGAACAGGCGACGCGCACGCGCATGTCGCACGTCCCGTCCTCGTTCGCGCGCAACCACGCGCCGCCCGCTTCTTCCAAAACTTCCAACTCGCGCACGCGCACGCGCACCGCCGCGCGTTCGACTTCGACGCCGCGCCGCGCCAGTTCATACAACTTACGCCCCGCCACCTTCTTCGCCGAATACATCGGCGGCACTTGCTCGATCTCCCCGCGCAGACTCTCAAGCGCGCGCTCGACCTCGTCCCTGCCCCACCCCACGCATGGCGACTGCGCGCCTGTCGCCCCGTCGCCCATCGCAACGTCTTCCGTCGCTTTGTCTCCCGTTGCAGCGTCGCCCATCGCAGCGTCGCCCGTCGCATCTCTCGTCGCTGTCGCATCGTCTGCCGCAGTTGCATCTCCCGCCGTCGTCGTCTCCGCGCGACGCGCGCCCGTCAGGTCGCCGGTCTCCGTCGCGTAGCCGAAGCGCACGGTGGCTTCATACTCCTTCTCCGCCCCCGCGAGGAACTGCGCGAGGCGCGTCGCGCGGCCGACGAGCACGACCAGCACGCCGGTCGCAAACGGGTCGAGCGTGCCCGTGTGGCCGACGCGACGCTCCCACAGCACGCGCCGCACGCGCGCCACCACGTCGTGCGAAGTCCACCCCGCCGGTTTGTCTATGATGAGTGCGCCGTCCATGCGAGTAAGGGTAAGGGGAAAAGGGGAAAGGGGAAAGGTGCGGAAGCATGTCTCGCGCCGCCGCGCCGACCGCCGGATCGAGGCGTGCGGCAGTTTTCTTCCCCTTACCCTTTCCCCTTTACCCCTTTCCCTTCCCCGCCCCGCCTCCCCCTTACCCCTTCCCCTTCACCCTATGTTTTAATAGCCTCATGCGCAGGCCAAAACGCAGAGCCAATGTGAGAGACGTCAACGAGACGGAGGAGGCCAAGCCTAAACGCCCCGTTGACCCCGAACGCTCGCGCACGCGCACGCTGCAACGCGCCGTCAAACTCCTCGCCGCCAAGCCGCGCTCCGTCGCCGAACTGCGCGAGCGTCTGCTCGAAAAAGAGTGGACGACCGAGGAGGCCGCCGATTACGCCGTCGCCAAACTGAGCGAGTACGGCTATCTCGACGACGAGCAGTTCGCGCTCGGCTACGCGTCGGCGCGCGTCCGGCAGAAGCCCGTCGGGAAGCGGCAACTGGCGCGCGACCTGCAAACCAAACAGATTGACCACGAACTCGCCGCACAGACGCTCGAAAAAGTTTTCGAGGCCATGCCCGAAGCCGAACTCATCGATCAGGCCATCGAAAAACGCGTCCGCCTGCGCGGTCGCCCCACGAACCGACAGGAGACCAAGAGCCTCTTCAATCACCTCCTGCGTCGCGGCTTCAGCTACGACCTCATCATCAACAAAGTCCGCGCGCTCGCCGCCGCCGAACTGGACGAGGACGAAGAGGCCGCCGCAAGCGGCGCAGACGATTAAAGAGCGCCGGGGTGAACGCTCTCGCCGCCATCCCGACGCGGCGCAACCTTCTCCGTGGAGACGCATATGGCATCAGTTTTCAGAAACCTGTTCGACTCGATCATCGCCGCGCTCGGCGGCGGTTACGACAAGCCGCCGCCACCGCCAAAAGCCGACGCGCTGCCGCCGCTGGATGCGGGGCAGCAATACGCCTTCAATGGTTATCCCATCAACCTGGCCACCGACTGCCGCGTCTGCGGGTTGTCGTCGGTGAAGCCCGAATACAATAATCAGTATTGCAGCTACGAGTGCGAGCAGCGCATGGCCGACAGCATGGATGCGTGGCACGACCAATTTCAAGAACGCTTCGGCGACGACTGACCACACCCCGCCACCACTCAACGCCCCGCGCCGTCGCCTCCCCACAAGGCGCGCGCCGCCCGATCCGGCAATTTCACCCGCCCGCGCGCCGCGTGCTAGACTCATAGATCAAACTAAGGGACGGAAAATCGGCAGCTGAACGCTATCGGATGAGTGTTTTTATGAGAATGACCGGAAACGAAATTCGCGAACTTTTTCTGAGCTACTTCGAGCGCAACGGCCACACGCGCGTGCGTTCGAGTCCTCTGTTGCCCGCAGGCGATCCGACGCTCTTGTTCACCAACGCCGGGATGAACCAGTTCAAGGATGT
>JAUZFQ010000229.1 GCA_030838445.1 Pyrinomonadaceae bacterium | reverse complement strand
CCTAGCAGTGTTTACACAACGAGTTCGCCGTTGAGATGGAGGCGTCCCTTGCGGGCGTCCCCTCGCACACTCTCCGGCAACCAAGAGCCGCTTGGCCTTCACGGGTCAAGCGGCTTTTAGTTTAGGGCGGAGGGCGGAGGGATGAGGGATGAATAAGCAAGTAGTTCTTTGCCCGTAGTCAGTTGTCCGTTGTTCAAGTCGATCTGTAGCGACTCGGATCATAGCCACATGCAACTGACAACTGACCACGGACAACTGACAGCCTTCCTTTCATCCCTCGTCCTTCATCCCTTCCTATAGTGGATGTGACCGCGGCGCGCGGCATCCTCTTCGGTATTGAGGTTGCCGAGGCGCAGCGAGACGTCGGCGTTGAGTTCGAGGTCGGCGCGCTCGCCCGCTTGAAGTTTGACCGTCCCGGCGGCGGCGATCATCGCGGCGTTGTCGGTCGAGAGATGGCGGGAGGGGAAGTAGACCGGAAGCCCCAGACGCGCGCCCGCCGCGTCGGCCGCGTCTCTGAGCGCGCCGTTGCAGGCGACGCCGCCCGCGACGATCAGTGTCCGTGGACGGTGTTCGGCGGCCAACTTCTCCGTCGTGCCGACGAGCGAGCGCACGACCACGCTTTGAAAACTCGCGGCCAAATCTTTCACCGCCTGCGCGGGCGCGTCGCCCTCCGCGACGGGTTTCATGCCGGTCTCGCGCACGTACTTCGAGACGGCCGTCTTGAGTCCGCTGAAACTGAAATCCGGCAGCCCGTCGCCCATGCGCGGCACGCTGAACGGGACGGCGCGCGCGTCGCCTTCGCGCGCCAGACGCTCGATGACGGGGCCGCCGGGGTAACCGAGTCCCAACATCTTCGCCACCTTGTCGAAGGCTTCGCCCGCCGCGTCGTCGCGCGTGCGCGCGAGCACCTTGTACTTGCCCGGTTCGGGCACGAGGAACAGGTTCGTGTGGCCGCCCGACACGATGAGCGCGAAGGCCGGGTATTCAATCGGCGGGTTCTCGAAGACCACCGAATAGATGTGCCCCTCAATGTGGTTGACGCCGACGAGCGGCTTCTCCAGTGCGAACGCCATCGCCTTCGCGTAAGAGAGGCCGACGAGCAGCGACCCGACCAGCCCCGGCCCCTGCGTCACCGCGATGCCGTCAATCTCGTGCTTCCCGACGCCCGCGCGCGAGAACGCCTCTTCGACGACGGGCACGATCTTATCAAGATGCTCGCGCGAGGCGAGTTCGGGGACGACGCCGCCGAAGCGTTTGTGCGTTTCGATCTGCGACGAGATGACCGACGACACCATCTCGCGCCCGTCGCGCACAATGGCCGCCGCCGTCTCGTCGCAAGAGCTTTCGATTCCGAGTACAAGCATGATTTAAGTCTTGGTTAAAAATTAGCCTGTGGCTTTGGTTAACAGCCAGTCTATTGCTTCCGCGTGTGACACGTAAAATCGAGACGAACGCCGCCCCGCCTCATTCCCCGGCTTCCGCCTCGTAGAAACTCAACGCGGAGTCCCCTTGCTTCAGGATGCGCCAGCGCCGGATGCCGCCGACCGCATCCCGCAGGACGTTCTTGTGATGATGCTCCACGATGAGGATGCCGTCCTCCGCGAGCAGCGACGCGGTGCGCGCCCCGAAGAGTTCGAGCAGCGGCGCGTAGTCAATGGCGTAGGGCGGATCGAGAAAGGCGATGTCGTAGGGCGCGCCCCCACGCGCCTCCGCGCGCCGCAAAAAGTCCGTCGCCTCGCTCAACGCGACTTCCGTCAACTCTTCCGGCACGCCGCACAAGTCGAGGTTCGCCTCGACGAGTCCGCACATCTTGCGCGAGCGATCAACGAAGGTGACGAACGACGCGCCGCGCGAAATCGCCTCGATGCCGACCGCGCCCGAACCCGCGCAGAGGTCTAAGAAACGCGCGCCCACGATGCGCGGGGCGAGAACGTTAAAGAGCGTCTCGCGCAGGCGGTCGGAGGTCGGGCGAATCTGCATGGAGGGCGGGCTTTTCAGCACGCGCCCGCGATATTGTCCGGCGATGATTCTCACGATACGGGTAGTTTCAGGTTTCAAGTTTAAAGTTTCAAGTCGGAAAACGATTATCTTGCTTGAAACCTGAAACTTGAAACCCGAAACTTGAAACCTGAAACTTTCTCACCCGACGGCGGCGAGGCCGAAGCGCGCGTCGGCGCGGACGCGTTCGATTAAGCGGGAGGTTTCGCGCGTGCGGCGGCGCGCGTTGGAGAGGTAGTAGTCGGCTTCGTTGCGCGCCTCTTCCAGTATCGCCACGTCGCGCACGAGGTTGCCGACGCGGAAGGTGGGCACGCCCGATTGGCGCGTGCCCATAACTTCGCCGGGGCCACGTATCTCCAAATCTTTTTCCGCGATGCGAAAGCCGTCGTTGGTCTCCTCCATGATGCCGAGCCGTTCGCGCGCCACGCTCGTCTGCTTCTCGGAAGCTAAGAGCACGCAGAAACTCTTTTCCGCGCCGCGCCCGACGCGACCGCGCAGTTGGTGCAACTGCGAGAGGCCGAAACGTTCCGCGTGTTCGATCACCATGACGGACGCGTTCGGCACGTCAACGCCGACTTCGACGACCGTGGTGGCGACGAGTATCTGCACCTCGCCGCGTGTGAAGCGGTGCATCGTCTCCTCTTTCTCCGCCGACTTCATCTTGCCGTGCAGGAGGCCGATAGTGAACGTGGGAAACACGCGGTCGCGCAGGTGCTCGAACATGCGCGTCGCGTCCTTCAAATCAATCTTCTCGGACTCTTCCACGAGCGGATAGACGATGTAAGCCTGACGCCCCGCGCGGATTTCTCTCTCGACTCCCTTGTAAACTCCGGGGCGTTGATCTTCGCCGACGACGACCGTCTTGATCGGCGTGCGGCCGGGCGGCAGTTCGTCTATGACGGACACGTCGAGGTCGCCGTAGACGGTCATGGCGAGCGAGCGCGGGATGGGCGTCGCCGTCATCACGAGCACGTCGGGATTGAAGCCGCGTTCGCGCAAAGAAGCGCGTTGCAACACGCCGAAGCGGTGCTGTTCGTCAATGACGACGAGACCGAGTTTGTGAAAGGCGACCGCCTCTTGAATGAGCGCGTGCGTGCCGACGCAGGCGTGGACTTCTCCGGCGGCGATGTCGGCGTGGAGTCTTCTTTTTTCCGCGGCGCGGAGCGAGCCGATCAAGAGTTCGGCGCGGTGCGGCGTGCGCGCGAGCATGCGTTTGATGTTGCGCGCGTGCTGGTCGGCGAGGATTTCGGTCGGAGCCATGAGCGCAGCCTGA
The DNA here is from genome assembly GCA_030838445.1 of Pyrinomonadaceae bacterium. Classification (GTDB taxonomy): domain Bacteria; phylum Acidobacteriota; class Blastocatellia; order Pyrinomonadales; family Pyrinomonadaceae; genus JAIVJZ01. The sequence goes on along the minus strand of JAUZFQ010000229.1, from coordinate 10,547 downwards.
TAGCCGTTCTCCATCGCGGCGAGCATGGCGAGCAGCGCGACGATGGTCTTGCCGCTGCCTACGTCGCCTTGCAACAGGCGGTTCATCGGCACGTCGGATTGCATGTCGTCGAGAATGCGCGTGACGGAACGCTCCTGCGCCCCCGTCAACGTGAAGGGGAGTATCTCGGCGAGGTGTCCGCGCACGCGTTCGTCAATCTCGATCACCGCGCCCTTCGGCTCTTTGACGCGCTCGCTCTTGCGGATGGCGATGGCGAGCGCGACCCAGAAGAACTCCTCGAAGATGAGACGCAGGTGCGCTGGCGAACGCGCGCGTTCGTAGTCTGCGAGCGGGGCATCGTCGGAAGGGAAGTGGATGCGCCGCAAGGCTTCGGCGCGCGAGATCAACCCCTGTCGCGCGATGAGATCGGCGGGCAGCGTCTCCGTGATCTCCGCGTCGTCGAGGCGCGCGAAGACGGCGTGCATGATCTCGCGCAGGCGCTTGGCCGCAAACTCACCGAGCTTGCGATAGACGGGCACGCGCCGCCCGACGTGGATCGCGGCGAGACGCGGGTCGGCCGCCTCCGCTTCTTCGTCATCGCCGAAAGATTCCGCGTCTGTGTCTGAATCTTCGTCGGTCGCGTCGCCCGCGCGCGCGTTGCCGGGTTGCGTGTTTGAGTCTTCGTGATCGTGGTCGCCGTTTTCTTCGGCGAGGCGCAGGAGGGCGTGTTCGGGCGGTGTCCACGTGCCGGGGAGCATTTCGAGTTCGTCGGGTTTGACAAGACGCAGTGCGAAGGTGTTGCGCCGCGCGTCCCACTCCCAGCGGCCGTAGGCGACGAAGCGCGCGCCGCGCGTGAAGCGTTGGCGGTTGTAAGCGACGATGCGCGTGGCCTGTCGCCCCGACACAAACCACCAGACGACGACGGGCTTGCCCGTCCTTTCCGGGTCGCTCGCCGTGATCTCGAAGATGAACAGCGGCGGCGACTTCGGCCCGCGATTCTTGCCCACCTGAAAACCGCCCGCCACGCGCACGTAGAGTTCGAGCGACGCTTCCGTGCCGTCGCTGAGTTCAGCGATGCGCGTCAGGTTCGAGCGATCCTCATAGCGCATCGGCAGGTAGTTCAAGAGGTCTTCGACCGTGGCCTCGCCCGCGTCGCGCTTGCCCGCGATGGACGCGAGTGCGAGACCGAGACGACGCGCCGTCGTCTGGCCGAAACGAGGAATGCCGTGGCCTGTGAGCGAAAGGATGGGGGTGTCGAGCGTGAGAGACATAAAGCGAGTGACGAGTGACAAGTGACAAGTGACAAGTTAAAACAGAAGAAATGTCTTCAACTCGTCACTTGTCACTTATCACTCGTCACTTTAATTAGGCATTGGCCGTGCTGCTGGCGGCGGCGCAGTGTTGGTCGAAGGCGCGGGTCAGTTCCTCGGCGATGGTGGGCGCGTCTTTGCCTTCGATCTGGTAGCGTTCCATGATGTAGACGAGTTGGCCGTCTTTGATCAGGGCGATGGAGGGCGAAGACGGCTGGTGGCCGGTGAAGTAGGCGCGTGCCTTCTCGGTGGCTTCGATGTCAGCGCCCGCGAAGACGGTGATCGCGCGTTCCGGCTTGGTCGTGTGTTGCATCGCGCGTGCGATGCCGGGGCGCGCCTTGCCCGCCGCGCAGCCGCAGACGGAATTGACGACGACCATCACCGTCCCTTGCGTCTCACGGACGGCCTCGTCAACCTGTTCCGGCGTGCGTGCTTCTTCGATGCCGAGTCGCGTCAGTTCCTCGCGCATCGGGCGAATCATGATCTCAGGATAAGGCATAACAAATTTCTCCTCTGTTAATAAAAGTCTCGCACAAATTCTAACATAGCCGCGCGCTTTGCGCGGGGGCGACGGTGGCCTCGCAGTTATTCTTTGACGATGTTGATGTGGCGAACATCTTCGCCGTCGCCTTCGATGCGGACGCGGTAGACGGGCGCGGGCAGAGGATAGTTGCGCAGTCGTTCAGCCCATTCGATGACGATGACGGCGCGCTCGTCCGTGAGCAGTTCGTCGAGGTCAACGGCGTAGGCGGCCGACGCGCCATCGGTCAGGCGATAGAGATCGAGATGGTAGAGCGTGAGGCGCGCATCGTAACGGTTGACGAGGGTGAAAGAGGGGCTGGTCACGTCGTTAAAATCCAGACCGAGTGCGCCGCCGAGACCCTTCACGAAAATGGTCTTGCCCGCGCCGAGCGCGCCGTCGAGCAGGATGATTTCGCCGCCCCGCAAATGTTCGCCGATCCACTGGCCGAGCATAAACGTGTCCGCCAGCTTGTGCGATGTCCAGTCGCCGGTCGGGTTGAAGTCGGAAGTTGAATCGAAGTCGGAAGTCGTCGTCATGATGGTCTTTCACCCGCGGGGTCGAGCGCGCGGATGGCCGCGCCCAGATGACGGCTGATGTCGGAGGCGACCATCGCGCGCATCCCTAATTCCTGTGCGGCGAGATCGCTTGCGAGTCCGGCGACGTAGACGGCGGCGACCGTCGCGGCGTAAACGTCGGCGGCGTCGCCGAATACGCCGCGCGACTGCGCGATGAAGCCGGTGATGATGCCGGTCAGCGTGTCGCCCGCGCCCGCCGTGCCCGTCCCGGCGTTGCCGGTCGGGTTGACGGCGACGCGCCCGTCAGGAGCAGCGATGAGCGTGCGCGTGCCTTTCAAGACGAGGATGAGTTGATGTGCGACGGCAAAGTCTCTGGCGGTGCGGACGCGGTTCGCGAGTGAATCTTGACCCGCGTCCACGCCCGTGAGACGGCGCATCTCGCCGGGGTGCGGCGTCAGGATGAGCGGGGCGACGTGCGTGCTGCGCAAGTCCGCAGGCCACGGGGCGAGCGCGTTGAGTCCGTCGGCGTCAACGACGACGGGCGCGGTGCGGCGTGCGACGACGGCGCGCACGAGGCGTCGGACGGCTTCGGTGGACGTGAGACCGGGGCCGATGGCGAGCGCGTCAGCACGCGCCGCGAGTTGCAACGCCTGTTCGATGGCGGTCTCGCCCAAGTTGCGTTCGTCGGCATCGTTCGTGCCCGGTTGCTCCGCTTGAATCGTCTCGGCCAGTTCAGCCGTCATCACTTCGGGCATGACGCGCGCGGCGACGGCGGGCAGCGCGGACGCGGGCGTGGCGATGGTGACGAGACCCGCGCCGGAGCGCATCACCGCGTTGCCGCACAGGACTGCCGCACCGGACATTTGGCGCGAACCTGCGATGACGAGGGCGTGACCGTGCGTGTTTTTGTAGGAGCCGGGACGGTAGCGCGTCTGTTCGAGCCACGCGCGCGCGTCGCCCTCTTCGGTCAGAAAAAGTTGCGAGGCGGCGTCGTCAACGAGGGCAGCGGGAGAGCCGATGTCCGCGACGATCAACTCGCCGTTGGCGTAAGACGCGGGCGGCAGGACGTTCGCAGGCTTGGGTGCGGTGAAGGTGACTGTCAGGTCGGCCTGCACGGCGTCGCCGATCAACTCGGCCGTGTCGGCGTTGAGGCCGGAGGGCAGATCGAGCGAGACGATGAAGGGACGGCGTTCAGAGTGTCCGCGGCGGCCGTCCCTGATCTGCGCAAGATGCCCGACGACTTTCGCATAGATGCCTTCAAGCGGGCGCGTGAGACCCGTGCCGAACAACGCGTCAACGATCACGTCGTACTCTTTGAGCGCCGCTTGAAACGCTCCCCACGTCGCTTCGTCCGTGCATTCCGTGAAAGTCAGGCGCGTCGTCGATCCTGTTTCCAGCGCGGCGGAGGCGAGTTGGCGCGCGATCTCGAAGTTCGTGCGGGCGTCGCCGCTCGTGTCTTCGACCCGCCCAAAGAGAACGACTTCGACGGGCGCGCCCGTGAGCGAGAGAATGCGAGCCAGCGCCGCCCCGTCGCCCCCGTTGTTGCCGCGCCCGCAAAGTATGAGAGTGCGTAGATTGGAAGTATCGTCGGAGAAGCGGGAGACGATGGCGCGCGCCGACGCATTCGCGGCCGTTTCCATGAGCAGGAGAGACGGCGTGGCATACCGCTCTATGGTCAGGCGGTCAACCTCGCGCATCTCGGCGGCTGTTATCACTTTTAGCACAGCGCGGATGATAAGGAGAGAGATGCGTGCGGGTCAATGACTTTAACGGCCGGAGCGTCCGGAATGTGCGAAAACAGGCACAAAAAAAGAGAGCCGTTCGCTCTCTCTTCCACCGTCCAAGCCTGCCGCTATCCTGTCGCCGTCCTGTTGTAATCCAAGGAAATGATTAATTCTCTACGTTCTCCAGAAAAATTGCCAAAAATGTTTTACGAAAAAAACTAACTAAAAAACAGGAGTAATCAGCGGGTAAAAATAGATGAGCCGGGTTAGTTAAAACTAACCCGGCTCATTTTGCCTGCAACTGAAAGGGAGTGCTCGGACGCTCGCGTTCAGGCGATGCACACCCTCTGCGCGTTGCTTAGTTTTGTGCGTCTTTGCGGCGTTTCCTGATGCGCGCGGCCACACCGGCCAGACCCGTGCCCAGCAGGAGCATGGTGGCCGGTTCAGGAACTGCCGTCTGATTGCCGGTGAGTCCGGCCGTCAAAGTGGCCGTATCGCCCGACTGGACAAAAATGTTCGGCAGGGTGATGGAGAAGGAGCCGCTGCCGCTCGCGTTGGAGAATGTGAAGGTCTGCACCGGGTTGTTGAAAACGATGCTGACGCCGCCGACATTTGGCGTCGAGATCGTGCCCGAAACAGTCGCCGTGTAAGTCGTCGCCTGACCGCCGTTGATGCCGGCCGGGGCAGTGAACGTCAAATTGAGCGTGAAATTGCCAGCCACAGGCGTTTCACCGGCCGTTGACAGCAGGGTGAACGTGCCGATGCGGTCAACGCCGCTGAACGAGCCGACGCCGCCGGCAGTCGTCGCCGTGAAGTTGTTGCCAGTGAATGACAGAAAAGCGGCGGCCGTGCCCGTCACTGTCCCTGATGAAGTACCTGAAACCGTCACCGGGTCGGCTTTAGCGACCTGAGCAGCACCGAAGATAGCGAAGAGAGCAATACTCATCGCGAGGGGTTTGAACATTGTTGCGAAATTTTTCATGGTAGACCTTGCCTCCGTGGACCCTTTTACGGAAATCTGAAAGAAATTTAAAACCCTCTGGCCGTGTATCCACCTCATCCAAGGTCGGATCAACGCGGGGCTAAAACGCGCTAAAGCGTAAAGAGAGTAGTGTCTAACCGCACATTAGACATACTCCCGAAGAATCAGGGGTGGAGCAAACCCCTTGATTTATCTTCTCAGACGGCGAGGCAGCGCAAGTCCCGATACCGTCAAAAACCTTTGATTTTCAATCCTGTAACTGCCAGTAAAGACTCAATACTCAGGCGATTCCAGAAAAATCCTGCGCCTGTTGAAGATGTTTGGCGAGCCTCTCTAGTTTAGAGTCGGCTCGCCAAACACTTGTTTATGTAAAGATCAGCGCAGAAACAGCCAGCCCTGGCCGCCTTCGTTTAGACTTCCTCGGAGGCGTCAGCGTCCTGAGCCGCTTTGCGTCGGCGACGAACACTCGCGGCCGCCCCGGCCAGCCCCGTCCCCAACAGAATCATCGTGGCCGGTTCGGGCACGGCCGCAGGGCTATTCTCCGCGCCGATGAAGAAACTCTCCGGCCCGCCGTCCGCACGCGAGACGCTGGCGATCAGGCCGAGGCGCAGGTTCGGGTTCGCGGCGATGGCGGCCTGCAAGCGAGCCGCGGCAGCAGCGTCAAGCCCGAAGGTGTAGTCCGACGTGCCCTGACCGTTGCCGACCATCTCGAAATTTTGACCCGGATTGACGAGCGAGGCTCTGAAGACTTCGACGCCCTGCGCGTTGAAGGCCGTCAACACCAGTGAGTTGAGCGTGACATCGCTTTTGGTCCCAGCGTTCGGCTCGATGATGTCGAAGTAGATGCGTATGTCGCTGGCCTGCGTCGCGCCGATCTCGGTGAGGCTGATGGTCTGCGTGTTGCTGCCCCGCAGCCAGTCGCCGGTGCGCACGTCCGTGTTGGGCGAACTGACCGACCTGCCGACCGCGCCCGAGGCGGAAGTGTGATTTTGAATAGACAGGACGTGCGGCGCACGCGCGTCGCCGCAGCCGCGCCCGACCCCGCACGGGTGTTGGAGGTCGGTGCCTAACAGCACGAGGCCGTCGGCATACGCGCTGCTCGCGCTCAGACTGAGAAAGAGGAACCCCGCGAGGCTCAAGGTGAATTTGGAGAAGATGTGGCGCATGAGATGTGTCCCCATTTAGCTTAAATCTGAAAATTTAATTCTCGGCGTTTTTGCGTCGGCGACGAACACTCGCAGCCGCCCCGGCCAGCCCCGTCCCCAACAGAATCATCGTGGCCGGTTCGGGCACAGGCGCGTTGGTCTGACCGCCGACCTTCTCGCTGTTGCCGTTGGGCAGACTGATGAAGTGAACGACAACGGAGTCGAAAGTAAGTGAAGACGGGACGGAGGCTAAGGTGAAAACCGCCATGCCGGTCTGACCCCGATTCAGCGTGGTGCTGCCCGTGCTGCTCGCGACGGCTTCCAAGTTACCGAGGCCGCCGCCGCCGGTGCTGTACTGGAAATTGCTGAGACCGCCCGAAAACGTGCTGTTCGTCACGCCAATGTTGGGAGTGGTGTTGATGCCGATACCCTTGATGCGGGTGTTGTCGGTCGAGGTGTTAGTCAGCGTCAACCTTAGTTGATTGCCTTGCAGCGTGTAGGTCGCCGTGGCGGTCGTGCCCGGAAACTGGGTCGAGGCGAAGGTGAAGGTGACACTCTGCCCCTGCGCAAGCGTCACCGTGTCGGCTTTCGCCGCCGCATTCAACGTCAACATCATGACCACCGCCGCGCTCGTCAATAATAGTCTGCGAATCATTTGTTTGATCTCTCCTCCGAAACTGCCGTCTGAATCTGTCAAAGTCAGGTACGCCACGACCTTAAAAAGACTTTCTATGTGTAGTGAAAGGAACTCTTTCACTACTTTTCGAGGTTGTTTGGCGTCTCTGTGTAAATGAAACCCGCAATACAGGCCGATTTCCGAAAAATAGAATGAAATCGTAATGAACTGAGTCGTAGCGGAGACGCACGGAGATAGCCATAGAACTTATCCCGGTGAGGAATGGCGTTCCGGCGAGTTTTCGTACAAAAGAACCATTTCTTATCTACGACCGAAGGGCAGGTATCGCGTGAAGCGACCCACAACGGTACGTGCTTCGGGCAATTTGAAGAGCGTCGTGATGGCGAAGTAGAGGAGTCCGTAGGGGACGAGGATGAGTGCGGCGAGCAGAAGGGGGTAACGTCGTCCGACGAGGAGTTTGATGCCCCAGGCGATAACCGCGCTGAGGAGCGCGGCGAGCCAGAGTTTTGAGATGTAGGCGAAGGGGAGGCCAGTCCGGCCGATGCGTCGGTTGAGCGTGCGGCGCAGGAGAAAGAACTCGACCCACCCGGCCATGCCGGAGGCGACGGTCAAACCGGCGACGCCCCAACGCGGGTCAATGCCGAGCGCGGGCGGGAGGTAGAGCGCGAGCAGGACGCCGAGGCTGATGGAGACGACGATGCGTAGCACGGCGTAGCGCAGGGGCGTGCGCGTGTCGTGCAGCGCGTAGTAGGTCGAAGAGTAGAGGCGTCCGAGCGTGGAGGCCAAGAGGCCGGTGGCCGAGCCTGCGATGATGCCCCAGACATAGAGGACGTCCGCGTCGGTGAAGCGGCCGGTGCGATAGAGCACGCCGACGATGATGTCGCCGAGCGCGACGAAGGCCATCGCCGAAGGGACGATGAAGAAGGCGATCTGTCTGAGGCCGCCGTCGAGTCGGCGGCGCAACTGTCCGGCCACCTCTTCGATACTCCCCGTCGCGCTCGACATGGCGGGCAGTTCAGCCGCCGAGACCGACATGCCGAAGAGACTGACGGGCAGCGTGTAGATGCTCTGCGCGAAGGTGAGCGCGGAGACTGCGCCGATGGGCAGGTAACTCGCGAGCAGTTGATCCACGAACGCGCTGATCTGTATGACGCCGCGGCTAACGAAGACGGGCAGGAAATTTTTGACGACGGTGCGCAGGTGCGCAGAGGCGAAGTTGAAGGTCAGTCGCAGACGCTTGATCAGCCGAAACACGGTCGGGAGTTGGACGCCGAACTGCAACGCGCTCCCGATAACTGAACCCCACGCGGCCATCAACGCGAGGCGCGCGCCGAACTCTTCGCTTAACATCTGCCCGCCCGACTGCCACCCGCCGAAGCCGACGAGCGCGGCGATGATGGCGAAGTTCCAGATGATCGGCGCGGTGTAAGAGAGGAAGAAGCGGCGGTGGCTGTTGAGCACGCCGAGACACCAGGCGGAGAGCACGAGCAGCCCCGCGCCCGGAAAAAATATCCTGACGAGCTTGAGCGTCAACTCCTGCCGCGCGCCTTCAAAACCCGGCGCGATAATGTTGATGAGATAGGGCGTGGCGAGCACGCCGCCGAGCACGAGTACGGAGGTGACGAGCGCGAGTAGAGTGAAGACCGCCCCGGCGACGTGGTTCGCTTCCTCTTCGTCGCCCTTCGCCAGCAGGTTCGCGTAGACGGGGATGAACGAGGCGGAGAGCGCGCCTTCGCCGAAAGCGTTTTGCAGGAAGTTGGGGATGCGAAAGGCGGCGTCGAAGGCGTCTTTGGCAAACGAGTTGCCGAAGTAGTAGGCGAAGACGCGCTGACGGACGAGGCCGACGATGCGGCTGAGCAGAATCCCCGCGCCGATGAGGAAGGCATACTTGCCCGTGGACGCGGCCGCCTCGCGTTCGCGCGCGGCGACGATGTTCTCGGCGGGGAACTGACCCGTCGCCGCTCCGACCGGAGCTTCCGTCTCGCCCGCGACGGTGCTCGCCTCTTCAAAGCGCGCCTCCACTTTGAAAACTTCGTGCGGAGTTTGTGCCTGAGGTTCGCGTTGTGTGGCGTCGGGCGAAGGCGCGGGCGGCTCGGCGTCGTGGTTGGTTGGCGCGTTGCCTGTGGTCGGGTTGTCCTCTGGCTCTTGGGTCATGCGTCGTGTTTAGAGGTCGTAGTCTTTAATCTTGGTCAGCAGAGTTTTGTAACTGACGCCGAGGGTTTCGGCGGCGCGCGTCTTGTTGCCGTCGTGCGCGCGGAGCGTCTCCGCGATCTTGCGGCGTTCGACGAAACTGACGGCGCGCTCGGTCGCTTCCGCGAGGCCGCCGGATAGATCCAACTCGGCGAAAGTTTCGGGCGTCGTCGTCCCGCTGTCCTTCGCGCGCGCGTTCGGTAGACTGAGGTCGCGCGCGTCGAGCGCGGAAGCGTCGGCGAGGATGCAGGCGCGTTCGATGGCGTTCTCAAGTTCGCGCACGTTGCCCGGCCACGCGTGCGCGGCGAGCGTGGCGAGCGCGGCGTCGGTGAGCGTGGCTTCGCGCCCGCGCAACTCCTTGCCGAACTGCGCGGCGAAGTGGCGCGCGAGCAGAACCACATCCTCGCCGCGTTCGCGCAAGGGCGGAATCTCGACGGGGAAGACGGCGAGGCGAAAGTAGAGGTCGCGGCGAAACTCGCCGGCCTCGGCGGCCTGCCGGAGTTCGCGGTTCGTCGCGGCGACGATGCGTACGTCCACGGGGACAGGCATTCGCCCGCCGATGCGATCCACGGTCTTCTCTTCGATGGCGCGCAGGAGTTTGCCCTGCACGGCGAGCGGGAGTTCGCCGATCTCGTCGAGGAAGACCGTGCCGCCCGTGGCGAGTTCAAACTTGCCGGGGCGGCGTTCGGTCGCGCCGGTGAACGCGCCGCGCTCGTGGCCGAAGAGTTCCGACTCGATCAAGGTTTCGGGGATGGCGGCGCAGTTGATGGCGACGAAAGGTTGATCGCGGCGCGGACTCAGGTGATGCACGGCGCGCGCGAAGAGTTCTTTGCCCGTGCCCGATTCGCCGAGCAGGAGCACGGTCGCTTCGGTCGTGGCGACGCGTTGAGTCTCCGCCACGGCGCGCTTGATCGCGTCTGACTCGCCAATGATGCGCGGGAAGCCGTAGCGGCGCGACCACTCTTCGCGGAGCAGGATGTTTTCGGTGCGCAGTCGCGCCTGTTCGAGCGCGCGGCCGATGAGCAAGAGCAGGTGGTTCGAGTCAACCGGCTTCTGGAGAAAGTCGTGCGCGCCGTCTTTCATGGCCTGCACGGCCTCGTCAATCGAGCCGTAGGCGGTCATCACAACGACGGGCACGTCGGGGTCGGCGGCGCGCGCGGCGTGCAGCACGTCGAGGCCGGAGCCGTGCGGCATGCGCAGGTCGGTCAGGACGAGGCGGTAGGGCGCGCGCGCGATCTCGGCGGCGGCCTCGCGCGCGTCGGCGCATTCGGCGACGGTGTAGCCCGCGTGCTCCAACGTCAGACGCAGCACGCGCCGCAAACTTTCCTTGTCTTCGACGAGCAGGATGTCAGGCATGATAGAAAAGCTGTCAGTTGTAAGCTGTCAGTTGCTCGGTTGAATCTTTAGCGACTCGCTCGGTTCAGCACAAACAACGGGCAACGGACAACTGACGACGGACGAGCCTTTGTGCATCGTTCATCATTCCGGCGGGGCGTGTCAAGCGGATGATTTTCGCGTGCGGGAAAAGCGGCGGGCGCGTCT
>JAUZFQ010000205.1 GCA_030838445.1 Pyrinomonadaceae bacterium | reverse complement strand
GGCCGAGGAAGTACCACGGCGCTTTCGAGGGATTCATCGTCAGGTTCGGGTTGGCCGGTTCTTCAAGCGGCGCGTCGAGCGTGATCGACCAGACGAAGAGGATGATGGTCACGATCACGGCGGCGAGAAACTCCACGCGCACGAGGTAAGGCCAGACGTGCAACTCGCGCGCCCAACCCGGCCGCCACGGCAGCATCTTGCGGTGGTGAGTCTTGGCCTTCGCCGCGTCGCCTTCCAGTTCGACGATCAGTTTGTCGTTCTCGCGCGCCTGTTTCAGCCCGTACCACGTGAAGAACGGGACGAGGAACAACATCGCCACAATCGGCACGTTGTCCGGCGCAGACGTGATGGTCCAGAGTTGATGCCAGTCCATACTCAATCCTTAGTGACAAGTGACAGGTGACAGGTGACAAGTTGAAGACAAGAGTTTGAATCTTGTCACTTGTCACCTGTCACTTGTCACTTCTTTTTCATTTCCGCTTCGAGCATCACGGGCGCGGGGCCGGAGATGCCGCCGTCTTTGCGTATGCGCCAGAAGTGGACGGCCATGAAGATCGAGGCGACGAGCGGGATGCCGATGCAGTGCCAGATGTAGGAACGCAGGAGCGCGTTCGCGTCCACGATGGAGCCGCCGAGGAGGCCGAAGCGCACGTCGTTGTAGGGCGTCATGCCCAGTTGCGGCCCGAAGGGGCCTTCGCTGCCGAACATGGGCGTGGCGCGCGCCATGTTCGTGCCCACCGTCACCGCCCAGAATCCGAGTTGGTCGTCGGGCAAGAGATAGCCCGTGAACGAGAGCAGAAGCGTGAGCACGAGCAGCACCACGCCGACGCACCAGTTGAACTCGCGCGGCCGCTTGTAAGAACCCGTCAAGACGACGCGGAACATGTGCAGCCAAGTGGTGATGACCATCAAGTGCGCCGCCCAGCGGTGCATGTTGCGCAAGAGTTTGCCGAACGGCACGTCGTGTTCGAGATAGAGGATGTCGCGGAACGCCTGCACCTTCGTCGGGTGGTAGTAGAACATCAAGAGCACGCCCGTGAAGGTGAGGACGATGAAGAGATAAAAGGTGATGCCGCCCATGCCCCAGGTGAAACCGTAGCGCACGGCGTCGCGGTTGATCTTCGCGGGGTGGAGGTGCAGGAAGACGTTTGAAAGGATCGCGAGACTGCGGTTGCGCGGGTCTGAGCGGTCGTGCGAGACGCGGAAGATGGACTTCCAGAGTTGCGTCTGCTGCGGATCTTTGTAAGTCTCGGCCTCGGCGCGCGCGCGTTCCTTGAGCGCGAGTCCCTGCTCTTTGGTTCGCTCCAACAGGCCGACTCCCGACGCGCGTCCGCCCTCGGCCGTCGTCGTCGCGGTCTCGCCCGCCACCGCCTTCTTGCTGCCCGCGGGCACGCCGGACGCGGCTCTTAACAACGACTTCACGTCGTCCGCGTCGCTCGACTTCTGCGGCGCACCGTTGCCCGCCTTCGGCCGGTCTTCCTTCTCGTCTGGACGCTCAGAATCCATCCCTAGTCTCTCCTGTCTTCGGGCACGAAACACGAAACCTGCTGGAAGTGAAACCTAAAAATTACAGAGGTATGTAAGCGCCCGGCTCGTCGAACTTGTTATCGCCGCCCTTCGGCCAGTCGTAGAGGCGGCCGGTGTTGACGACGATCTGCCCTTCGGCGTCGAGTTCGACGTGCGCGCGATCCATGGGGCGCGGGGCGGGGCCTTCAAAGTTGATGCCCTCGCTGTCGTAGCCGCTGCCGTGGCAGGGGCACTTGAACTTGTTCTCGCTGGCCTTCCAGTCGGGCGTGCAGCCGAGGTGCGTGCAGCGCGCGTAGATGACGAAGAGACGGTCGGACGTTCGCGTCACCCAGATGCGATATTGCTGCTGGTACTTGGTGTCCACGCCGAGGCCGAAGTCGCCGGGGAAGCCGACGCGGAAGATGCTCGACGGCTCGAAGATCGCGCGCGGCAGGAAGAAGCGGAAGAACATCAACAGGCTCGTCGCCAGAAACCCGATGACGGTCGCCCAGACGATGCGGCGACGCATCTTGTTGATGGGCGGTTCAGGCACAGTGTCGGCGGTCGTCGGGTGTTGTTTGGCGGCGACGGCTGCGGGGATGCCTTTGGCGACTCCCGCCGTCGGGGTCGTGGAGGCTTTCGCCGCACCCGGCGCGACGCGCGCGGCGGGCGGCGTCCCGGCGGGCACTTCCTGCGACGCGGCCGAAACGTTAGCAGTTGCCGACGGCGTTGTGGCGGCTTCGGCCGTCGCGGGCGTCGTCGTCCCGGCGGCGGTCGCGTCGCCCTTCTTGGCGGCGGCCATCTTCGCAGCGGCTTTAGTCTTCGCCTCGGCGATGATGCGCGCGCGTTTCTGTTCGGGAGTTTCGTCCGAGGGCGCGTCGCCTGAGGGCACGTCGCCCATCGCGGCGGCGGTCGTCGTCGCGGTCGGCGTGGTCTCAACTGGCGTGGCGGTCGCGGCTGGCGGAGTCGCAGCGGCGGCGGTGTCGGGCTTGGCGGCGGGGGTCTCGCTCGTGACGGTCGCGCCGCCCTTGGCGGCCATGCGCGCGGCGGCCTTCGCTTTGATTTCGGCCATCTGCCGCGCGCGTTTTTCTTCGGCGGATTCGCCGCCGGACGCGTCGCCGCCTTCTGCGGGCGGCACGCCCGTCCCACTACCGGCCGTCAAGTCAGGGTCTTTTTCGCTGTCCAAACGCAACCTCCGTGTCAGGAAATGTGAGGCGTGCTCACACGTTCAGGAGATAGGCAAACCCCTTGTAGGCCTCACCGGAGGGAGTTGGTAGGACTCTCCGCAAAAAGAGGAGTAACCTCTCTCCGTGTCAGGTATTCGGATGCTATGCGTTACTTAGAAGAGCTACCGAGCCAATAGAATTATAGTAAACAGCTCTGGCATGTCCGCAATTTATACCCTTTTCACGGCCTTGTGGCAAGATGTATTTTTGACTTCAACTTTGCCCCGCGCAAACCTGAAAGCGAGACGAAAATGGACGAGACGCGCGACGCTAGCGACCCGCAAAAGGCGCAGGTGACGCTCTACACGCGACCCGGTTGCCACCTCTGCGACGAGGCCAAACAGGCGATGCTCGCCGCCCGTTGCGAGAATCAATACACGCTCCTCGAAGTCAACATTGACCTCTCGCCGGAACTCAAACGCCGCTACGGTTGGGACATCCCCGTCGTCCACATCAACGGCGTCGAAACTTTCAGACACCGCCTCACCCCGTCCGACTTCGCGCGCGAAGTTAGACGTGCGCTTCTTGCGTCCGGCGGTTAACTTCCGGGGCGACGCTCCCGGCCGTCCCGTCGAAATGAAGCGACGCGGCCTTCGCCTCGATTGACTCGTAGAGTTGTTCGCGCTCGCCCTCGTCGGTCGTCTGGCGGTAGGCGAGGAGCAGTTCTTTGAGCGCGGCGAGGTCGCGGTAGACGCCCGCGTCTTCGACGGGCGGCGTCAG
>JAUZFQ010000095.1 GCA_030838445.1 Pyrinomonadaceae bacterium | reverse complement strand
GTTGACGTTTCTGCCGTGGATGCACCCGTTCGGGCTGAGCGACTGGGGCGACAACTTTTTCCTTCTCTACACGGCGCAGAAGACCGGCTTCTACACACTGCAACAGACCATCGCTTCCGGCTGGGTGCGCGGCGCGGTGACCGGACTCGGACTCATCAATTTCGCCCTCGCCTTCTGGGAGATCATCAACTTCCGCCGCACCGTCCGCGCGCTCGACGGCCACACGGCCGTCGTCGGCGGTGCTGCCGTTGCCGCGACCGCCGCGCCGCCTTCGACACATGCCGCTCGACCTGACCACGCCGATCACTTATCTGATCACTGACGGGCGCACGACCCGCGAGACCGCTTCGTCGAGCGCGGAGTTCACGCGCCTGTTCGCACTCGTCGGCGCGTGCGTCCTCGCCCGCGTCTCGCTCGTCCAACTGCGCGAGAAGCAGATGCGCCCGCGCATGCTCTACGAACTCACGCGCCGCGCCGCCGACCTGACGCGCGGTAGCCAGACGCGCCTCCTCGTCAACGACCGCGTCGACATCGCGCTCGCCGCCGGGGCTGACGGCGTGCATCTCACCTCGCGCTCGCTCGACCCGCTGGTCGTCCGCGACATTGCCCCGCGCGGTTTCCTCGTCGGCGTCTCCACCCACTCGCTCGAAGAGGCGCGCGACGCCAGCGCACGCGACGCAGACTTCGCCGTCTTCGGCCCCGTCTTCGACACGCCCTCCAAAGAGACATACGGCGCGCCGCTCGGCCTCGAACGTTTGCGCGAGGCGGCGCACGCCGTCGCGCCCTTCCCGCTGCTCGCGCTCGGCGGCATCACGCGCGCGGCGATCCCGCAGGTGATAGAAGCGGGCGCGCAGGGCGTCGCCGCCATCCGTCTGTTCGCCGACGAAAGCGAACTCGACGCCATCGTCAACGAGTTGAAAGAGAGTCGCGGTTAACAACATGCAAACGACGAACGGGATGCCCGTCGCGCTGACTATCGCGGGCTTCGATCCTTCGGGCGGCGCAGGCGTCGTGGCCGACGTTAAAACTTTCACGGCCTTCGGCTGCTTCGCCACTGCCGCCGTCACGTCGCTGACGTTTCAAAACACGACCGGCGTTTTCGGCGCGACGCACCAGACAGCCGCGGACGTGCGCGCGCAGGTGTTGCCCGTCGTCGCGGATTTCAGCGTCGCGGGCTTGAAGACCGGCATGCTCCCGACGCGCGAAGTGATCTCGGAAGTCGCGCGCCTGCTCCGCGAAACAGCGCTCGGCCGAATCGGCGCGGTCGTTGACCCGGTGGTGCGCTCGACCTCCGGCTTCGACCTGATTGACGACGACGCGCTCGCCGCCTTGAAGTCGGAACTGCTGCCGCTCGCGCGCGTCGTCACGCCCAACCTCCCCGAAGCCGAACGCCTCACCGGACTCGAAATCAAAACGGAAACGGACATGCGCCGCGCCGCCGCGTTGTTGCGCGAGATGGGCGCGCGCGCCGTGCTCGTCAAGGGCGGACACCTGTCGGGTGACGAAGCAATTGACCTGCTCGACGACGGCGGACACGTCGAACTCTTCCGCGCGCCGCGCATCGAAACGGACGCCACACACGGCACGGGCTGCACGCTCGCCGCCGCCATCGCCGCCTGCCTCGCGCGCGGGATGAATCTCAGCAGCGCGGTCGGCGCGGCCAAACGTTTCGTCACCGAGGCCATCCGCCGCTCCCCGCAACTAGGGCGCGGCTTCAGTCCGGTCAATCACAACTTGCGCGTGCGGTTTGATGAACGGGGCGGGGTGTTGATCGGGGAGGAGTAAGGTATCCGGGAAAGAAACGATGAACGCAGAACGATGAAGTGACAGCCGTCAGTGGTCTGTAGTCCGTCGTCAGTTGTCCGTAGTCAGTTGTTCAAGCCAACCTTTAGTAGCTTGCGTGACACTCACAAACAACTGACCACTGACCACTGACAAAGAACAGTCTCTTATTCATCGTTCCGCGTTCATTGTTCCTGCTTACTGCCCGTCGGCCGCTTCGATGGTCACTTTCTCCATCACCACGTCCTTGAGCGGTTTATCGCTACGGTCTTTCTCGACCGTGGCGATGGCGTCCACCACTTCCTGCCCTTCGACGACGCGCCCGAACTTGCTGTAGCTCGGCGGCAGCGGGTAGTCGGCGTGCATGATGAAGAACTGCGAGCCGTTTGTGTTCGGCCCCGCGTTCGCCATCGCCACCGTGCCCTTCGCGTAAGCGCCCCGGTAGAGTTCCGACGTGCGGTTGATCTCATCGGGGAACTTGCCGCCGTCGGCGGACGCGCCGCCGCGCCCCGTGCCCGTCGGGTCGCCGCCCTGAATCATGAAGCCGCTGATGACGCGGTGAAAGATCACGCCGTCGTAATAGCCGCGTTCGGCCAGCCGGATGAAATTGTCGGTCGTCTTCGGCGCGTCGTCCTCCAACAACTCGAAGCGGATCGTGCCGTGGTTCGTCTTGATGTTTGCGATGCGGTTTGCCATAAAATTTGTCCGTGGTCAGTTGTCCGTGGTCAGTTGTTTTATCTCTTACGCAAGCTGAGCTGCTATCTCTAGCCTGCCGCCCGCGATGCCACATCCAACGGACAACTGACTACGGACGACTGACAACTGTTCATCCTTTCGTCGTAGTTTCTGCTTCCAAAATAAACTTTTCGATTGCCGACGCCACGCCGTCCTCGTCGTTGCTGTCGGTGACGTTGATGCCTTCGAGTGAGAGCACGCGCGGCTCTGCGTTCGCGACGGCGACGCGCGTCCCGGCAAACTCCAACATCTCCACGTCATTGTGATTGTCGCCGACGGCCATCACTTCGGCGGGCGTCAGTTTGTGCTCGGCGGCGACCGCGGCCAGCCCCGTGCCCTTCGACACGTCCGGGTGGATCACGTCCACCAACCCGAAATCAATCGAGGGGTAGAGCGTCGTCATCAGCTTGGCGCGCGTGCCGAGTTCCTCGCCGAAGACGGCGCTCAGGCGTTCGATGCCGGCGTACGTGCCGGAGAAGGTGATGTGCACGGGCGCGTGGTCGAGATAGTCTTCGAGCGAGGGGACGTGGAGGATGGCGCGCTCGGCCTCGTCGCCGTGGATGTGGCGCGACCATTCGATGTATTCCGCGACGGGGCCGCCCGTGTCGCGCAGGTGATCGTAGACGAGCACGCCCGCGCCCGCCGGGTCGTCGCTAACGAGCGGATCGGCGCGGTGTGCGCGGCCGAGGCGCAACACTTCGCGCGCCGTCTCTAACGGCAGGAGGCTCGCCGAGACGGTTTCGAGCGTGTGCGCGTGTTTGGTGAGCGCGCCGTTGTGCGCGACGACGGGCACGTCCAGACCGAGCTTGAGCGCGAGCGGGCGCGCGTCGCGGAAACGACGCCCGGTGACGAGCGCGACGCGCACGCCCGCCGCACGCGCGTCGGCAATCGCGCGCGTGTTGCGCGCCGACAACTCGCCGAGCGAGTTCAAAAGCGTCCCATCGAGATCGAGTGCGAGCAGACGAATCATAAAATTAGTGACGAGTGACAAGTGACGAGTGACAAGATAAAACAGTAAATCGTGAATCGTAAATCGCCGGAAGCGGTAAATGGTGAATGGTCAATGGTGAATAGCTAAAAACCGGGTCTTTCTATTCACGATTTACGATTCACCATTTACGGCTTTTTCTTGCTTGTCACTCGTCACTTGTCACTCGTCACTGCAATAGCTTTGCTCCACCTGACGGATGTTTGGTGGCTGGCGTATGATGCGGGCGTTCCACGACACGGGAAAAATGCTGAAAGGGTGCGGGTTTTTATGTATGTGACACATCTGGAATGCGCGGCGTGCGGCCTGAGGCACGAGGCACGGCAGTTGCAGAATCTCTGTCGCGAGTGCGGCAAACCGCTGCTGGTTCGTTACGATTTGGAGCGCGCCGCCGCGACTTTGAAGAAGGAAAGTTTACGAGAGAGGTCGGCTGATTTATGGCGTTACCGAGAGGTGCTGCCCGTCGCGCACGAAGAAAACATCGTCTCGCTCGGCGAAGGCTGGACGCCGCTCTTGCGAGCCGGGCGTCTGGGCAAACAGTTGGGCTTGAGCGAACTCTACATCAAGGACGAGTCGCAGAACCCGACGCAGAGTTTCAAGGCGCGCGGGATGACGGCGGCCGTCTCGATGGCGAAAGAGTTGGGCGCGCGTAAACTGGCCGTGCCCTCGGCCGGGAACGCGGCGGGCGCGCTCGCCGCCTACGCCGCCCGCGCAGGACTATCAGCGCACATCTTCATGCCGCGCGACACGCCCCGCGCCAACGTCGTCGAATGCGAGCAGACCGGGGCGCACGTCCAGTTGATGGACGGGTTGATTACGGACTGCGGCGCGGAAGTCGGGCGGCGCAAAGAGGCGGAAGGCTGGTTCGACGTTTCGACTTTGAAAGAGCCGTATCGCGTGGAAGGCAAGAAGACGCTCGGCTACGAGTTGGCCGAACAGTTCGGATGGGAGTTGCCCGACGTGATCGTCTACCCGACGGGCGGCGGCACGGGGTTGATCGGGATGTGGAAGGCGTTCGAGGAGATGGAAGCGATGGGATGGATCGGCAGGAAGCGTCCGCGGATGGTGACGGTGCAGGCCGCCGGGTGCGCGCCCATCGTGCGCGCGTTCGACGAGGGCAAGCGTTTCGCGGACGAGTTCCCGGACGCCGCGACGACCGCATCGGGCTTGCGCGTGCCGAAGGCCATCGGCGACTTTTTGATCCTCGACGCGATCAGGGCATCGAATGGCACGGCCTTGAGCGTGACGGACGACGAGTTGATCGCGGCGACGCGCGAGATCGGCGCGGCCGAAGGGTTGTTCTGTGCGCCGGAGGGCGCGGCTTGCCTACCCGCTCTAAGAAAGTTGATGGCGGCGGGTGTGGTCGAATCAACGGAGCGCGTCGTGCTCTTCAACACGGGCGCGGGCGTGAAGTACTTGGAGAGTTACAGCAGTTAAATAAATCGAGTTTGGAGAAAATGAATGTTCAAGAAGTTGTCTCGTCTCGCGCTCGCGGGCTTGGTGTTGAATCTGTTCCTCGTCGCGCCTTCGGTTAACGGCAAGGGGCAGGAGGATGAAACGAAACATCTCAACAAGGTGAGGGGGCAGATCGCCAGAATCGGCACCGGCCCGAAGGCACAGGTCGAGATCAGGCTGCGAGACGAGACGAAGCTCAAAGGCTTTATCGGCGAGTCGGACGAAACACACTTCGTCGTGGTGAACACGAAGACGGGCGCGCGGACGACGCTAGAGTATCCGCAAGTCCAAAAGGTCTACAGCTATCGCCTGACGAGCGCGTTTAAAACCGCTCTCGTAGCGGGACTCGCCATCGGGGCGGCGCTCTTCACAGCGGCCTTGTTATGCGCCGCGAGTGAACCGTGCAGCGGCTCATAGTCCGCAACGCGTGCGGACTTTATGTAAGGGCAAGGCGTGCCTTGCTCTCCGGCGCGCAAGTGAATTGTCTGGAAAGTTATTCGTGTGGATGATGCTCAAACAACGGCAGACATTATCGCGTTTGATGGTGTTGGCGGCCGCGTTGAACGTGGCGGGCATCCTGTGTCTCAACGCGGCGACGCGCGCGCCGGAGACGCCCGCAGCAGTGGCGACGCCGGAGTTGGGCTACGCGGGTTGGTCGCGCGGGTGGGCGTCGCTGCTCGATTCGCTCGGCTTCACTTTGATGATGCCGGGGATATTTTTCGCCTCGTCCGTCTTCGTGGGCGCGCACGTCTTGGCGTGGAACGAACGGGCGACGCGCGCGGTCTGGTACGCGACCGGGTTCGGGATCAACCTGGTGACGGTGTGGAGAGTCGGCGTCGCGTGCGGCGCAGGGACGCATGAGACGGGGAGAAGTTGAAGATGAACGGAGAAGTTGTGATGAAACGGCGTTTGCCCGCGGTGCTGTTCGTGCTGCACGTGACGGTGCTGCTGCTCTTAATCGTGTTGGCCTCTTACAGTCTCGCCCGCGCACAGAGCGCGACGACGAAGTTGCAGCCGGACGCGGCGTCGAAGACTCCGGCGACGGCGGCGACTGCGCCCGCCGAAGTTGACCGCGCGCGTTTCGACAAGACGCGCACGGAAGGGTTCGAGGCGCTCTACAACCTCGACTACGAGGCGGCGCGCGCGCGCTTCAAAGAACTCGCGCGCCTCTACCCGGATCACCCGGCGGGGCCGCAGTTTCTCGCGGCGAGTTTGTGGCTTGAGACGCTGAACGCGTCGCGGCGTTTGCAGTCGGGGCTGTACAACAACGAGTCTTTTTACGCGAAGACGGAAGACAAGGTTGACCCGAAGATCGTCGCGCAGTTCAAAGAGTGGACGCGCGCGGCGAAGCAGTTGGCCGAAGCGCGCCTGCGGAAGAACCCGAAGGACACCGAAGCCCTCTACTTCCTCGGCGCGACGCAAGGCTTAAAGGCCGCGTTCGCAGGCGCGGTCGAGCGCAGTTTCGTCTCCGCGCTCAGGAGCGGCTCGGACGCGGTTGACCGTCACCGAGAGACGATCAAACTCGACCCGAACTATCACGACGCCGAGTTGACCATCGGCATGCAGGACTACATCGTCGGCGGCCTCGCGCTGCCCTACAAAATTCTCGCGGGCGTGACCGGCACGCGCGGCTCGAAGAAGCGCGGCCTCGCCACGCTCGAACGCGTCATGCGCGAAGGCCAGTGGGCGCGAGACGACGCGCGCGTGATGCTCATCCCGCTCTACAAGCGCGAGAAGCGTTACGCGGACGCCGCCGTGCTCGCGCGCGAACTCGCCGCGAAATATCCGAAGAATTATTTGTTCAAGTTGGAGTATGCCGACGCGCTCGTCTCGCAGGCGGCGACAGAGCGAGAGAAGAATAGCGCGGCGGCAGCGGCGACGACGGAGCGCGAAGCCTTCGCCATCTTCGACTCGCTTCTGCGCGACCGCGCCGCGCGCGACGCGGCCGCGCGCCAACTCGATCTGATCCATTTCCAGTACGGCGAAGCACTCTTCGTCGCGGGGCAGTTCGAGCGCGCGGCGAAAGAGTTTCTCGCCGCGGCCTCAGTCCCGCAGGCGGAGGCGAATCAGGCGACGCTCGCGCGACTGCGCGCCGCGCAGACGCTCGACCTCGCCGGTAAACGCGAGGATGCGCTCGCGCAGTACAAGCTCGTCGCCGCGCGCCCGAACGTCTACGACTCGCTCGAAGAGGCGCGGCGCGGCCTGCGCGAACCGTACCGCAAGCCCGCGCCGAAGCCTGCGGAAGATAACTAAAAGTGTTCGCCGTCCGTGGCTGCGCGTCAGCAGTTTCAGTTCATGTGTCACCTGCTACCACAGTCCGCATTGAACGAACGACGCGCAGCCACGGACG
>JAUZFQ010000118.1 GCA_030838445.1 Pyrinomonadaceae bacterium | reverse complement strand
CCAACCAATTCAAGCGCGAGGCCATGCCTCAGAGGCGAGTTGGTCTTTAGTCCGACATCGAACTTGGTGACATTCTTCCTAGGCACGCGGAACAAGAGTTGTCCGATAGAGTTTCTAAAGTAGCCTTGCCTCCACTCGAAGAAAGCTACCTGAGTTTGACTAACTACTAATAACGTTTGCGGCGGTAGCTGCACGGCTTGTTTCTTTTCCTTTTTTTCTCCCGCCGCAGCCTCAGCCACGTTCGTGATGACCCCGCCCACAACGCTTGCAACATCGCCGAGTCCGAGGCCTGCCTCAATGAATTGTTTTCCAAATTGCTTGGTGAAACTAAAAGTATTAATCGGAGCAACGAGAACACTGGCTATGACCGGCTCTTTAAGCACGTCAGTGGCCTGCGCTTCTACACGTGTGAACTTACCCATGAGGTGCTTCTCCTTAGCCCCTACATTTATTCCTAATGCGATAGGCTTGCGATCAACTCTAAGGGATTTTTACTTTCGCTTGCTTCGAGATAATGACTTGTGTTTGATGCCTACGTGCCTGTAGTTGCCGGGGAGTTTGTCGGGTAGGTCGAGTTCATCGTCAACGATGTCTTCCATGTGGATGCCTGCGACGCGGGCGTATTGAAGGAGAACCATCAATGTCGGCTCGCTTTTATCTAACTCATACTCTGAGATTCGGTGATAAGTAATCTCATCTCCGACTCCCAAGCGACTGAATAGCTCTGGCTGAGAAAGACCGAGAGAGTTGCGAATCTGTAGCAGTTTTTCGGCCAGTCGCTTCGGTCTGCGGCGTGCGTTGCCCATCAGGAGTTTCCTCCCAATGAGACAGAAATCGCATGACGCGACTTGCCCCTATACGGTACACCGTATAGAATGTGCTTGCGTCTTGAGTTCGCCGAGAGAGTTGGCCTTCCATCTCGCACGGCGATGCCCATCACTCGGTTGAGGTTGAGGGTGAGCTACGCATTAGCCGTCGCGGTTTCAAACACTGAACGCGCGCCATCTTAGCAGAACATCATGCTCATGGATATAGACGACCCTTGCCGCCGGTTGCCTCATTTGTGGGACGTTTCTCTGAGGCAGCCGATCATCCTCTACGTCGAGCGCAATTCCACCCTCCGCCACTTCATGAGCGACATGTTCGATCTGGCGGGCTGGCACGCTCATCGCGCCTTCGACGTGCGCTCCGCCGAGTCGCTGCTCCGCAGCACCCAGCGCTTCTCCCTGCTCCTGACGGCCGACGAGTTGCCGCCGTTAAACTTGCTGCCCGGTCGTTCGGGGCTGGAACTAGTCACGCTCGCGCGCACGCTTCCGCACCGGAAGGAGTTGCCGATCCTGTTCTTCTCGATAGAAGACCGCGAGCGCGAGGCGAAGGCGGCGGGCGCGGACGCGTTTCTGCGCAAGCCGCACGACTTGTTCCAGATGGTGGACACCATACGTCGGCTCATCGCGGCGGGCAGCGAGAAACAGTAGACGTGTTTAAGGTGTCGCGCGGGAAGTCCCGCAGGGACGATTGATAATACCCGGCACTTCGAGTGCCGGGTATAAGTCGAAAGATAATGTTAGAGTCCCGTAGGGACGGTTGAAGTAAAAAAAAAGAGGCGGCGGAGTGGAAATCTCCGCCGCCTCTTGTTGTGTCGGTCGCTCGCGCCGTTTAGGGGGCGGAGGCGAAGGCCAGATCGGTGACGAGGAGCGCGCCCTGTCCCGTCTGGTCGAAGCTGAATTTGACGGAGCGGATGTCCGACAAGTTGATGCCCGTGAAAGACGTGAGCGGGACGCGCACGGTGTTCAAGAAAACCTTCGGGACGGGGCCGACCGTGCCCGGAGGGAAGAAGAGCGCGGTGGACACGTCGCCGACGCGCACGCTTGAGGTCGCGCCCGTGCCGTCCGTCAAGACGACGCTGAAATTCTGCGCCGTGTTCGACGGGTTGCGCAGGTCGTTGTAGTTGACGCTGACGCGGAACTGAAGCGCCTGGAACGCGCTCACGTCGCGCGAGCCGAGCGGCAAGTCGTTCGTGTAGGACGAGCCGAACGCGCCCCAGCCGGTGCGGAGTTGACTCGCGCCGCGCTTGGTCGAGAGCGCGCTCGCCACCGTGTGCGGCTGCCGCGCGGTGGACTGCGTGGCGGGCAGACAGTGTTGCGGTTGCGGGGACGCGCCGCCGCACAGGTCGTGCGGGGTGAGGCCGCTCTGCGTGGTCGCGCCGCCGAGCGTGTTCGTCGTGAGGTTGGTTGCGTCGAGCAGACGGTTCACGTCGCGTCGCTTCGCGGCCGCGTCGGGCGCGTGATAGGAGACGTGAAGGTTCGTCGTCTGAGCCGAAGCGGGGGGCGGCGCAGCGCCCGTCAGGAGCGGGAGGAACTGCGTCTCGCCGCCGACGTAAGCGCGCATGAAGGCCGACAGGTAAGCCAAGCCAGTGCCGCGCTGCTGCGCGCTGGTGAGTCGCTTGTTGCCCGCGCCCGTGCCGCAATGACCGTCAACCGAGCCGCCGGTGACGTAGCCCCAGTCGTCGGCCGTGCCCGCGGCGAACATGCCAGGCGTCCAGACGGTGTTGTAGTAGTTGTGGTTCGCGCCCATCACCTGCACGGTGTGCTTCGCGCCGGTGTCGCCCGCCACGTTGTAGCGCGCGTCGTCGTAGAAGTGCGCGCCCTGATTGTCGCTCACGTCGCCGTCGCAGTAAGGCAGGATGACTTCGAGCGCGGCGTTGTTGACGACGGGTCGGCCGAAGTCAACGGGCGCAAGCGGGAGCACGGCCTTGACCGTGTAGGTCGAGCCGAGCGAGGCGTTGTAGTTGTAATGCTTGACGACACCCTCGCCGCCGCGCGAGTGTCCCATCGTGCCGATCTTCGTGAAGTCAATCTTGCCGATGAACTTCGTGCCGAAGGGCGCAGCGCCCGTCGTGTTGAAAGTGCTCCAGCGGCCGAGGTGGTGTTGGATGAGTTCGGCGCGCGCCTGCATGCCGTAGTCGGACACATTATTGTCGTAGGCGTTGATGCCGTTCGCGCTGATGGAGACGACGATGTAACCGTTGCTGGCTAAGGTCTGCGCGATGTAGTCGTAGCCTTGAAAACTGGGGATCGGCTGTTCGTTGTTCAAACACGGCCAGCGCAGCGTCGCCGTCGAGTTGCGGTAACAGGTGGCGTGGCGTCCGTGCAGGAACACGATGATCGGGTAAGGGCCATTCGCCAGACCCGTCGGGTAGTGGACGGAGGCGCGCACCTCGACCGAGATCGGGAAGCCGACGGGGCGGAAGACGGAGTTGCCGAAGTTGTACTCTTCGCGCGTCACGAGGTTGGGGCCGGTCGTGCCGGGGTCAGGAGTCTGCGCCCGCGTGGCGGTCGCGCCCGCGAGGCTCAGGAACATGAGGAAAGCCAGTGCGATGAGGTGATTGATACGAGAGATTTTCATTATTACTGATTACCCCCTTTGGCTCCGCCGAGTTTGAGCTTCTCCGGCAAGGCGGTGCGGTCTTCTTTGTTCTTCTTGTCGCCGTAGGAGAGGTAGATCGTCGCGCCTTCCGCGAGCGCGGACTCGTCGTAGGTGACGACGGTGATCTCGTTGAGGTCTTCGTTCTCGATGCCGTAGCCGATGGCCGTCTCGTCTAACCAGATGACGGCGGGCATGGCGCGGACGGGAAACGGCCCGCCCTTGATCGTCAGGCGGAACGCCTTGCCGACCGAGCGCGTCTCGCCCTTGATCCGCACTTCCTTCATCCGCGGCAGCGTCACTTCCTCGACGCGGTAGCTTTTCACTTTATGCTGGCCGACCGTTTTGGTGTTCGTGCCTTCGCCGAGCACGCGGCCTTCGAGTTTCAGGATGTCGCTCAAGGTCACTTCTTCTTGATTCGTGGTGGTGTCGTTGGCAGGCGTGTCTTGCGCTAAGGCGAGCGAGCCGCACGCGCTAAAGAGGAACAGGAAACTCGTCGTCAGCAGGATGTTTTTCCATCCGCGCCGACGGCGGTCGTTATACACAAGGCGCATAGATCTTCTCCTTACTAGGGTAAAGGTGAGTTGCGAACGGCGCGCACGACGCGGGTGAAAGCGCAGGCACTCCGTAAAAGTGGGGGGTGAAAGGGCGACTTGAACAGGGAGCGACGTTTAACTCATCGTCCCTTTGTTGATGTTTGAGATTGCTCGTTTACGCGAGACTGGTTGAAGCGAACTCACGCAAATGAAATGGATAAAGGCGCGCATCATAGATGCCCCTGCGGGAGGAAAAGTTGCACGTCCGGCGAGCAAAACTTTAACCGGCGGGCGGTCAAAGTTTAACCGGCAGTCAACAAAAGTTTAACTTCCGGACTTCCCGTTTCCCCTGCCCTCAATCAACCCGCCGACGAGTTTGATCAGCGCGTCAATGTCATCCTTGTGACTCTGCTGCCCCTCGACGACACTCATCATCACGTTGCTGAGTTGGCTTATTTGCCGCGAGTTCTGCGCGACGACTTGGGTTAAGTTCGCTAAGTTCTCCTGCGTGCTTTGTTGGTTTACTGCCAGTTCGCGGATTTGTTGATTTGTTAGTTCGCGTTCCGCCTCGAACCTTGCATCAAGTTCTGCCAATCTGGCGTCAAAGGCTGCCTGATTTTTTAGCAAAAACTCGATGGCGCGTTCCATCTCTTCGCCGGTCATGTCGCTTCCCCTCCCTCGCCGCCATTGTACACAAAAGTTCGCGCGCCGCAGAGTCGCATTTGGACACGACTCTGCGGCGCGCGAGTTTGCGTGCTGGCGGGAAGGCGTTTAGCGTGAACCGGCGGCGCGCAGCACGAGTTCCGTGCCCGCGCCGAGTTCGAGGTCGTCGCGCCCCTGCGCGTAGACGGAGCCTGCGCCCGCGCCCGCGCCGAGCACCGCGCCGATGGCCGCGCCCTTGCCGCCGCCGGAGATCGCCCCGATGATCGCCCCGACGGCCGCGCCGATGGCCGCGCGCTCCGTCGTGCGGCTGGTCTGGCTGTCACCCTCCTGCACCGCGCCTGCGCTCTCGTTGTCCACGCGCACTTCTTCGCCGCCCACCGGGCGCACGCTCTCGATGTCGGCGTCGAACTCCGCCGTGCGCCCGTCGCGCAGGCGAATGCGCTCGAACTTAAACGTCAACTCGGAGCGTCCCGAAACGCGTCCGCCGCGCCCGACGCGCGCGACCGAGCCTTCGATGATCGCGCCCGCGAAGACCGAAGGCTCGCGCACGGTCAGCGTGAAGCGGTCGCCGTCGCGCGCGTTCGCCGTGCTCAGACTGTTGTCGAGCGTGGCGACGAACTGCGTGCCGCGTCCGATCACGAAACCATCGTC
Organism: Pyrinomonadaceae bacterium; assembly: GCA_030838445.1. Classification (GTDB taxonomy): domain Bacteria; phylum Acidobacteriota; class Blastocatellia; order Pyrinomonadales; family Pyrinomonadaceae; genus JAIVJZ01. The sequence goes on along the minus strand of JAUZFQ010000118.1, from coordinate 15,145 downwards.
CACAGGGACAGGCGTGCGCGGCGCGCGGTTTCTGATGACGGGCGGCGCGGGGCGCGTCTCTTGCTGCGCGCGCGGCTGCTCAATCTGCCCGCCTCTGCGTCCGCCCGCACGTTCGCGCGGTTCGTCTCTGCGGCGCGTTGCGGCAGCGGCCGTCGTGCGCGCCGCTTCCGGCTCGCCGTAGATGTTGAAGCGCGCGACCGGGGAAATTTTGTCGTAGGTGCTCTGGACGACGACGGGCTGGGCGACGCGCGCGTCATTGATGCGGCGCGTCACGCGCAGGCGCGCGCCGTTGTCGAGCGAATCGAAGTTGACGGAGAACTCGTCGTCGCGGCTGCCGGCGGAACTGATCATCAACTGGTCGCCGTAGAGCGCGGCGCGCGTCGTGACGGTGTGGCCGTCGCCGGACTGCTCGGTGCGCGTGCGCCCGTCGGCGTCGAAGGTGACGCGCGGCGCGCGGGTCGAGCCGATGCTGATGCTCTGCCCGCGCCGTTCGATGGCGATCTGGTCGGGCGAGGTGAGGCGCGTGGTCAGACTCTCGGCGACGCTCTCCTGTTCTTCGGGCAGGAGAAAATTGGTCGCCCGCTCGGCCGCCGCGCGCGGGTCGTCGCTGCGCGCCGGGTCGAGGCGGTAGAGTCCGGTCAGGCGCGTGTCCGTGGCCGACGCCGTGCGCACCGCGGAAGTCGTCTTACTCGCCGCAGGAGTCGTCCGGCGCGGCGTCGTCGCGGCGGCGGGACGCGGCTTCGGAGTCTGGCGCGAAGTCGTCGCGCGACGCTGAGGCGGCGTCGGCGCGGCGGGACGCCTGCGTTGTGCCAACGCCGACAGGTTGACGCACAGGAGCGCGCACACGAGCGCGCACGCGACTGCAAATCTGATCTTATTCACTGGCCTGCTCCTCCACGGCTGCTCGAAAACTCTGTCTCGCACTGCTCCGAAAACGTCCCGCGCCGGTGTAGGTTTTCACTACGCCGCACGACGCCTCCGGCCGGGGGATGTCCGATTTTTCGGGGAACAAACTCGATGCTTGACGAAAAACAGACTCGTGCCAGGCCTTCAATGCAAGTCGAAGGCCATGACCGGCGGGCGGGAGGAAAACAATTTTTTGTACTGCGTGGCGAACAAGTTCTATAGCAGTTCCGTTGTTAAGTTTCGGTTTCGCTTAGCACCTTATAAGTATTTAACGAAAAATGTTATTGCTAAATGCTCAGATCGCTTTTGATTGATTGTGTCAATTTATCAATGTAACGGTGTTTCTTCTTAGTCTTGAAAGCAACTTCGTAAAGACTGCCTGTGTTATGCCTAGCAGCCCGTCTAGCTGAACTTAGATAGCGTACAAGTAAATGAAATAGAGTTTTCCCTCTAATCTTCAATTTGTACTTTCCCTTAATCTCTTTGATTGTAGTTGGAGTTGGTTCGATGTATCCCCGAGTGGTTATGAATTGCTCGGAAATGGCGGTTGTGCCTAACGGAACTACTCTATTAGGGTGTATAGCAATTTGTGCTACATTCCCGCGCCTAAACTCTTCCACTTCAAATGCGAACCACTTAATTATCAACTCCAAGACTATCGCGTGATCCTTACCCTCATTAGCATCGAGGAGTTTTTCCAAAGTTGAATCTGCATATAAATCGTTTTCTATGCTGTACCCTGTTGTCCAAATCACGTTTGAGTATTGTGATGGTATGTCAGAGAAAACATACATATCACGATCAGCAACAAACGCTGCACGCAGATTAGGGAATTCCGATCTGCGATCATAAAGGTCTAATAACATCTTCCTACCTCCGCAAGGAAGGATATCAGCTTTTCCAACCCCAATACGTTCTTCTATCCATCTATAAATTTGTACGTCATCTGTACCTTCAACTAGAACTGTTGGGAGACAAGACTTTTTTAATGTTGCAACGAGTTCGTCAATTGTTGGGCGAGGTAGAGGCATTAGTATCCCCCTTGTCTTCATCTAAAACCAGCTCTTTGTCGGGATATTTGGAATAGATGAATGGCGAGTGTGTGGCAACTATAAACTGATTGTTAGTACCCTGACCTAGAAGAGTAGGAAATAGTAAACGCTGCCAATCAACGTGTAGGCTTAATTCAGGCTCGTCAATAAAAATTATGCTACGGGAGGTGAAAGCGTTGTAACAGAGGAAACTAAGCATTTGTTTCTCGCCCGCAGAAAGTTTTTCAGATGATATTGCCTCTTTAGCCTCACCTAAGGTGATTCCTTCTGTTACATCAATTCCTTGATACTGGAAAACCTTTTCTATGAGTTTAGAAAGAACTGAGAATGGTCGCAGAAGTTCCTCTCTTCTTTGGGATACATGATTCACACGCTTCTGAATACTGTCTAGAACAGATATAGCGTCCTGCAGTTCATTAGCTTTAGAACTCTTTTTCCGAGCTGAGTATTTCTCGATTTGCGCTGTAATGAATGTTGAAAGATTCAAATGAAGGGCATTAGTGTGCTCAGAAGTTTCAGCGTACCTTTGTGTAAGGAGTTCAACAATGTCATGGGTTGATATTGACGCAACAAATCGATGTCGTCCAACAGACACAGTTCGCGATAGATCAAGCATGGCTTCCTGAAGACCACTCATTGGACGGTTGTAACGAGACACCCTTGAGAATCGCTGTTCATATGTAGTGAATCCCCCCTCTATACGCCTGAATGTTGGAAAGAAGATGGAGGAATTTGACGAGCTAATCACTTTGTTATTTAGCTCATTAAATTGAGCTATATATTTGGAGGTTTCATATAGCTCCAAATTAAACTCATCGAAACTTTTCTTGCCATCAATCGTTAGCTCAAATCGAGCAATTTTACCTTTGGAAACTTCTTTAATATTAATGGATAAATGAATTTCATCTGTCTCAAGTTCTACCGTCCTGAATTGTATCTCAGGGAGAATTCGTTCCAGATTGCCGCTTATTAGATACCAAAGAAGTTTGAGAATAGTGGTCTTCCCAGAACCGTTTTTCCCTGTCAATATATTGAGGTCTTCATTGAATGAAAGATCAAAGTCTATTTTTTCATTAAGACCCAAAACTTTGAAGCGCTTTATCATAGTCATTCCTCAATTGATCAATGTGGCCTACTTTGATGCACATCCTTCTCTTTCATAAAAAAATTAGAGTTCTCATGGTCAGGGCGTCTTATTCGACCGTGACGGACTTCGCCAGATTGCGCGGTTGATCCACGTCGCAGCCGCGGCGCACCGCGATGTGATAGGCGAGAAGTTGGAGGGGGATGACGGCGAGTATGGGCGAGAGCAGATCGCTCGATGCGGGAATCTCGATGACGTGGTCGGAGACTTCCGCAGACATCTCGTCGCCCTCGGTCAAGACCGAGAGCACGAGTCCCTCGCGGGCTTTGACTTCGACGATGTTGGAGTGGGTCTTCTCGTAGCGGAGTTCGGAGGCGCGGTTGCCTTCCTCGCGCGTGTTGATGACGACGACGGGGAGGCGTTCGTCAATCAGCGCGTTCGGGCCGTGCTTCATCTCGCCCGCCGGGTAGCCTTCGGCGTGGATGTAGGAGATCTCTTTGAGCTTGAGCGCGCCTTCGAGCGCGACGGGGAAATTGATGCCGCGGCCGAGGTAGAGAAAATCCGTCGAGCGGTGAAACTCGCGCGCCAGTTCTTCGAGCGAGTCGGACTCGCTGAGGAGGTGCTCGATCTTGACGGGCAGTTCGGCCAACTCCTGCGCGTGGTGTTTGGCCTCGTCGGCGGAGAGCGCGCCGCGCAGTTGGCCGAGGTGGAGGCCGAAGAGATAGAGCGCGATCATCTGCGCGGTGAAGGCTTTCGTGGAAGCGACGCCGATCTCCGGCCCGGCGTGCGTCAGGATCGTGCCGTCGGACTCGCGCGTGATCATCGAACCCTGCACGTTGCAGATAGCGAGAATTTTCGCGCCGCGTTCTTTCGCCTCGCGAAGCGCGGCGATGGTGTCGGCCGTCTCGCCCGACTGCGAAATGACGACGAGCAAAGTCTTCTCGTTGATCACCGGATCGCGATAGCGAAACTCCGAGGCGTAGTCAACTTCGACGGGCACGCGCGCGAACTGTTCGAGCATGTACTTGCCCGCCAGCCCCGCGTGCCAAGAAGTGCCGCAGGCGGCGATCATCACGCGGTCGAAACTTTTGAAGTCGGCCTCGGTGATGTTCATCTCGTCCAAGTAGACGCGCCCGGTGTCCAGGGAGATGCGCCCCTGCACGGTGTCGCGCACGGCGCGCGGCTGCTCGTAAATCTCCTTGAGCATGAAATGCTTGAAGCCGCCCTTCTCCGCCATGATCGGATCCCAGGTGATGCGCTGTCGCTGCGGCTCGCGCAGGTCGCCCTCGAAATCGGTGACGCGCACGGCGTCGCGCGTGAGGACTGCGATCTCGCGCTCGCCGAGATAGAACACGTCGCGCGTGTGTTGCAGGATGGGCGGGATGTCGGAGGCGACGAAGAACTCGCCGTCGCCGAGTCCAATGACGACGGGCGGGCCTTGCCGGACGGCGATGATCAAGTCAGGCTCGTCCACCGAGATGATCGAGAGCGCGAAGATGCCGCGCAGGTCGCGCACGGCGCGCTGCACGGCCGTCTCCAACTTCTGTTCCTCGCGCAGGTACTCTTCGATCAGGTGGGCGATAACTTCCGTGTCGGTCTCGGTGACGAAATTATGATCGGTCTTGCGCAGACGCTCTTTGAGTTGAAGATAGTTTTCGATGATGCCGTTGTGGACGACGACGACGCGCCCGGTGCAGTCGCGGTGCGGGTGTGCGTTCTCTTCGGTCGGGCGGCCGTGCGTCGCCCAGCGCGTGTGGCCGATGCCGTAAGTGCCGTCGAGCGGCTTGAGGCGGATCGCCTCTTCGAGGTTGCGCAGTTTCCCCTCGGCGCGGCGGATGTCGAGGTGGTGCGCCTCGTCCACAACGGCGATCCCGGCCGAGTCGTAGCCGCGATATTCGAGTTTGCGCAAGCCGTCAATGATGACCGGCACGACCTGTTTGTTACCGACGTATCCGACGATGCCACACATGCGTTGCTTTCCTTTCAGGAAAGCAGTGACGAGTGACAAGTGACAAGTGACAAGTTAGAACAAAAGCCTTGCTCTGTAACTTGTCACTTGTCACCCGTCACTCGTCACTGCTTTTGTTGTTTCTTCTTCCGTCCGTTCGGGCGCGTTAGCCCCGGCGGGCGGCGCGACGGCCGCGGCGGCGCGGAGGTCTTTTTTGACCGTGGCGGGGACGCCCGCGACGAGCGTGTCGGGCGCGACGTCGCGCGTGACGACCGAACCCGCGCCCGTCATGCTGCGCGCCCCGACCGTGACCGGCGCGACGAGCATCGTGTCCGAACCGATCTTCACATCCTCGGCGATGATGGTCGGATTCTTGTTCACGCCGTCGTAGTTGCACGTCACCGTGCCCGCGCCGATGTTCGTACGCGCGCCGATGTCTGCGTCGCCGAGGTAAGTCAGGTGCATCGCCTTCGCCTTGCGACCGAGCCGCGACTTCTTCACCTCGACAAAGTTGCCGACGGCCGACTGTTCTTCGAGTTGGGCGTTCATGCGCAGGTGCGCGAAGGGGCCGACCGAGCAGTTGTCGGCGACGTCGGAATCAACGATGACCGAGTGGTCTTTGATCTTAACGCCGCTGCCGATGCGCGAGTTGGAGATGCGCGTGCCGGAACGTATCTCGCAGCCCTCGCCGATCTGCGTGCGCCCTTCGATGTTGACGCCGGGATAGATGATCGTGTCGTGGCCGACCTGCGCTTCGGCCGAGACGTAGGTGTGCGCCGGGTCAATGATGGTGACGCCGCTGTCGAGCATCAGGCGGCGGAGCGTGCGCAGGCGCACGAGACGCTCGAACTCGGCGAGTTCGACGCGCGTGTTGATGCCGGAGACTTCGCGCGCGTCCGTGTGCGTGAAGACGCTCACGTCTTCGCCGTCGGCGCGAAGGATGGCGGGCACGTCCGTCAGATAGTATTCGCCCTGCGCGTTGGCGGGCTGCACGCGCGCGAGCGCGCCGAAGAGGGAGCGCGTCTCGAAGCAGTAAATCCCGGCGTTGATCTCTTTGATCTGCCGCTCTTCCGGTGTCGCGTCGCGCTGTTCGACGATGCGCTCGAAGCGGCCGTCGGCGTCGCGCACGATGCGGCCGTAGCCGGTGGGGTCTTCGAGTTTGACGGTGAGCACGGAGCAGGTCGCGCCGCGCCCGCGGTGCGTGCGGTGCTGGTGGACGAGCGCGCCGAGCGTCTCGTGATGCATCAAGGGCACGTCGCCGGAGAGTACGAGGAGCGTTGAGTTGGCGTCGGCGAGAGCGTCGCGCGCCGCCATCACGGCGTCGCCCGTGCCGCGCTGTTCGGTCTGCGTGATGAAGATCGCGCCGCCCGCGCCGAGTTCCTGTTCAACCGCCGCCTTCACCTCTTCCGCCTGATGTCCGACGACGATGTGGACGGGTCGGCCTTCTTTGACGAGCGCGGCGGCCGTGTGGCAGACGTGCGCGATGAGCGGGCGGCCGCCGAGTTGGTGCAGGACTTTGGCCGTGCGCGAGTGCATCCGCGTGCCGAGTCCGGCGGCGAGGATGAGCACGTCGAGCGGCGCACTCGTGGTCGCGCCGCTCGACGTGCCCGCACCTCCGGCGGCGTTCGGCGTCGCGGGCTGCGTGGGCGTTCCCTGTGGGTTAGTGGGCGGGGGCTGCTGTTTGTCCATTATGTTCTCAAGCGTTCAGGCGAGACTGTGGAAGGGGCGCGGCGTGGTGGCGACGTCGGCCGACGCCTGTTCGTAGCAGGCGACGATGACGCGCGCCAGTTTCTCAGGACTGTGACGCACCTTCTCGCCCTCGTCGAGCAAGTCGGCGCGGACGATCTCGGCCTCGTGGCTGAACTCTTCTTCGAAAAGATGATCGGTCAGGCCGATCTGCTGCGCGCCCTCGGCGCGGTAACGCGCGGCCTGCTCCTCGCTGATGTGGCGGTTGTTGACGATGACGTAATCGAAATTGATGGCGGGCGCGTAACGCTTCACGGTCTCCAAGTGGCGGCGCGCGGTGTAGCCGTCGGTCTCGCCCGGCTGCGTCATCAAGTTGCAGATGAAAATTTTGACGGCCTCGGACTGGCCGATGGTTTCGGCGACGCGCGAGACGAGCAGGTTCGGCAGGATGCTGGTGTAGAGCGACCCCGGCCCGACCGTGATGATGTCGGCGGCGCGCAGAGCGGACAACGCTTCGGGCAGCGGAAGACATTGTTCCGGTTCGAGCCGGAGTCGGCGGATCGTGCCGTGCGAGGCCGTGATGTTGGTTTCGCCGAACACCTCCCTACCGTCTTCGAGTTCGGCGACGAGGCGCACGTCGTTCAAAGTGGCCGGGTAGATGCGCCCCTTGCTGGCGAGTACTTCTGAGGAGAGGCGGACGGCTTCGGTGAAGTCGCCGGTGACGTCGGTCAGCGCGGCGAGGAAGAGGTTGCCGAAGCTGTGACCGCCGAGGTCGCCGCCGCCGCGAAAACGGTAACGGAAGAGACGACCCATGAGCGTCGAGTCTTCCGAGAGCGCGACCATGCAGTTGCGTATGTCGCCGGGCGGGAGGATTTGCAGTTCGTCACGCAGACGACCCGAACTGCCGCCGTCGTCCGAGACGGTGACGATGGCCGCGAGCGCGTCGAGCCATTGCCCGCCGCCGTCGCGCTTGTCTACCAGTCGCTTCAAACCGGACAGCACGGTCGAGAGACCCGTGCCGCCGCCGATGGCGACCAGTTTCAACCCCCGCTCTGTCCCGGACACGTGCAAACGCTCGCCCTCCCTGCTGCTTGCGACGGCAAATTGACCGCGCGCTTTGAAATCATACTCAAAAGCCGGAGGCTTTCAAAGCGGCGCGTCGGAAATGAAAGTTGTGGACAAGCGGGATTGAGACGCCGGGGGCGGCGACTTAAGGACGGGACGCGAAGATGAGCCGCTCGTATTCCGGCTCGTTGCGCAAGGGAACGAGGTCTGGATCGTGTTGCGCGCGGACGCGCAAATTGGGTTGCAGTTCGAGAGCGCGTCCCAGAGATTGCAGGGCGGATTCGAGCGCGCCGAGCCGCGCGCGCGTGGCGGCCAGACCGTAGTGAATGTGCGCGGCGTCGGCGTCGCGTTTGAGCGCGCGCTCGAACATCTCCTGCGCCGCGACGAAATCGCCGCGGTTGAGTTCGATGACGCCGCGGTCGTAGAGTTCCTCTGCGTTGCGCGGCATGGCGCTCTCCGAACGCATGCGCGCCTCTGCGATGGCGAGATAGGTGCGCGAGCGCGCCGTCACTTCGGCCACGCCCGAATGCTGCTCGATGAGCGCGCGAAACAAGAGACGCGCCTCGGAAAAACGACCGCGCACGAACTCCTTGTGCGCGCGCTCGAAGGCGCGCAAAGCGGCGGCCTCGTCCAGCGTCGGCTGGCGCGGCGGCGCGGGCGCGGGACGCGCGGCGGGCTTAGCCGTCGTCGTGCGAGCCGTCTGCTTCTTCGCGGCAACGGCGGCGGGCGGCGCAGCGTTGGCGGTGCGTTTGGTCGGCTTCGCGGTGGCCGCCGCAGCCTTCGCCGCCGGACGAACCTGAGTTTTAACCGGAGTCTTAGTTGAAGTCTTAACCGGGGTCTTGGCGACGGGTTTACTTTTGGCGGCAGACGACGGGCGCGGCTTTGCGTTCACGGCTTTGGGACGTGCGGCGGGCTTGGCCTTCGCCGTCGCAACGGCGCGTAAACTTTTCTTCGTGGGTTTCGCGGCCGGAGCAGCCGTCGTCTTGTTCTTGGTGGCTTTGCGGACAGGGGCTTTCTCCGCACCGGAGCGTTTGGCGAGCGGCTGCGGGCGCGCCGTGGTCTTCGCGCCCAACTTGCGATTTTTTGCCGTTGAAGCGCCAGAGCCGCTACGTGTGACCGGGCGGGAGGATGGTCTTTTCGCGCTCTTGCTGACAGATTCGCTCATGCGAAGCTCCATTATCAAAATGACTCCCTTTCGGAGCCAGGAAACGTCGGCACTTTAGCACAGCCTGTCGCATAAATCAACGTGGTAGTGTAAGTTGCGGGTATCAAGGGGCTTTCCCGAGAGGGTGTCGGGAGCGGCCAACAAAGAAAAACAGTTGATGTTATTGAAGGCGTTATGTTAGAGTCCAAAAGGAGTTGCGCCCCTCGTGCGACCCTTGAGGGATGGGGGCAATCGTTTCCGTCCGGCACTCGAAGTCCTTTAGAATGCCGGTCTTAAGTTTTAGACGCGACTCTCGATAGCGACCCCTGACCATCCCACCTCAGTAGCTCCCAAATAGAGAAAGCGCCTGTACTAATGACAGACACTCCTATGATCATGCGTGAGCAGCAATACGAGCGGATTGTGTCTGTTTTACACAAACTGCGCGCCGAATCGCTCTCCCGCGTGGTCTTCCTCGTGGACAAAAACGGCCAGCCCATCGCCGTGCAGGGCGACGTGAGCAATATTGACACGACGAGCCTCGCCTCGCTGGCCGCGGGGAACGTCGCGGCGACCGGCGGCATGGCGCAACTCATTGGCGAGAAAGAGTTTCCCACGCTCTCGCACGAGGGCGAGCGCGAGAGCATTCATATCTGCATCATCGGGCGCACGCTTCTCGTCGTCGTCTTTGACGACCGTTCCAGTCTCGGTCTCGTCAAACTGCGCGTGAAGCAGGCGTCGCGCGAACTGGCCGTGATTTTTGAGGATGTCGAACGCGATTCTCAGCAAAAGCGCGAGCAGGACGACTCGCTTTTCGCGGGCATCACGGATGACGACATTGATAGCTTGTTCAACTAGTGACGAGTGGCGGGTGACGAGTGACAAGTAAAGCAGCTTGTCTTAACTTGTCACTTGTCGCTCGTCACTCGTCACTTAAATGTTATGACGTTTATCAACTACGCATCACGCGAAATCAATTGCAAGATCGTCTATTACGGGCCGGGGCTGTGCGGCAAGACGACCAACCTGCAATACATCTACGACTCGACCGCGCCCGCCTCGAAGGGCAAGCTGATCAGCCTCGCGACCGAAACCGACCGCACGCTCTTCTTCGACTTCATGCCGCTCGAACTCGGCACGGTGCGCGGCTTCAAAACCCGCTTCCACCTCTACACAGTCCCCGGTCAGGTCTTCTACGACGCCTCGCGCAAACTCATCCTCAAAGGCGTTGACGGCGTCGTTTTCGTCGCCGACAGCCAAGAGGAGCGCATGGACGCCAACATCGAAGCGCTCTACAACCTCGAAGAGAACCTCAAGGCCAACGGCTACGATCTGATGAAACTGCCCTACGTGCTCCAACTCAACAAGCGCGATTTGCCGAACGTCATCCCCCCCGACGAACTCGTCAGCGAACTGCGGCGTAAAGACGAGGCCGTCCACGAAGCCGTCGCCTACAAGGGCGTCGGCGTCTTTGACACGCTCAAGTCCGTCGCCAAGCAAGTTCTCACCGAACTGCGCAAAGGCTAATTCGCCCCAACTTTTGCCCGTAGCGGGCGATCTACCCAACCCTCCACACGGCGCATCCGCGCCCGTTAACAGCGTTCCCCCCTCTCCACACCGCTGATCCTCACATTTGCAGCGCGCAGCCACGCCTCGACGCCGCTCACCCGCGCCATCCGCGCGCTCAGCCGCATCTACGCCACGCTCAGCGACAACTTTGACGTGAGCAGCGGGATGTTTGCGCCGCTCATCCGCATGTGTACACTGCTCAGCGGCGTCTCTAACACGCTCATCCGCATCTTCCGCACGCTCAGCGGCATCTTTCACACGCTCAGCAACACCTTCAACACGCTCAGCGGGATGTTTGACCGCGCTCAGCGGCTTATTCCGCGTGCGCAGCGGCATCTGTGACGTGCTCAGCGGCGTCTGTGACGTGTGCGGCGGGGTCTGTCGCGTGCTCGGTCTTAATTGACACGGGCGCGGGGGCGTTTATCCGGCGCAAATTCGCCGTTGCGGGTTGTGCCGCGTGCTTGTGACGGGAAATTTAAGCCCGCACGGAGGTGAAAACTGTCTGAGTGTTAGACAGTTTTCACCTCCGTGCGGGCTTCGTTGCTTTACCTTTCGTTTTCCTTCCATTCCGGGATGCGCCCCGGCGTATGTGGTGCGCCCGCGGCTTCCATCGCCTTCTCAAGCCGCGTGAGGTCGCCTTCGATGAGGGTGCGCAAGTTCGTCAGCACCGTCTCGAACTCCTGCGCGGCGACGGCGAACTGCGCGGCGAGCCTTCCAGTCGGGCGCGCGATAGCCATGCGCTGCACGCCGACTATCAGGCCGACGCGGTCGCTGATCGAAGGCGGCGTGTTCTGGTTGCGCGCGCGCAGCACCGTGTCGCCGCGCAGCGAGCGCAGGATGTCGTTGACGCGCCGGTCAATCGCCGTGGCGTCGGCCAACAACTTGTCGCCCGCCGACGGCGTATCGAGCAGGGCGCGACGGATGGTGGCGAGTCGCGGCTTGAGCGCGTTGGCCGTCTCCAAAGCGCCCGCCACGGCGCGTTGCAGCCGCGCGACCTTCTGCTGGAACTCGACGAGCGCGGCGCGATCTGCGGCCGACATGCCCGACTGCCCTTCGACCACGACGTTGAAAGTTTGCGCCGCGCCGAGCGGCGTCAACACGCCTCCCACGCGCTTCGCAATCGAGACTTGATACGCGCCGGGCATGACGAGCGGCCCCGAAGGAGCTTCAAAGAACGGGTCGGCCTCGGCGTCGGGCGCGGGCGGCGCGGCGAGCGTCGGCGAGGGCGAACGCAAGTCCCACGTCACGCGCTGCATGCCCGCCGTGACCGCCCCCGTCAAACGACGCACGACGCGCCCCGACGCGTCCGACACGGTGACGATGACGACGGGCGCTTCCTCTTCCTCCTCAGCACGCAGGTCTTCGCCCGTCGGCAGCGCGACGGCGGCGTTCCGACGCTCTGCTTCCTTCTCCGCTTCCTGCCGACGCACCTTGCGCGTCTTGATCGTCTCTTTCAGATAGTAGGTGAAGGTCGCGCCGAAGGGCGGGTTCTCCGCCGTGTAAAAAGACTCGCCCTGAAAGACCTTGCCGCGCCCGCCGAGCGGCTGCGACTGGATGTACATGAGCGCGTCTTTGACGGGAAACAAAAAGCTCTCGCCGCGCAGCATCTCCGCCGACACGAGACGCAGCGGCGCGTAGTTGTCGAGCACGTAGATGCCGCGCCCGAACGTGCCGATGACGAGATCGTTCTCGCGCTTCTGCACGGCGAGGTCGCGCACGGCGATGGTCGGGAAGCTGCCTTTCAGTTGCACCCACTTCTGGCCGCCGTTCACAGAGAAGAAGAGGCCGAACTCCGTGCCCGCAAACAACAGGTTCGCGTTGACGTGATCCTCCGCGACGGCGAGCACGGGGCCGTTCGCGGGCAGGTCGCCCTTGAGCGCAGTCCAGGTGCGCCCCGCGTCCGTGGACTTCAAAAGATACGGCGCGAAGTCCGCGTTCCAGTGATTGTCGAACGAGACGTAGACGGTGTTCGCGTCGTGGTTGGAGGTGACGACGCGCGAGACGTAGGCCGCGTCGGGCACGCCGGGAAACTTGTCTATCTTGCGCCAGTTTTTGCCGCCGTCCTCCGTCACCTGCAACAGGCCGTCGTCGCTGCCGACGTAGATCAACCCCTCTCTCTTCTGCGACTCGGCGAGCGCGGAGGCGTTGCCGTAGAACGCCGTCGAGGCGTGCTTTGACACGGCATCCACGCCCCACACACGCCCCATCACGGGCAGCTTGTCGCGGTCGAGCGCGCGCGAGAGTTCGCCGCTGACGATTGTCCAACTGTCGCCCCGGTCGTCCGAACGATAGAGACGGTTGGCCGCGAAGTAGAGACGCGTGTGCAGGTGCGGGCTGATGATGAAGGGCACGTCCCAGTTGAGACGCAGGGGGTCTTCGCCGCGCCCGGTGGCGGGCTGGATGCCGACGCGCTCGCCCGTGCGCTTGTCGAAACGCGCGAGGCCGCCGTGCTGGTATTCGGCGTAGATGATGTTCGGGTCGGTCGGGTCAACTTGGGAACGAAAGCCGTCGCCGCCCTGCGTGACGAACCAGTCGGCGTTGGTGATGCCGGACGCGCTGCGCGTGCGCGCGGGGCCGCCGACGCTGAAGTTGTCCTGCGTGCCGCCGTAGACGTTGTAGAAGGGCGCGGCGTTGTCGGTCGTCACGTCGTAAAACTGCGTGATGGGCAAATTCTCCACGAAGTCCCATGTCGCGCCGCGATCATAAGATTCGTAGAGGCCGCCGTCGTTGCCGTTGAGATAGTGGTTGTTGTTATCGGGATCGATCCAGAGGACGTGGTTGTCAACGTGCTTCGAGCGTTCGCCGAGCCGCGTCAGAGTTTTGCCGCCGTCGTTCGAGACCATGTTGAAGACGTTCATCACGTAGATGCGATCAAGCTCTTTCGGGTCGGCGTAGATTTGCGAGTAGTACATCGCCGTCGTGTCGTACTCGTTGCGCCGTTCCCAGTTGCCGCCGCGGTCGGTGGAGCGGAAGATGCCACCCTTTTTGTCCGCCGCTTCGACGGTCGCGTAGATGACGTTCGTGTCAACGGGCGAGATGGCGAGGCCGATTCGCCCCATGTCGGAAGTCGGCAGGCCGCGCGTGAGTTTATTCCACGTCGCGCCCGCATCGGTTGACTTGTAGAGCGCGCTCTCCGGCCCGCCGTTGATCATCGTGAAGACGTGGCGGCGGCGTTGGTAGGCGGCGGCGTAGAGCGTGTCGGGGTTGTTCGGATCGATGACGACATCTGTGACGCCCGTGTTCTCGCCGATCTTCAAAATCTGTTTCCAAGTCCCGCCGTTGTCCGTCGTCTTGTAGAGGCCGCGCTCGCCGCCCGCGCCCCAGAGCGCCCCTTGCGCGGCGACGTAGACGGTGTTCGAGTCGCGCGGGTCAATGGCGATGCGCCCGATGTGCTCGGAAGTTTTCAGGCCGACGTTTTTCCAACTCCGCCCGCCGTCGTCCGAACGATAGACGCCGTTGCCGTAAGAGACGCTGCGCTGGCTGTTGTTCTCGCCCGTGCCGACCCAGACGGTGAGAGGGTTCTTCGGATCGAGCACGACGACGCCGATTGAGTAAGAGCCTTCGCTGTCGAAGACGGGCGTCCACGTCGTCCCGGCGTTCGTGGTCTTCCACACGCCGCCCGATGCGGCGGCAACGTAATAGGTGCTCCGGTTCTTCGGGTCGACGGCGATACCGACCACGCGCCCCGACGTGAAGGCCGGGCCGATGAGACGCATGCGAAGTCCTGCGAAGGTCGGAGCAGACATCGGGTCGGCTGGCTTCTTCGCCTCCTCGGCCTTCTTCGCGTCGTCCGGTTTCGGCTTCTCGGCTTCGGCCTTCTTGGCCTCGTCCTGTTTCGCTTTCTCGACGGTCTCCTTCTCCGTCTGCTTCTCCTCCTGTGCGCGGAGCGCGGCGGGCGTTGCGATGAGAAGCGCGACGAGGCAGACGAGGCGCAGGGCGAGAGAGAATGATTTCGTATTCGTCACGTGTGGGCGCATGCGTGTGGTTTCTCCTGAGTAAACGGCGATAAGTCGTAGTAGTACGCAACGAGCGGCGGTTAGTTGCAGAGACGCGCGCGGGAGATCGGGACGACCGGCGCGCGCGAGTGACAGCCCCCGGCGAGTCCGGGGCAGCGTGAACAATCTTTCGGGAAACAACAGAATTTAGAGACGGCTGAATGGCAAGCGAAAATATCATTACCCGCGCCCGCCGCGCAACGGGCAGTTTTCGAGAGCGATGACCAGCGCACGCGCGATGCGTAGGCGACGCGCCGCCCGCGCTCGAATCGTTGCCACGATTTCGGCGGGCGATGTTATGATGTCGCCACAAGTCGGCGGTCTTCCCCCAATTCATGTCCCCTTGAGCAGCAACGCCGGTAACTAGTTCGACCGGCGCGAATGAAACCCGACACCTTTTGCATAAGGAGACCTCGCGAGCATGGAAGGATTAAGAAACAAAGCCTCGACGCTGTTGCGTGATTACGTCACCGAGCGGCGCAGCACGCGCCGTCGCGGCGCGCGTTACAGCGCGCGCATCCCGTTCAACGTCTCCGTCGCCGACCCGAAGCGCAGCGGCGCGGCGGCAACCGTCGCAGCGGGCGCGAAGCCCCCGGCCTTTCTCGCCGGGCGCACGCGCGACCTCGGCGAAGGCGACCTCAATCTGGTCGTGCCCTCGATCCGCATCGGCGGCGACTACATCACGCTCAAGGATAA
>JAUZFQ010000077.1 GCA_030838445.1 Pyrinomonadaceae bacterium | reverse complement strand
CGGTGATTTCGATGAGGAACGATTCGAGGTCGCCCCGGTTCCACTCGTCGAACACGTCGGCCATCTCGTCGGCCGACATGCCGAGGACGGTGCGCATCAGGTCGTAGGCTTCGGCGATGAGTTGCATGTCGCCGTACTCGATGCCGTTGTGCACCATCTTGACGAAGTGACCCGCGCCGCCGGGGCCGATGTAGGTGACGCACGCGCCGTCGTCAACTTTCGCGGCGATGGCTTCCCAGATCGGGCGAATCTGCTCGTAGGCCGCGCGGTCGCCGCCGGGCATCAGAGACGGCCCCCACAGCGCGCCCTTCTCGCCGCCGGAGACGCCGGAGCCGATGAAGTTGAAGCCCTCGGCCTTGAGAGCCTTCTCGCGCCGTTCGGTGTCCATGAAGTAAGAGTTGCCGCCGTCAATGATGATGTCGCCCTCTTCCATGAACGGCTTAATCTGGTCAACCGTCCAGTCAACGGGGTCGCCCGCCTTGACGAGCAGGATCGCCTTGCGCGGGCGTTCCAGAGACTTCACGAACTCTTCGGGGGTGTGCGCGCCGATCACTTCGTGGCCTGCCAACCGTTCGACGAACTCGTCAACCTTCGACGGCTCGCGATTCCAGACGGCGATGGAATAACCGTTGCGCTCGATGTTGCGCGCCAGATTCTCGCCCATCACGCCCAGCCCGATCATGCCGATCTTCGCTGTTTTAGTAGTCTGTTCAGGTGTAGACATAAGATTTCCTCGCTGAATTAAAAGCTGTCCGTGGTCAGTTGTCCGTGGTCAATTGTTCAAAATTCAGCTTTAGTAACTTCCGTGATTGACACATGCAACTGACAACTGACTACGGACAACTGACAATCTTCATTCGTCGTTTCTGTTTATGCTCCCGTCGCGCCGGAGCGTGGAAGGGCTTGGCCGATCAACTCTTGGAGGCGGTTGAGTCCGGCCTGTACGTCTGCGCCGAGGTCAACCCGGATGGCGCGCCGCCCGCGCGAAGCGAGCGAGCGGAAATCGCCGAGCGCCTGCGCCTGTTTCAAAGTGCTGAACGTGTAAGGCTGCCCCGGAATCGGCAAGTCCTTGATGTCCGGCGCGGTGAGTTGCATGAAGACGCCGGCGGCCGACCCGCCCTTGTGCAACTGCCCCGTCGAGTGGAGGAAGCGCGGCCCGTAGCCGGTCGTCGTGGCGCAGTGCGTCGCGTCGCGCAGGTGCGCGCGGATCGACTGAATGGCCTGTTCGTATTCGGGCGTCTCCTCGAAGTAGTCGAGCAGGGCGATGTAGTCGCCCGCCCCGGCACGCGCGAGGTGCGCCTTGATGGCCGCGCCGACCGAATCGTTGGGGAGCGCGGCGCGCGTCTCGTCGTCGGCGTAGAGCGTGAGCACGCCGTCGGTGGCGAGCACGGCCTGTTCGGGCAGCTTGCCGTCGCGCGCGAAAGTTTCGAGCAACTCCTTCGTCGCGTCCTTCGACTCCTGCACGTTCGGCTGGTCGAAGGGGTTGATGCCAAGCCGCCAGCCCGCAAACGCCGTCGCGATCTCCCAGAGGAAAAACTCCTCGCCGAGATCGTAGAGGTCTGTCAGCGTGCGGTAGACAACCGGATGACCGGCCGCCTCCAGCGCCTTCAACTTCGCCTCCGTCTCGCTGTCAATCTTCTCGACGGCGATGTGGACGAACAGGCGGTCGTCGCCGTAGACGGAAGGCGAACCGAGCGTTTCGCCCGCGACGGGCACGATGCCTTTGCCGTCTTTGCCCGTGCTCTCGGCCAGCAGTTGCTCGACCCAGAGACCGAACGAGGCGATCTTCGGATCGGTGCTGATGGTCAACTTGTCGCGCCCGGCGTTGGCACACTCGCCCATGATCGCGCCGAGCCGCGCGCCCGGATTCTCAGCCGCCGGGACGACCGACGCGCACGCATGCACGACGCGCTCGGCGCGGTCGAGCAACTTCTTCACGTCCAAGCCCATCAGCGCGGCCGGAACCATGCCGAAGTAGGAGAGCGCGGAGTAGCGCCCGCCGATGTCGGCCGGGTTGAGGAAGATGCGCTTGAACTTGTCGTCCGTCGCCATCTTCTCCATGAGCGTGCCGGGATCGGTCACGGCGACGAAGCACTCGCCGGGATTCTCCTTGCGCTTGCCCACCTGATCGTACCAGTACTTGTAGAAGACGAGCGGCTCGGTCGTCGTGCCCGACTTCGACGAGATGATGAACAGGCAATGCGTGATGTCAATTTGATCGGCGATGTCGGAGAAGGCGTCGGGGTCGGTCGAATCAAGCACGAGCAGTTCGGGGTAGCCCTCTTGCTTGCCGAACGTCTGGCGCAAGACTTCGGGGCAGAGCGACGAGCCGCCCATGCCGCACACCATCACGTGCTTGAACTCGCGCACGTTCCTGATGCGGTCGGCAAACTGCACGAGGTCGTCCTCGACGCCGATCATCATGTCGGGCACGGTCAACCAGCCGAGCGCGTTCTTGATGATCTTCTGGTGGCCTTCGTCCTCTTTCCAGAGCTTGGCGTCCTTGCGCCAGATGCGGCGCATCACGTCGCCCTTGTCCGCTTCCTTGATCGCCCCCGCGACCGCCTCGCTATACTTTCCCAAACTCGCCGTCAGCCTCTCGTTGATGCCTGAGAGGATCGCGTCGCGCTTCGACTCGATAGACTCGGCCAGCGTGTCGAACGAGGTGACGAACGAACTTAGCCCGTCCTTCTGCAACTTCTCCGTCACGGCTTTCAGGTCAATGCCGATCTCGCCGAGTTCTTTGACGAGCGTGCGGCACTCGTCCAAGCCCTCTTCGAGCGTGAGCGCGGCCTTGCCCTTGTCGCGGATGGCCGTGTAGGTGGCGGGCGGCACGGTGTTGACCGTCTCCGGCCCGATCAGGTTGTCAACGTAGAGCACTTCCGAATACTTCGGATTCTTCGTGCCCGTCGAAGCCCACAGTTGACGCTGCACCTGCGCGCCTTTGGCCTTGAGCGGGGCGAAGCGTTCGCCGTTGAAGATCTCTTTGTACTTGGCGTAGGCCAGTTTGGCGTTGGCGATGGCCGCGCGCCCCATCAGACTTTCGAGCCGCGCCTTCTCTTCGGGCGTCTCGGCGTGGCGCGCTTTGTATTCGAGGTCTGTGTCAATCGCCGTGTCCACGCGCGAGACGAAGAAACTCGCCACCGACGCGATGTGATCCACGGGCTTGCCTTCGGCGTCGCGGCGTTCGAGTCCCTTGATGAAGGCTTCGGCCACCTGCTCATAATTCTCGATGGAGAAGATCATCGTGACGTTCACGTTGATGCCGCGATAGATGGCCTCTTCGATGGCGGGCAAGCCTTCTTGCGCCGCCGGAATCTTGATCATCACGTTCTTGCGGCCGAGCCGTTTGAAGAGGCGGTCGGCCTCGTCAATCGTCTCCTGCGTCTTGTAGGCGAAGCCGGGGTTGACTTCGAGACTGATGTAGCCGTCAATGCCGTCGGTCTTGTCGTAGACGGGTTTCAGAATGTCCGCCGCCTTGCCGATGTCCTCGACGACGAGGTCTTCGTAAATCTCGGAGACGCCCTTGCCCGCCTGCACCAGTGTGCGCAGTTGCTCGTCGTAATCACCTGAGCCGGTGATGGCCTTCTCGAAAATGGTCGGGTTGGAGGTGACGCCGCGCAGGTCGTCCTCCTCGATCTTCTTCTGGAGATCGCCGCTCGCGAGCATCGCCCGCCGGATGTTGTCGTACCAGATGGACTGGCCGGTCTTCATGATTTCAACCAGAGTATTACTCATCGCTTCGCTCCTTCGGGGGAGATGCCGGGCGTCAGTCGCGGCAGGCCGTGTCGGCCAGCCCACACATCCGGCATCTGAGGTCTAGCTTTTAAACTTTTCGATTTCGCGTTTCGCCGTTTCCACGACGTTCTCGACCGTGAAGCCGAACTTCTTGGTCAACTCTTTGAGCGGCGCGCTCGCGCCGAAGGTCTTCATGCCGACGATGGACTCGTTGCTGCTCGCGTAGCGACGCCAGCCGAACGTGCCCGCCTGTTCGACGGCGACGCGCGCCTTGACCGCGGACGGCAGCACGCTCTCCTTGTACGCCTCGTCCTGATGCTCGAAGATTTCCCACGAAGGCATGCTGACGACGCGCGCCTTGACGCCTTCGGCGACGAGTTTCTCGTAAGCCTCGACGCAGAGCGAGACTTCCGTGCCCGTGCCCATCAGGATCACGTCGGGCTGTCCGCCTTCGCCGGAGTTGTCGGCCAGCGTGTATGCGCCGCGTTTGACGCCATCCGCCGCCGCGTACTTCGTGCGGTCAAGCGTCGTCATCGGCTGCCGGCTCATCACCATCACGGCGGGTTCGTGCCTGAGTCCCATCACGAGACGCCACGCTTCCGAGACTTCGTTGGCGTCGCCGGGGCGCAGGACGATGAGGCCGGGGATGGCGCGCATGCTCGCGAGTTGTTCGATGGGCTGGTGCGTGGGGCCGTCTTCGCCGACGCCGATGGAGTCGTGCGTGAAGATGTGGATGGTCGGGATCTCCATGATCGCCGACAGACGGATCGCGGGGCGCGAGTAGTCCGAGAAGATCATGAAGCCCGAACCGTAGGGGCGAATCTTCGAGAGCGAGAGGCCGTTCAGGACGGCCGACATGCCGTGCTCGCGGATGCCGAAGTGGAAATTCTTGCCGCCGTACCAGCGCCCTTTCTCCGGGTCGTTCTCGGCAGTGAAATCGCCCGCGCCTTCAAACGTCAGGCGCGTCTTCGTCGAGGGCGCGAGGTCGGCCGCGCCGCCGATGAACCACGGCACGTTCTTCGCAATCGCGTTCAGCACTTTGCCCGACGCGTCGCGCCCGGCCATGCCCTTGGCGTCGGCCGGGAAGACGGGGATGTCTTTGTCCCAGCCTTCGGGCAGTTCGCGCTTCTGCATCCTGACGAGTTGTTCGGCCAACTCCGGAAACTCCGCGCGGTACGCTTCGACTTTGGCGAACCACTCGTCGCGCGCCTGTTTGCCGCGCGTGCCGATGCCCTCTTTGAAATGCCGGCGCACTTCGTCGGGCACTAAAAACTTCTCGTCTTCCGGCCAGCCGTAGTTGCGCTTCGTCAGCTTGATCTCTTCTTCGCCGAGCGGCTCGCCGTGGGCGGCGTGCGTGTCCTGCTTGTTGGGCGCGCCCCACGCGATGTGGCTGTCAACGATGATGAGCGTCGGGCGACCTTGCTCTTTGCGTGCGACGGCGAAGGCGCGTTTCAGCGTTTCGAGGTCGTTGGCGTCGCCGACGCGCGTGACGTTCCAGCCGTAGCCGATGAAGCGCGTCGCCACGTCTTCGGAGAACGCCCAAGAGGTGTTGCCCTCAATCGTGATCTTGTTGTTGTCGTAAATCCAGCAGAGGTTGTCGAGTTTGAGATGGGCGGCTAAGGATGCGGCCTCGTGCGAGACGCCTTCCATCATGCAGCCGTCGCCGCACAGGGCGTAGACGTTGTAGTCGAACATCTCGAAGCCGGGGCGGTTGAAGTAAGCCGCCTGCCATTTCGAGGCGATAGCCATGCCGACGCTCGTCGCGATGCCCTGACCGAGCGGCCCCGTGGTCGTCTCGATGCCGGATGTCCAACGATACTCAGGGTGGCCGGGGCAACGGCTGTCGAGTTGGCGGAAATTCTTGATGTCGTCGAGTTCGACCGAGGGCTTGCCCGTCGTCTCATACTTCGCGTTGACGGCCTTGACGCCCGTCAGGTGGAGCATCGAGTAGAGCAGCATCGAGGCGTGACCCATCGAGAGCACGAAGCGGTCGCGGTTCGGCCAGATGGGGTCTTCCGGGTCGAAGCGCATGATCTCGTTCCAGAGGAGGTAGGCGACGGGAGCCATCGCCATCGGCGTGCCGGGGTGGCCGGAGTTGGCTGCCTGCACGGCGTCCATCGAGAGCGTGCGAATGGTGTTGATGCTGAGGGTGTCGAGTTGCTGTTCGGCGGTCGTCTTAACCCCGGAGGTTGCTTCCATTAGTTGCTGACTCCTTGCAGATTTGTTCTACCGTCTGTCCTTGCGAGGGAAGAGGCGCAAACGCACAAAGTTGTAGCAGTTGTAAGCGGAAAGAACGTTTACTCGTGCGTGACCATGAGAGCGAAAAACGCTTGATCGAAGATTGTTATCAGAGATCGAAACTTGGAGACCGCCGGGGCCAGTGCGGGCAGAAAGCCCGACCCGTGTTCAGGATGAAAAAGCAGGACGCGAAAAAAAGACTTGGTGTCGTCCGATGAAGCGGCGGGATACTAACACGTTCTCCTAGTAAACGTCTACGAACTTCTTCCAACACCCCCGATTCAACCCCGGTTCAGCCCTCACCTCTGCTTTTCCAGCAACTCGCCGCGCTCGTAGGCGAGGATGAGACGTTCGAGCGCGTCTGCGCGGCGGCGGATAATTTCGCCCTCCTCCGTGTCGGCGACGAGGCGCGGGCGTTCGTGCGCGCGGATGGTGGAGACTTTCGGCACGATGTCCGCCCCGGCCGTGATGGCGTCGAAGATTGACTCGAAGTGGTGGTGCTCGGCCAGCGCGACGCGCTCCGGCGCGATGATCAAAGTGTAGCCGCGATCCCCGTAGGCTTCGGAGAACGCGCCGTCAATCGTGACGGCGTTCCCGCCGTCCTTGACCGGCGCTTCGCCCTTCTCCACTTTGACGGGCACGTGGCCGTTGACGATCAGGGCATCTTCAGCGATGCCGAAATCCGCGGCCACGCGACGGCAGAACTCCGCCTCGTGGATCAACTTGAAGTAAGTGTTCTTGTGCTCCTTGCGCGCCTCTTTGTCCTCGACGAAATAACTCTCGAAAGTTGCCATGCGATCTTTGCCGAAGAGCGGCGAGCGCGCGCCCGTCCAGAGATACCAGAGCCAGTCAGCCTCGTCGCCCGCCGTCTCCGCGCCCGCGCTCATCGCCCGGCGCACCACGGCGTCGAGCGCGTCGAACAACTCGCGCCCCGCGCACTCGCGCCCGTCCACCGTGAGCGACAGAAACTCGCCGCGCTCGTCCACCGGCACGCAGCCGTGGAAGATGAGTGCCTGATCGCGCCTGAGCCACGTCGCGCCGCGCCGCGTGACGTAAGACATCTGCTCCCACAGACGCGAACTCGCCACGAACGACTGCCGCAGCCGATCCATGCACGTGCGCTCTTCCGCCGACAACGTGTAAGGGTCTGCGGGGTCGAGTGTAGGTAGGTGTGCGTCGAGCAGCGGGTGCGTGCGGCCGTCAATTTCGACCGTGCCGTGCTTCGCGTCAATCCGGTGCAGCAGGTTGCGCTGCTCCATGTCCCATTCGGGATGGCGGCGGATCGTCTGCCCTTCGAGTTTGAACTGGATGACGGCAATCGCCTTCTGCATCCGCGCCATCAGCAGGTCGTCGCGCAAGCCCGTCCCCTTCGCCTTGAAACGCTCGCACGGGTCGTCTGCATAGACGGTGCGTGCGAGGCGTTCGAGCGGCGCGATGATCAGCCCGTAGCCTTCTTCGAGTTGCGACAGCCGACGGTAACGCAGCGAGACGCGCAGCACCGTCGCGATCAGGGCTTCCTGCCCCAGGCACGCGCCCATCCACAGCACATCATGGTTGCCCCAGGTGAACGAGACGTTCGGTTGCTCCGACAGGTAATCAATCACCTTGTCTATTCGCGGGCCGCGGTCGCCTAGATCGCCCGCCACGATGATCTCCGACACAGACAAATTACGCACCAGACGCGAGGCGGCGCGCACGGCCGGTAAATCCTTGTTGTGGGCGGCAAGCGCGTCAATCATCGCGTCCACGTAGACGTGCTCGCGCCCGCTCAGCGGCTCGTCGCGCAGTTCCTCAAACAGTTCGGCGTACTCAAAAGGCATCAGCGCGTTCACCTGCCGGTGGCGACACCCGCGCGCCAGTTCGCGCACGATCTCGAATTGACGGCGGAGCATGCGGCGCACCCACTCGCGCCGCGCCTCGCGGTCGTTCATCTCCCCGTGCAGATGCTCCATCAACTCGCGCGGGTAATAGAGGACGGCGAGCAACTCCTGCTGCTCGGTGCTGTCCAGTCGGCCGTCAAAGAGTTTGGCGACGAGCGAACGCAAACTGCCGGAAGCGTTGTTGATGATGTGACGCAGTTTCTTGTACTCGCCGTGAACGTCGCTGACGACGTGGACGACGCCTTTCGGCAGCGACAAAGCGGCGCGCAGGGCGGCGGCTTCGGCCAGCGCGGCGTCGGCCGTCGGGTAGTTCTGCGAAAGCGCGTGGAGGAGGGTTGAATCCTCGAATTGATGAAGGCCGGGCAAGATGCTGCTCCTCATGCGTCGGAGTGGTTTTAAGTTGCCGGAGTCAGGCGAAGGCGGCGGGATACTAGCACAGCGGCAAGTCTAAATCTATAGCGTCAACTTTTCAACAGTGTCCTTGATTCACAGGTCAAAGCGGAAGCGGCTAGCATCAGAAATCGGCGCGGCAGTTTAGCAATGGCAGGAGTGGAAGTAAATATTTATGCAGAGATTCAAGATTGTGATCAATAGCCCGGCGGCGGGGGAGGGCGGTTTGAGTCTCTGCGCTTCGCTTCACGACGAGTGATAATTAACGCTACGGACAGACCTACCAGAATAGCGGAGGTCGCGCCGGCGAACGCGAAAGAGATGAACATCACCGTGAAATAAGGATCGTGCAGTAAAGGCTCAATAGTAAGTCGGTAGAAACTATGGAGAGAGAACGCATACCCCAGGAGACTAAAGAGGAGTAACGAGTACGCCGCCCCGATTGACTTCATAGACCTCATCTTTTCCGCCACCCCTAAACGCCCCTCGTTGGAATTCAGTTTTGCGGTTACGAAGGCAGCGATGATGGGAGCGACGATGATGGCGACGGCATCTATTAACGCGATGATGAGTTGAGAGTTATCCATACATCTCAAACAGACTGCGGAGTGTGAGCGGCGGGGATTCTATCAGACGACTTACTTTTATTGAATGATTTTGGGTGGCGGCGCAGGAGGAATGGGGAGGGGAAACCGTACTCGATAATGAGGCGAGCAATCAAACTTCAAGAGTTCAACCAATCAATTGCAGCGCGTAACCGCGCGAGGTGAAATATGCGAATCGTAGTCAACAGCAAACAACCGGCCTCCCAACTAAACAGCCTGCGACCCGTGAGCCGGAAAAGGACACGACCAACTTTTCCGGCGGGCGGCAAAAACGAGAGAGGCCGGAACGTTTGGTTCCGGCCTCTTGCTTCAAAATTCGAGAGTCTCGATGACGTAGTTGCGCGGACTTCAGTTGGCCGCTGCCTCCGGGTTGACGAAGAAACTGTCGTCCATCTTGATGCCGTAGGTGACGGTTTGCACGCGCGCCTCCTGCACCTGCCGGTCGTCCTTGTAGAGGACGGAGCGGATCGGGACGAGCGTGTTCTGCGAATAGCGGTAGTCGTGGTACGTGCGGCGATACTTGCTCGGCGCGCCGCCTTCGGGCGGCGACTCCTCGTATTCGAGCCAGAGGACGCGCGCGGTCTTGCGCACGTCGGTGTTCGCGCTGATGTAGTAGCGCGTGCGGCTCTTGTCCTTGTCGATCAGGTCAAGCACCCAGAGGTCGAGTCCCTTCAACTTCTCTTTGCCGACGAAGGTGAGGGTCGAGTTGTTCTCTTTATAACGAAGCAGCGCGTCAATCCCGTGCTGCGACTGCGAGAGAAACTCGGCGGTCGCATCCTGCTTCGGCGTGAAGGCCGTGCCGTTGATGATGCCCCAGACGCGCCCCTCGTTGAAGACGAGCGCATACTCCATCGTGGGCATTTTCTGATCCAGCCGAACTTTGTCCTTGCCCGCCGTCTCGCCGCGCACGAACCGCTGCTCGTAGCTCGCCTCTTCGATGCGCCCGTCGTCGGCCGTGCGCGTCACCTTCCCGCGCTCGACGCCGTTGCGGCGAATCTGCGCGAGCGTCGCCCGCCCGCCGCCGCCGCCGTAGATGATGATGACCGTCTCGGCGACCTGCTCGGCGGTCGGCATCTTGGTGTCCTTGCCCGTGACCGGCTGGAGTTTTTTGTCCACCTTCAACTCCGGCGTCGGAGTCGGCACGGCGGGTTGCGTGGTCTGCGGGGCTTGCGGGGCAGTGGGAGTTTGGGCGAACAGGGGGCGCGAGAGGCCGGCCGCGCCGACGAGCACGACCGCCAGCGCGTATAAATAAAAGCGTCGCAACACCGGTAACATCTCCTTAAAAACGTTTGGCTAAAAAACCTTCGGGAGTGAAGGACGGAAAATCAAGCGGCGAATTGTAACATAGAAGCCCTCGGCCGTAAGGCGTCGCCGCGCGCCGTCCGGATCAAACACACGTATTGATGCCGGAAACGTGCCGGACGGATGCCCGCTGCCGCCGATTGACAACACGGCGACGGGGCATGTAGAGTGCACGGTTTTCATAAGCGCGTGATCGGACGCAGGCGTCAGCAACGTTAAAGACACTTGAGTTACCGCACGTCACCCCCGAAATTTTTGAAAGGATATTAAAAAAGTGAAGAAGACAGTAGGTATTTTAGTCGGCCGCGAGAAGACGTTTCCGCAGGCATTGATTGACCGGATTAACGAGCGCGGCGGGGGCGAAGTGGTCGCCGAGTACGTCAAAGTCGGCGGCGTCAGCCTCGACGAGCCGCGCCGCTACGACATCATCATTGATCGCATCTCACACGAAGTCCCCTTCTATCGCGCGTTCCTCAAGCGCGCCGCGCTCGAAGGCACGCAGATCATCAACAACCCGTTCTGGTGGTCGGCCGACGATAAATTTTTCAACTTCTCGCTCGCCACGAAACTCGGCGTCGCCATCCCCAAGACCATGCTCCTGCCGCAGAAGGATTATATCGAAGGCATCACGGGCGAGTCTTTGCGCAACCTCGAATTCCCGCTCGACTGGCAGGGCATCGTGGATCACGTCGGCATGCCCGCCATCATCAAGCCCTTCGACGGCGGCGGCTGGAAGAACGTCTCGCGCGTCAACTCGATAGAGGAACTCTGGGAGGTCTACGACACGACCGGCACGCTCTGCATGACGCTGCAAGAGTTCGTCGCCTTCGACCAGTTCGTGCGCTGCTACTGCATCGGGCAGGAAGAAGTGATGATCATGCCCTACGATCCGACCAAGGCTTATCTCTCCGGCGAGCAGTACATCCAAAACCCGAACTACCTGACGCCCGAACTCGCCGAGCGCGTGACGAACGACGTGCGCACGCTCTGCCGCGCGCTCGGCTACGACATCAACACGGTCGAGTTCGCCATCAAAGACGGCATCCCCTACGCGATTGATTTCATGAACCCCGCGCCCGACGCCGAAGTCGCGTCGGTCGGCGAGTTCTATCACAACTGGGTGACGGACAACGTCGTCAACCTCGTCTTCAAACGCCTCGCCGAGCCGCAGACCGAAGTTCATTATCGCTGGGACGCGATGCTGAACCCGCGCCCCGTCGGGTCGTCGGCGACGCAGGCTTTGTCGGCCGCCGCCTCGGCCGCGCAACAGTCGGTCTCCGCGATCATCCCGGAATCGGGGCGCGAGATCGCATCCGACATCGCGGCGGGCGTTACCGACCTGGTCGAGGGCGCGGCCAACGCCGTCTCCAACCTTCTCGGCAAGAGCAGTGAGTCAGCGTCGGTGGGCGACTCGCCCATCAATAATTCGAGCGCGACTTCCGCTACGACGCCGAAGTCCGCCAAGACGCCGCGCAAGGCCGCGTCGAAATCCGCGACGCCGCGCACGAAGAAGCCGACGCCCGAAGTTTAACTCGCGCACTTCCACGGACAGCTTTGAATGGACTCGAAAATGAGAGACGGTCGCACCGTAATGCGACCGTCTCTTAGTTTGTCCTCATCATCCGACATTAGGGCGCGGCAACGCGCGCCGGTTCAGTCAGTTATTTTTGCATCAAGGTTAAAAACATGAAGGAAATTTACGTGAGCACCGACGTGGAAACCGACGGGCCGATCCCCGGCCCTCACTCCATGCTCAGTTTCGGCTCCGCCGCTTACCTCGCCGACAAGACCCTGCTCGGCACGTTCACCGCCAACCTCGAAACGCTCCCCGGCGCGAGCGGTTACCCTGAGACGATGGAGTGGTGGAAGACGCAGCCGGAGGCTTGGGCGGCGTGTCGTGAAGATTTACAGTCGCCCGCCGAGGCGATGAAAAACTACGTTGTGTGGCTCAAGTCTCTGCCCGGCCGCCCGGTCTTCGTCGCCTATCCGGTCGTCTTCGACTACATGTTCGTGCAGTGGTATCTGCACAAGTTCGCGGGCGAGAGTCCGTTCTCCTTCATCGGCCTCGACATCAAATCCTACGCGATGGCGATCCTCAAAAAAGATTTTCGCCACGTCGTCAAATCAAACATGCCCCGCCACTGGTTCGACGACTTCCCGCACACGCACAAAGCCCTCGAAGACGCCATCGAACAGGGCGCGCTCTTCTGCAACATACTGGCGGAGAACACACGATAGGGTAAGGCGTATAGGCGAATTTTATTGAAACCTTGCTCCTAACTT
>JAUZFQ010000075.1 GCA_030838445.1 Pyrinomonadaceae bacterium | reverse complement strand
AAGCATAGACGAAATCGCCGAGGCGGATCGCGTTGCCGTAGTGGATGCGCACGAGCGCGTGCGCCCACACCTCTTCGACCTCGGTCTTCCCCGCCGCCCGCGATACTTTGAGCACGCGGCTGCCGCCGCCGTACGAGGACGAGATGAACAACAGATTATCGCTTCCCCAAACGGGCGTGCTCACGTTGAGTCCAAACTCCGAACGGTGCGGACGGCTCCACAACAGTTCGCCGCCCACAGGGTCTACGCCGACGAGCGTGTCGTACATGAAGGCGACGATTTGATCCTGACCGTCCACGTTGATGAGCAGCGGCGACGCGGGCGAGTTCTTAAAGTCGTGCCGCTTCCACGCGACGCCGCCGTCCTTCTGCCGGAAGGCCATCAAGGCGTTGCCCTCGCCGCCTACCTGCATGATGATCGTGTCGTGGTAGGCGAGCGGGCTGCACGCGTAACCGTTGACACGGATCGTTCCCTTGAACTCGTGCAACAGGTCGTGCATCCAGAGGAGTCGTCCGGTGCGCTTGTCGAGCGCGTGGAGTTTGCCCGTCGCCCCGGCGGCGAAGACGCGTTCGCCTGCGACGGTCGGCGTGGCGTGCGGCCCCGTCCCGTTCTCCATCGAGTAGTCGGGCGAGAAGGGCGCGGGGTAACTAAACTCCCAGAGCGTCTTTCCCGTGGCGGCGTCGAGCGCGATGACTACTTCTTGCGCGCCCCGGCGCGACATCGTGTAGAGACTGCCGCCTTCGGCTGCAATGGCCGAATAGCCCTCGCCCAGTTCGCGGCTCCACAGGGGGCGTGGCCCGCCCTCCGGCCAGACGTTCGCCAGCCCCTTCGCGTCGGACAAGAAGTTGCGATGCGCGCCGCCCCACTGCGGCCAGTCGAGCGATTGTAGTGACTGTGCGGCGACATTGAGAGTGGCCGCGAACAGTAGGAGCAGGACAGCAACACCCTGCACGGCCAACGCGGTTACGACACGCCTGCGAAAGTTTGTTTTCATCGCGTCACTCTCCTCATTGCCCGCCCGCGGGTTTCGGCTTCTCGAACAGCGACGGCGAAAGATCGCCGTTGACGACGATTGATTCGACGGTCGAGGTTTGCGACGGCTCGGTTGCGCCGTTGAAAGCGCCCGCCGCCTTGAAGGGCAGCGTCAGCCCGCCGACGGCGCGAAAGTCGGAGAAGGTTCGCACGATCTTGCCGTAGACGCCGCCGTCGCCGCGTCCGCGATACGTGAGACTCAGGATGCGACCCGTGTCGGGAGCGATGCCGAGCGTCGCGTTCACGCCGCCGCCCGACACTTCCACTTGCTCGACCGCCGTCTCGCCGACTTTGCCCGCGCCGCTCGAGACGGCGCTGAACCCCGCCTCGCGGCGCGCTCGAAGAATTGCGAGCGGGTTGTTTTGTAACTGCTTGAGATAAGCCGCGCGCTGCACCTCCAACAACTCGCTGCTGCCGCGCGGCAGCAAGACGAAGCCGCCTTCCGGCGTGACGACGGTCGCAATCGTTCCGAACGAGAGCGTCCGCTCCATTCGTATCTTGTCCGGGTAACGCATCAAGAGCGCGGTCTTGATCTCGGTCACGCCTTGCGGCGTCCGCGAGCCGACCGTCCCACGCTCCTCGTAACTCAACAGCCCGTCGAGACGCGCCGCGCCGCCCAACGCCTCGACCGCTTTCTCGATGAGCGCGCGCCCGCGCCTTCTCGACTCATCGGAAGCTGCGACGGAAGTTGTCGTCGTTGCGGCAGCGGGTTCAAGGTAATTTGCGGGAGACGCTTTGAAAGCGGTCAGGCAGGCCGGACTGCCGAAGATGTAAATCAGCCCTTCGTGAACTGCGAACAAATCCGGATTGCCCTGCACGGTCGGCCCCATCCTCGCGCATGTGCCGCCGAGTTGAATTTCGTAACGACGCGGTTCACGCTCGAAGGCGGCCTTCGTCTCCGCGCCTGAGAATAGATACCGGAAGCCCCCGCGCTTCACGGCGAACTGTTCGTCGCCCTGCACTTCCTTTCCCCGCGTCAGCATCACGGGGTCAAGTCCTTCCAGAGGGACAACGAGTTCTCCGCTCTGTTGTGAATTTACCGCCGCCGCTTGTAACGCGTTGGTCAGTGCAATGAAACTTGGGTTACACCAGAAGACGAGCGTGAGTGTGATTAAGAACGTCTGCCACATAGCTGTTGATTCTCCTCTCAGGACAGGCTGCTTAGCTTCCCTCGTCTCATTGAGCAGCGAACGGAGGAAGCGGTCGCCCGTGTTCGACGCGCGCCGATACTAGGAGAGTTCTCGATTCGTCTGTTGAATTATTCAGCCGATCAACCTAATGTTGCAGCGAATGGCGGTCAGAGGGCGGCGAACGGTGATGGGTGATCTGGTAGTTTGGCGACTTAGCGAAACTTAGGATTGAGCGATGGACACAGAAGAGAACAAAAAAAGGTGGGAAGGCGCGGGCGGCACGCCGGGCGGAATCGGGGAGTTCCTGCTCGGCTTAGGGATGGCGATAGCCGGAGCGTATATGCTGACCAGCAGTGTCACCGTGACGAGCGGCGCGTGGTCTGTCTGGGGCTACAACGCTTTCGGCCTGTCGCTCGTGCCGTTCATCTTCGGCGTCGGCCTCTTGTTCTTCAACGGCAAGTCGAAGGTCGGATGGCTGCTCTTGTTCGCCGGTGTCGTCATCATCTTCACCGGCATCATCATGAACCTGCACATCTACTTCCAGCCGACCAGCCTGTTCGGCACGCTGTTGATGCTGGTGCTACTGGCCGGAGGCGTGGGCTTGATGGCGCGTGCCCTACGCGCACATTGAGCGACGACGCCCAGTGTCCGGTGCTTCGTGTGGATGCTCGCTTGTTTCAACGCGTGAGCGGCGCGCGGCGCAGGAGACGTTTGATCTCCGGCAGCGGCGCGCGCGGTGTGTTCAAGTAGGCTAACGTGGCGAGGCGTCCCTGCGCGATCAAGTCCAGTTTCATTTGGTGTGACAGCGCGAAGTCTGTCGTACTGACGCCGAGGTCGTTGATGAAGACTGTGCGCCGCTCGTCGCCAGGGTTCGTCTTCAGCAGGATGTTCTGAATGTCGAGGATGGCCTCGAAGACGTTGACGGCGAATCGCCGCACGTTGTCAATGGGGCGCGGTGTCGGCGCGTCTAAATTGTCGAGGTGGAATCCGAGCGTCTCCGGGTTCGGCGTCCGGTGAAGCATCGTGTGGCCGAGGTCTGGGTCAACCGACGTGTATTGCTCGTCGAAGGTCGAGACGGGATAGTTGTTCAGCACGCCGCCGTCGCAGTAGACGTTGTTCGCGCCGTCCTGCTCGTAGTATCGCGCCTCGAAGAAGAAGGGGATGGACATGGACATCCGCACCGCGTCGGCCACCGCCACGTCGGGCGTCGCCCGGTAGGAGAACTCCTGCACGGCCTGTTGCGACAGGTCTGTGCCGAAGACGTACAGGTCTTTGAAGTTCTTCGCCTTGTACTTCTCCGTCAGGTCGCGGAACGTCGCGCGCCCGTCCCCGGTCTTCGCTTCGATGTACGACTCCATGAGTTTCAGGAAATAATTACCCTTGAACCAGCCGTAGTGCCTGATGAGCCTGATCGGGCCGCCCAGTTCGCAGCCGTCCTCAAACTTCTCGAAGGGCAGGGTCAACATGATCTTTTTGATCGCGGCCGCGGTGTAGTTGAGGCTGATCATGGCGGCGGTAATCGCCCCGGCGGAAGTGCCTGCGACGCGTTCGATCTGCGGCGTGATCTGCGACTCTTCGAGCACCTCCACCGCGCCGCCGTAGGCGATGCCTTTGACGCCGCCGCCTTCAAACACGAGGTTCTTAAATGGGTAATGGCCGGTTGACATGCTTCCATCTCCTCCCAGAATTACTCAAATGCTTTCTCAGACCTGACAACAATAAGCGCGCGTAGGAACCTAAGGACAAGATTTCTCACAAGCGTGAGAAGCGAGTGTTTGCCCTTAACCAAGGCGGGCGCGGCATCCACTTCGGCTGACCGCTTTCATCATATTACTACCATTTTTTGCCGAGTTCGCGCACCGAAACTTGATCTTCGGCGGCGATTAAAGTATGTTGCGGCGTCGAACAAAGTCAGGCTGGCTGCCACAAGTCGGCGTTTGCAAGTGATCTGCTACCCAGCCTCGCCAAGCCATTAAAAGAATAATCAACGTCTCTCAACCCCGGACTTCGGTCGCATCACGTGCGGCCTCTGTCTACCTCAAGGAGTTCCCCATGTCGTTCCTCAAATTCCTACGCCTGCGCGCGTCGCTCGCGATTTTCGTTCTCACGTCTTGCGCCCTGCTGCTGCTCCCCTTCAATTTTCCCACGGCCGACGCGTCGCATACGCCCAACCCGTCGAGCGTGACCGTCGCCGGAAGTCTTCAGAGTGAACTCGGCTGCCCCGGCGACTGGATGCCCGAATGCGGCGCGACGCATTTGAGTTTCGACGCGGGCGACGACGTGTGGCAGGGCACGTTCTTCGTCCCCTCCGGTAACTGGGAATACAAAGCCCCGCTCAACGACAACTGGAACGAGAACTACGGGCTGAACGCGCAGCAGAACGGTGCGAACATTCCGCTCTCGCTCGGCTCAGGTCAGAACGTCAAATTTTATTACGACCACAAGTCGCACTGGGTCACGAGCACACGAAATTCCGTCATCGCCGTCGCGCCCGGCAGTTTCCAGTCGGAACTCGGCTGCTCCGGCGACTGGGATCCGTCCTGCCTCCGCTCTTGGCTGCAAGACCCGGACGGCGACGGCACGTACACCTTTCAGACCACCCAGCTTCCCGCCGGAAATTACGAGAGCAAGGTAGCCATTGGCGAAAGCTGGGACGAGAACTACGGCGCGGGCGGGGCGCAGAACGGCGCGAACATCTCGTTCAACGTGCCGACCGACAACGCGCAGGTCACTTTCAGCTACAACCCCACGACGCACGTCCTGACGATCACGGCGGGCAACGCCACGCCGACGCCGACCCCTGCGGGCAACGTCGAGTGGGAGGGCTTGCGCCACGACACGTTCGACAGTTACTACCGCAGCCCCTTCGGCGCGGTGCCCGCGGGCAACGCGGTGATGTTGCGTTTCCGCACCGCGCACTTCGACGTAGACGGCGTTCATGTGCGCGTCTACACCTTCGACCCGGCGACCGGCGCGACCAACGGCCCCGTGGATCACCCGATGTCCTTCCTTGAGAACCGCACCGAAGGCGGCACGGAGTACGACATCTGGACGCTCGCGCTTCACACACCCTCGTCGCCCTCGATCCTCTACTACAAGTTCCGCATCACGGATCAGTCGGACGAGGATTTCTACAGCGACTCTTACACGGACGATCACGACAACCTCAATCAAGGCGGCACGGGCGCACCCTCGGACGGCGAGCCATTCCCGGCCTTCCAGATCACGGCCTACGCCCCGAACTTCCAGACGCCCACGTGGCTGCACAACGCCAACGTCTATCAAATCTTCCCCGACCGCTTCCGCAACGGCGACCCATCGAACGACTACTGCCGCCCCGGTTCGACCGCCGGTTGTCCCACGTTCTACGGCGACCAGACGCCGCTCCTGCGCGAGACATGGAACGCGGCCATCGGCGACCCGCGACAGCCCGGAGAGTTCAACGGCGAGTACGGCACGCAGTTCTTCGGCGGCGACCTGAAAGGCATCGAGCAACAACTCGACTACCTGCAATCAATCGGCGTGGACACGCTCTATCTCAATCCCATTTTCAAGGCGCGCTCGAACCATCGCTACGACACGGACAACTTTCTCGAAGTTGACCCGGCCTTGGGCGGCGACGCAGCCTTAGCTTCTCTCACAACCGAGTTGGAACGGCGCGGCATGCGTCTCATCCTCGACGGCGTTTTCAATCACTCGTCTTCCGATAGCGTCTACTTCGATCTCTATCATCGCTACAGTCAGACCGACGGCGGGTGCGAGAACACGTCCTCGCCGTACCGTAGTTGGTTCAACTTCTTCAACTCGAACGCGCCTTGCGCCTACGGCGACTACGAGGCTTGGTTCGGCTTCGGGAGTCTCCCCGTCTTCCGCGACGACTCCGCGGGCGTGCGCGACTTCTTCTATCGCACGCCCGGCGCGAACGTTACCGAGCACTGGTACGAGCGCGGGGCTTCGGGCTGGCGCTTCGACGTGGCGAACGAAATCTCGCACGATTGGTGGAAAGAGTACCGGCCTCTAGCCAAGGGCTACAAAGCTGACGGGCCGCTCGTCGGGGAAATCTGGCCGGACGCCAGCCAGTGGCTCGCGGGCGATCAACTCGACTCCGTGATGAACTACCGCTTCCGCAAGAACGTCCTCGGCTTCGCGCGCGGCGGGTTCAACTGGGGCGACAACGACAACTTCGGCGGCAACCAGATCGTCGCCCTCTCGCCCAGCCAGTTCGACCGCGCGCTCCGCTCCGTGCGCGAAGACTACCCGGCCGCCGCGACCGCCGCGATGCTCAACCTGATTGACTCGCACGACACCAACCGCTCGCTCTACGTGCTGTCCGTGGGTGGCGACAACGGACTCGCGCAGGCGAAAGAGCGTCTCAAGCTCTCGGCGCTTTTCCAGTTCACCTATCCCGGCGCGCCGATGGTCTACTACGGCGACGAGGCCGCGCTCAACGCGCCTTCGCTCGCCAACGGCACGAACGGCCCCGAAGACGATCCCTACAACCGCGCGCCTTACCCGTGGGCTGACGTGGCGGGCGATCAGAACGTCTACGGCCCTGCCGATCAGGCGGTCGTCAACTACTACACGACGCTCGCGCACATGCGTAAGCAGCACCCCGCGCTCCGCAACGGCTCGTTCGAGACGCTGCTCACGGGCGACACCACCGCTGCGGCGACAGACGACAACACTTACGCCTTCGCACGCGTGAGCAATGGTGAGACGGCCGTCGTCGCGCTCAACAACGGCGCGGGCGGCAACACGGCGAGCGTCCCCGTCGCCGCTTATTTCGCAGACGGCACGCAACTCCGAGACGCCTTGAGCGGCGCGACCTACAGCGTCAACGGCGGAAGCGTGAATCTCACGCTCGCCGCACGCAGCGGCGCGGTGATCTTCGACGCTTCGTCTGCGCCCGTTGACACGGCCGCGCCCGTCGCCGCCATTGCCGTCAGTCCGCCCGCCGACGCGAACGGCTGGCACAACTCGACTCCCGTGACAATCAACCTCACGGCGACCGACGACGGTGGCAGCGGCGTCAAGGAGTTGCGCTTCTGGATCAACGAGGGGAGCGTCAACGTCGTCGAAAGCAACGCGGCCAGCGTCCAGATCAACGCCGAAGGCGTCACCACCATCAGCGTGCGCGCCATAGACAACGCCGGAAACGTCAGCGGCGTCGCCACGCAGGTGATCATGGTAGACCTCACGCCGCCAACCATCGGCGGCGCGTCCGCGAACCCCTCTGTCCTGTCGTCACCTAATCACAAGATGCGGGACGTGACCGTCAACTATGACGCGTCGGACAACTTCAGCCTCGCTGCCTGCACGCTCGGCGTCGTGAGCAACGAGCCGGTCAACGGCACGGGCGACGGCGACACCGCTCCCGACTGGGAAGTGTTGGACGCCCATCACGTCAGGCTCAGAGCTGAACGCTCCGCCGCCGGCGCTGGACGCGTCTACACCGTCACAGTCACTTGCGCGGACGCCGCGGGCAACACGTCGAACCGCGCCGTCACAGTCAACGTCTCGCGCGGGCATTAGCAAAGGTCAAGGCTCACGCCTACCGGAGCGATTGAATGAGGGAAGGGCGCTGGCTCATTCAGAGTCAGCGCCCTTCCCTCGTCTAGTCACGGATAATGTCGCGCAGTTCATACATGCGCACACTACCCTTCGGCTGTGTCCACCAAGCGACAGCAGCACTGTTAATGTTTGCGGCCGCCCACTGTCCACTGTGAAGAATATTTTTTTGTTCTACTGACCCTTAACATCCGCCGGGTTGTTTTCGACACCAGACCACGCGCCCGACTGAATGAAGCTCGCCCAGTAGTAAGGGTGGCTGTAGTTGACCGCCTGCGATTTGCCGCCGACCGCGCCGAGCAGTGTGCGTTCCTGCGCGCCGTCTTGAACTTTCGTTGCCCCCTTCAACATCTCAAGCTGCACTTGGCGCAAGGCCTCCGTGCGTCCCTCGCCACGTTGCAATCGCGTGTAGTAAGCCTTCATCAAGTCGCGCGTCGCCGCGTCCGACACCTGCCACAGACTCATCACCTGACTCTCGCTGCCAGCTAAGACGAGCGCGCGGCGCAGACCGTACACGCCGTCGCCGTTTTTCACGTCGCCGAGTCCCGTCTCACAAGCCGACAGCACGACGAGTTTCGTCCCCCACAAATCGAGCGCGGCGGCTTCGGCGGCCGTCAGCACGCCGTCCTCGCCCGTTCCACTTTGGCGTTGATTGACGCCCGCCAAGATCAGCCCGGAACGCAACAACAGATTCTCGCCGCGCGGAGCGACGGGTGCGCTGCTCGACAGGCCAAGCCCACGAGCGTCAGCTTGCGCGGGTTTATCCGTGAGGAAGAAACCGTGCGTGGCGACGTGCAGGAGGCGCGGGGCGTGAATCTGTTTCAAAGCCGCTTCGGTGGCTTCGGCGGCGGACAACAGGCGCGCGCCGGGCATGAGCGCGCTCAAGGCTCTGGCCTCATCCGCCGTGCCGGGCAGCGGCACATAGCTCACCTTACTAAAATCTATGGCGTCGAAATCAACGTCGCGTTTCGCGGCCACGGCGGCCAGCGTCTCAACCTGACTGTTGCCGCCGCTGTCATTGTAAAGCGGATTCGCCAGCACCAGCGGCGGCGTTTTGCTCTCGCCCGCCGTCTGCAAGCGCAGCAGGTCGCGCCCGCTCGTCAGGTAAGTCAGCGTATAGTCTTCGACGAGGTACTTGCCGCGCTCGTCCACCAACGCAGCGAATGGGATCAGGTTCAACGCCCCGTCGGGCGAGAGGAAGACGCGCCGCGTCGCACCCAAAAGCGCGCGCACCGGACGCATCACCTGTTCGTCAACGACGCGCGACGCCGACTTCACCAACGCCACATCCCCGCGCGCCGCCTGACGGCTATCACGCAACGTCCGGCGCAGTTTTTCGACGTTCGACTCAATCGTCGCCGCCTCGCCCAAGTCCACGAACTGCGGCTCGCCCTCACGCCGCGCGACGTAGGCCACGTACCGCGACGTGCCGTACTTGCTGCCCGGCTGCGCCTTCGTGTCGTAAGGACGGTACGAGAAGATTTCGATCAACGCGGCGTCGGCGGGCAACGCCGCCTGCACGTTTGACAGGGTGACGGACTGCGCCTGCGCGCGAAACTCCGCGCTGCGGCGACTGATGGCGGCCTCAAGTTTTTCGATCTCTTCCGCGAGCGCGGAGAGTTGCGTCTGCCGCTCGGCGGGCGTGAGTTTGTTGCTCGCGCCGAGTTGCAGGTTGGCGAGTTGCGAGCGCGCGGCCGCGAGTTGATCGAGCAGCTTTTGATCTTCCGGCGCGGCGCGACGACGCAGGGCTGCGATCTGGTCGGTCATCGCGTCGAGCGCGCGCCCTTTGCGTCGCAGGATCGTAGTTAAGGCGAGCCGCGTCGCCGCGCCGTTCTTCGGCGCGCCTTTGATGTTGAGCGAGAGGATGGCATCGGTTTCGCCGGAGAGGGTGTCGAGGTAAAGTTGTTTCTGCTTCTCAGAGCCGGTGTTGAGGATCAGCGTGAGGTTCTGTTCGCGGATGTCGGCCGCGCGCGTCATCCCTGAGACGGCGCGTTCATAATCACCTTTGGCTTCGTAGAGGGCTGCGGCCGTGCTCAGCGAAGAGGCAACCGCCGGGTGCGCTGCGCCGAACGCTTTCTCCCTGATGGCGAGCGCGCGTTGCTGTAGCGGCTCGGCGCGCGCGTAGTCGCCGCTGTCGTGGTACATCCCCGCGAAGTTGTAGAGCGCTTGCGCGAAGTCCGGGTGTTCCGCTCCCAGAGTCTTCTCGCTGATCGCCAGCGCGCGTTGATACAGAGGCGCGGCGCGCGCGTAATCGCCTTGCGTGTGGTACATCACCGCCAGACTTTGGAGCGAGATGGCGACCGACGGATGCTCCGCCCCCAAGACCTTCTCACGGATCGCCAGCGCACGCCGGTACAGAGGCTCGGCGTGTGCGTCGTCGCCTTTGACCTGATACAGCAAGGCCAGATTGTTGAGCGTCAAGGCGACCTCCGGATGTTCCGCGCCAAGCGTCTT
>JAUZFQ010000062.1 GCA_030838445.1 Pyrinomonadaceae bacterium | reverse complement strand
GGGCCGACCCGCACACCGCCGCCGCACGGGGCGAAACACTCCTCCAAACACATGTCAGTCGATTGAGTTGCCGGCGAGGCTCGCGCGGCTAGGGCGTGAGTTCGCTGCTCGTGCGCTCGCGCCTCGCCACGCCGGTGCGAGAGGCGGCTTCTTCGACTTCGCGGGAGACGGCTTCGGCGATGCGTTTGTCGAAGACGGAGGGGACGATGTATTCGGGGTGGAGTTCGTCGTCCGAGATGAGGGCGGCGATGGCAGTGGCGGCGGCGAGTTTCATCTCCTCGTTGATGCGCGAGGCGCGGCAGGCGAGCGCGCCTTTGAAGATGCCGGGGAAGCAGAGCACGTTGTTGATCTGGTTCGGGTAGTCAGACCTGCCCGTCGCCATCACGGCAACGATGTCGGCGACCTCTTCGGGCATGATCTCCGGCGTCGGGTTCGCCATCGCGAAGATGATCGGCTTGTCCGCCATCCGCTTGACGTCCTCGCGGCTGATGACGCCGGGGGCGCTTAAGCCCATGAAGACGTGCGCGCCGACCATCGCCTCGTGCACCGTGCCGCGCACGCCTTCGGGGTTGGTGTTCTCGGCGTACCACTCCTTGACCCAGTTCATGTGCTCGCGGCGGCCTTTGTAGAGGATGCCGTGCTGGTCGCAGCCGATGATGTTCTTGACGCCCGCCGCCATGATGATCTTCGTGCAGGCGACGCCCGCCGCGCCCGTCCCGTTGACCACCACTTTCAACTCGTGCATCTCTTTGCCGACGAGCTTCGCCGCGTTGATCAATGCCGCGAGGACGACGACGGCCGTGCCGTGCTGGTCGTCGTGAAAGACCGGGATGTCGAGTTCCTCTTTGAGCCGCTCTTCGATCTCGAAGCAGCGCGGCGCGGAGATGTCTTCGAGGTTGATGCCGCCGAAAGCGGTCGAGATCAGTTTGATCGTGCGGACGATCTCGTCGGGGTCTTTCGTCGAGAGGCAGATGGGAAACGCGTCCACGCCCGCGAACTCTTTAAAGAGCATCGCCTTGCCTTCCATGACGGGCATCGCGGCGGCCGGGCCGATGTCGCCGAGGCCGAGCACGGCCGTGCCGTCGGTGACGACAGCGACGGTGTTGCGTTTGATGGTCAGCGTGAAAGCCTTTTCCGGGTCGCGGTGGATCGCTTCGCAGATGCGCGCGACGCCGGGCGTATAAGCCATCGAGAGATCGTTGCGCGTCTTCAAAGGCATCTTCGAGACGACTTCGATCTTGCCGCCGAGATGCATGAGGAAGGTGCGGTCGGAGACGTTGACGACTTCGACGCCGTCAATGTCGCGCGCGGCCTCGACGATCTCTTTGACGTGCTCGGAGGACGAGGCGGTGAAGGTGATGTCGCGCGTGATGGCATCGCGCGAGGCGTTCACGATGTCAATCGCGCCGATGTCGGCTCCGGCGCGGCCGAGGGCGGTGGTCAACTCTCCGAGCGTGCCGGTGCGGCTCGATAGTTTTACACGCAGGGTCGAACTGTAACTGACGTTTGGCGCATTAGGCATTGCGGCTCTGACTAATCCTTTCCGAGTTGCGGCAGATCATAAGGGGGAGTGTTGGCGTTAACTCTAACGCCAACGGCGCGCGCCGCGCAAGGGAAGGGCTGTCGGCTTATTCGTCGTGAGACGTGCGGATCGCTCTGCGTAACAGAAGCGCGATCTCGGTCACGACGGACGGATCGAAGTCGTGGCGACGGGCGGCCATTTCGAGCGAACGCTTGCCGAGTAGAGCGTAGACGGCAGTCGCCCCTTGCACGTCACCGGCGTCTTCGAGCGCGGCGAGGTGCTTGCGCACGGTGCTGAGATCGGCGCGTGCGAAAGTGCCGGTCAGGGCTTCGTCCGGCGCGTGCGCCTTCAGGTTGTCGAGCGTGCTGGCGAGCAGCGGCAGGAGCACTTCGCGCGCGCGTGCGCGGCTCAGGCCGCAGCGCGCGAGCAGTTCGGAGGCGAGCGAGAAGAGGGCGACGGTGTGGCCGGAAGCGATGACGGCCGCCGCGTGGTAGAGAGCCTTGTCGCGCGCGGCGAGCGAGAAACTTTGGCCGCCGAGTGCGCGGACGATCCGGCGCGCGGCCGCGAGCGCGTGCGCCTCGCCTTCGAGACAGTAGAACGCCCCGCCGAGATTCCGCCCGCCGCCCGCCGCGGGGTCGCTCACGGAGACGAGCGGGTGGAGCGAGCCGAGACTAAAACCATGTGCGCCGAGCGGCGCGAGTGCGGCGGACGACAGCGCGCCGCTCGCGTGCAGGGCGACGCCGTGCGGTGTGCGGCGTCGCGCTGACTGCCGCGCGCGTGTTTGCTGTGACGACTGCTGCGCGCGCGCGTGTCGCGCGGCCAACACTTCGGCGAGACGCGCGGCGACCGGCGCGATCTGATCGTCGGGCGTGGTGATGAGGATGAGGTCGAGTGTGTCGGGCAGTAAGTCCAGACGGTTCGCGTCGAGCGCGAGCGGGGGCGGCGTGAGGGCGCGTGCGGCGCGACGAGCACGCGCGGCGCGGCGCGCGACGAGGGCGACGACACGATAACCGCTTCGGCTCAGGGCGACGGCGAGCGCAGAACCGAGTCGCCCCGCGCCGATGACCGCGACGCGCGGCTGATGGGACGCGGCAACGCGTGGCTGATCGGACGCGGCGACGCGTGAACCAGCGGAAGCGTCGGCGTACGAGTTGGGGGAAGCGGCGCGGTGTGAGTTGTCGGACGTAGTGAGATGCGAGTTGTCGAACGTAGTGGGACGCGAGGCGGCGGACGCTTTGGAGCGTGAGGCGGCGGCGGAAGTGTCCGCGCGTCCCGCCGTCACCTTTCGCGCCGTCACTTTTTCCGTCTTCACTTTTCGCGCCGTCGCTTTGCGCGCGGGCGGTGGTGTCGGCGTTTGACTGTCGCGCGCTGTCGCTCGATGCGCTTCCCCGCGCGGCTGCTTTAGTTTTTTCTCACTCCGGTTTTGCGTCTCACGCGGCATCGCTGTTGTTGTTCTCGAACATGATCTCGACGAGCGCGGCGTCGTGCGGCAGTTCATCAAACCACTGTTGCCAGCGCGCCGCAAGTTCGTCGCGCGTGACGAGGCCGCGCACGAGTCCTCCCGGCAGGCGGACGCGCAGAGGCTCGGCGGGCGGTGTCTTCTCCAACGCGCTCTTGATGAGGCGCACGTCGGCGTGCGTGAAATGCGCGGGGGTCTGGCGTTGGACGAAGCGGTGCGCAAGGGCGTAAGCGCGGCTCGCGGTTTCGGCGTCGGTCGCGTCGGCGGCGAGTAGGTTGAGTGCGTGCGTGAGGTGCGGGTGAAAACGCGCGAGCGTGCGGCGGCAGGCGGCGCGGCCGCGCGTGGTGATTTCGGCGACGAGCGGCGCGGCGTTGAGGAAGTGTTCGGCGCGCGCGAGGCGGAACGCGCAGACGCAGCGCGGGTGCTGCTTGAGCAGAGCGGCGACCGGCAGATCGCAGCGCGCGTGCTTCACCTCGGCGACGAGCGAGGCGGCCTCTTCCCACAGTTGCGGCGGGACGAACGGCAGCCCGGCGAGCGCTTCAAAGTCGCGCCACTCGGCCGAGCGCGTGAACTCGTCGAGCGCCGCGTGGTCGCACAGGTCGCCGACGGCGCGCGCGTGCATGTTCGCGTAGTGCTCCGCGTAGTGCGCTTGAAACTCCTGCCAGAGCAGTTCAAAGCGTTCGGCGCGCGCGGGGTCGAAGAGGGCGTGCGGGTCGTCTGCGATGAGCAGCAGTTCGCGGCGCGCGCTCTCGATCACTTCGAGCGAGGTCAGTTCGGCGGACGACAAGTAGACGCGCACGCTTTCGCGGCGGACGACGCCCGACGTGTAGGTGCGCAGGGCGGCGAGTTGTTCGGCGGCGCGCGCGAGTTGTTCGGGCACGCCGCCGTACACGTCCGCGACGCGCTGCAAGCCTTCTTCGAGCGAGAGACTGCCACCGAGCGCGTCGGCCACGGCGTCGGCCGACGCGCCGAACGTGCGACGGACGGCTGCGGCCAAGTCCCACGCGCGGGTGGTGAGTCCGGCGTCGGGCAGCGCGTCGAACTCTTTAAGTACGGTCTCCTCGCGCCACGCCGCAAGCCACGTCTGAAGCGAGGCGCGCACGCCCTCGCGCGCGGCGGTGTCGGCAATCGAAGCGAGCGCGGCGTCGCCCGTCAACAGGCGCGCCCAGTTCGTCAACTCCTCCGCGCTGTGATGAATCTCTGCGGCGCGGCAGACTCCGGCCACCTCGTCCCACTTGATGGACGAATCGAGCGTGCGGCGACTGATGCGGTCGTCGCCCGCGGTGGCGAGTTCGATGCGACGCTGCGCGACGAGCGCGGCGAGCACGAGTTGTTGCGTGTGGCGCGACAGCCCGTAAGGCCGCCCGCCGAGCACGCGGCGCACAGAGGCCGACGGCACGACGCGCCCCCCGGCGCGATCTACGAGCGCGAGCACTTCGCGCACCCATGGCTGGCCGAGCACGGCGTCGCCGGTTTCGGGGATGTAGATGTCGCCGCGCCGCGTGGCGAGTCCGAGCGGGACGGCGAAAGTTTTAGCGAGTTGCTGGACGGCGGCGTCGGCGATGTTGCCGCCGCCGAACAGGTGATCGACAAGGAGCGCGATCTCCGTCTCGGTCGGCTTCGCGTCGAACTGCGGGTGGACGGGAAAGCGCGCGGCGAAGTGTGTGGTCAACGCGTCGGCCAGCGCGGGCGCGAAGCTCTGCGCGGCGCGCGCCTCCGGCGTGAAGGCCACGGCGTCGCCGTCAATCAACAGCCGCCCGTCGTCAATGTAGAGACGCGACCAGATGCGTTCGGCCTGCGCGGCGAGCGAGTTGGCGGCGGCGAACGCCGTCTCGCCAAACTCCGCGAGCGCCGCGTCGGCGCGCAGCGCAACCAGACGACGCAGGATGCTCAACTCCTCTGCGTAACCTTCGGCGGGCTGCCACACGACGCGGATCGGCGCGTTGCCGACCGACGCACTCGCGCGTTGTTCAGACGCGGCAGCATCGGCGTCGTGAATATTTTCGGCGGCGCGGCCGCTGCCATCCGCGTCGAGCACACACAGTTCCCAATCGAACTCCGCGCCCGTTGCTTTAAGCGTCGAGTTTGACGACGGTGGCGCGTTAACCGTCGAGTCTGAAGACGGCGCATCAACCGTCGGGTTTGACGGCGGCGCATCAACGGCCGTCCGGCGCGTGAGTTGACCGGCGCGCGCCGAGCCGCGCCACGTCACTTCAAAGTCGGCGCGCGGCGCTTCGGGTTCGTCGTCGGCGAAAGGCCAGTCTTCAAAACGCGCGCGCGGCAACGTGCGGAGCAACGAGGCAATCGCCGCGGCGTCAATCGCGTCCGACTCGCTTGAGGCGGCGAGGGCGGCGTCGAAGTCGGCCGCCGCGCTGACCTGAAAACGGTAGCGCACCTCTTCGCCGTCGGCGTAGGCCGCGAGGCCGCGTTCGGGCGCGAGGTCGCCGAGACGCCGCAGCGTCTCTTCGACGCGCTCGACGGCCGCCTGCTGCGAACTCTCTTCTTGAAACAGAAGCGCGGCGCAGAGATCGCGCGCCGTCGCGCCGCGCCCGTCGAGCGAGAGCACGAAGAGACTCTTCAAGATGAGCCGCACTTGCAGTCGCTGCATGGCCGGAAACTGCGCGACGGCTTTGGTCGCCAGTTCGTCATAGACACGGAAGGCTTCGCGCAGATCGTCGGAGCGGCGCAAGGCGTCTTCGCTGTGATCGAAAACTTCGTCGAGGAGGATGAGCGAGAGCGCGGGGCGGTTGACGGCGTTGCGCGCGGCGGCGGCGGCGAAGGGCAGGAAGGCGAAGGCCGGGGCGTAGAGGCGCACGGACGAAGACGTGTCGGCGACGAGCGGGTGGACGGGATAG
Source organism: Pyrinomonadaceae bacterium (assembly GCA_030838445.1). Lineage (GTDB taxonomy): Bacteria > Acidobacteriota > Blastocatellia > Pyrinomonadales > Pyrinomonadaceae > JAIVJZ01. The sequence continues at coordinate 3,699 of JAUZFQ010000062.1, read as the reverse complement.
AGCGCGGCAAAGCGCGGCTCGCTCCAGTTGAAGTTCGGCACGCTCTGGCGCAGCGACAAATAGATTTCGTGCAGCGCGTCGCGCGCCGGGGCGTTCTTGCGCAGGACGTAGATGTTGGCGACGTGGTAGAGGTGTTCGGGTTCGAGATAATCAATCTGGAAGGTGCGCGCGAGGGCGACGTTGACGCCTTCCGCGCCCGCGATGTCGTCATCAAGCGCGAGTGCGACGAAGGCGTTCGCATCGCGCGCGGCCAAGGCCAGTTCACTCAGTAACGGCCCGTCGTCGCGTTTGACGCGCGCCTCGCGGCCGAAGGCGGTGTCAATGATGATGACGAGCGTGGCGGTGGTGCGCGAGAGCGTGGCGACGCGCGCGAGCCACGCGGCGGGGTCGCCCGCCCAGTCGGCCACCGCGCCGCCGAAAGTCGCAACTAAGGCTTCGACCAACTCGTCGCGCAGCGTCGGGCGCGTGCCGCGCGCGACGCGGACGAGTTGGTGTCGGCGGTTCGCCAAACGCCGCACGCTGGACACGACGTGCGCGTCCGTCGTCGGCGCGTGCGGGCGTTCGGCCGAGGCGACGAGCGCGCCGAAAGTGGCGAGCGTGTGGCTTTTGCCGACGCCGCGCATCCCGGCCAACGCCTGCGCCGCGCCGCGCCCGCGCGGGAGGTCTGCGAGCGCGTCGAGCCAGCGGGCGAGAAGGTCGGAAGTGGCGTCGGTGAAGCGATAGGCGGCGAGAGCGCGCGCGGGGTCGGCGGCAAAGTCCCGCACGTCGTCGAACTCTTGCGGCTCAACCAAGTCCTTGATCTTATCCTGTGTTCGTTTCATTCCGCTTGCGAAGTGTGGGAGGGGAAAAGCAGACCGTGACACCGCCACGGCGCGGGAAGGCAAGGCACTTTCGACTGTACCACGCGCGCCGGAAGCGACGCAATGAATATACTTTTGCGCGCACGCACCGTGACACAAACTCTACATTTCCCTTCGCGCTGCTATCATTTTCCCTCCGCGCTGCTATAATGCGCCGGAAGACAACCACCGGACAGCGGGTTACTTTGACAGCTTTGACGGGCGGCCGGGCGCACCGCCGCCGCAGACGCACGGCGACGGGTGCGCAACCACTTGCGCATCTGCCCGCATCAAAGAGTCACGCGCCTTTACGCCACCCGCGGGCAACGCATCCCCAGACGTTGCCACCCGACGACCTGAAGCGCGACCCTGACGCACAAGCAAGTTCACGTCGCACGAACACCTTGTTCGACGACACCGGCCCGACAGCAGGGATGAGCAACACTCCCCGGCGGCCAACGTTAGTTCGATGAAATTCTGGAGATTTTCCGCCATGTTCAACCAACTCTCACGCAACATCACGGCGCTCGCGCTCGTCTGGGCGCTCGTCGCCGGAAGCTCGTCCGTCGCGCTCGCGCAGAAGCAGGCATCTGCGGGCGAAAAGGCCGCCGCCGAACAGAAGGCCAAAGACGCCTCCGAGAAGCAGGATCGGGACGACGCCGCCGAGTTAGCCAGCGCCAAGAAGAAGGCCGAGGCCACCAAGGGCAAGCCGCTCTCGACCGACGAAGACCCCAACCAGATCGGCAAGCGCAAGATCAACGGCGGCTTCATCGCCTCGATGAGCGGTTCGATTGAGAAGGAAGTCTCCTTCGGGCGCGAACTGGCGGCGGAAGTTGACCGGCAGGCGAAGTTCATTGACGACCCCGTCATCACCGAGTACGTCAACCGCGTCGGCCAGAACGTTGTTCTCCACTCGGACGCGAAAATCCCCTTCACCATCAAAGTCATTGACTCGGACGAAGTGAACGCCTTCGCACTGCCCGGCGGCTTCTTCTACGTCAACAAGGGTCTGCTCCTGGCCGCCGACAACGAAGCGGAGATCGCGGGCGTGATGGCGCACGAGATCGCGCACGTCGCCGCGCGCCACGCGATGGAGAACATCGCGAAGGCGAACCTCTGGCAGAATCTGGCGATGGCCGGTTCGATCTTCCTCGGCGGCATCCCCGGCCTGATCTACCAGAGCACGGCGGGACTCGGACTGGCCGCCCTCTTCTCGAAGTTCAGCCGCAGCGCGGAGACGGAAGCCGACCGGCTCGGCACGCAGTATCTCTACGCCGCCGGTTACGACCCGAACGCGATGGCGACGATGTTTGAAAAACTCGCCTCGAAGAACAAGAAGAAGCCCGGCTTCCTCGCCAAGACGTTCTCGTCGCACCCGCAATCAATCGAACGCCTCGAAGCGTCGCGCGTGCTGGTCGGGCGCTTCCCTGAGCGCGAGGAGTACGTGCTGAGCACGTCGGAATTCCAGCGCGTCAAGGGACGCCTGCTGCGCCTGTCGAACGCGAAGGTCTCGACCACCGGCGACATCGGCGGCGGCGAGGAAGGGCCGCGACGCCCGACGCTCAAACGCCGCACGCCCGCCCCGCCCGACGCGCCCGCAGGCACGACCACCGAGCCGCCGAAAGACGCGCCGCCCAAGTTGAAGCGCGGCACGGACAACCCGAACCCCACGGCCGACAAGCCGTAGGCCGGTTTTCATCAGCTCGAAACTAAAAGAGGCTCTCAGGTGCGACAACCTGAGAGCCTCTTTTAGTTTTGCTGACACCGAACCGCGAAGCGGCGGCAGTTGTTATAGCCGCGAAGCGGCTGCTTCCCGCCTGTCCCTGTGTTGCACGCGGGGGAGAGCCACGCGCGACGAAGCGACGCGGTTAACTAGGCCTTCTTCTTGGCGGGGCCGGCGGCGGTTTTCGCCTTCGGCAGCGGCTTGGCGGGTTTGAAGTTGGGCGGCAGCGGCGTGCCCGTCGCGCTACCGGGGACTTCCACGATGTCGCCCTTCATCCCGGCCAGCGCGCCGAGCAACTCGTTCTTCTCGGTCGCCGGCACGTTGAACTTGTCGAGCGCGGCCACCAGGTCTTCGACGAGCGCGTTGAACTCGCCCTCGGTCACCTTCATGTTCTTGTGCGACTTCTTCATGGTGTTGCACGTATAGACGCACGGGCCGCCCGTCGCTGCGCACACCTGCTCGACGAGGCAGTGTGTCAGGCGCGTGGCGTCGGTCTTGACGAACTTCTTGTTGATGCGTTCGTCGGCCAGCACGCGCGAGGCAAACTCGCCGATGACGGCCTTGATCGCATCCAAGCCGCCGAGCCGCTCGTAGAGCGACTTCTGCCCCGCACTGTTAATCGAACCCTGCGCCTGTGCGCCCGCGGCCATCGCCGCGAGCAAGCACATCGCCGCCACAACGGTTTTAACTCTTCGCATAACGTTTCTCCTTAATTTTTTGGTGAGGCGTCATCATTCAGAACTACGCCGGATGTTGTCAGAGTAAACCCCTTGGAAGGTGGGCGGCATGATACACGACTTCCCGGCCGTTGTCGCCACAAATGTCGCGCCAAATCGTCGCGCCTCACGCACTTAACCCCCCGCTGTGGCTTGACAATTTTCCGCCCCGTTAAGTATTCTACTCGTTCGCGTTTCAGACGCTATTTTCCGAGAGAGTTATCTATGTCAACATACTTTCCGAGCGGGCAGGGTCTCGCAGAAAAACGCAAATGGTACGTCGTTGACGCGGCGGGGCAGACGGTCGGGCGGTTAGCCACGGAAGTGGCGCGCGTGCTGTCGGGCAAGAACAACCCGCAGTGGACGCCGTTCATGGACATGGGCGATCACGTCATCGTCATCAACGCGCGGCAGGCCGTCT
>JAUZFQ010000041.1 GCA_030838445.1 Pyrinomonadaceae bacterium | reverse complement strand
CAGCATGTCCATGACGCTGGTGAAAGCTGAATAGGACGAGAGCGGAAACCAGTCGCGCTGCGCTTTGAGATCACCGCCGAGTTGCGCTTCGAGGTCTGTCGCCATGTCGGCGAGCGTGTAACGCTGCCGGATGCGAACGTCGTCGGGCACGTCTTCGTCGCGTCCCGTAAAGGAGACGGGCTGGAAGGCGATGGTCTGAATCTTGTCGATGTTCTTCGCGGCGAACTCGACGATCTGGCCGATGGCGTCGTGGTTGATCGTGTTGACGATGGTCGTGACGAGCGTCACCTTGATGCCGACTTCCGCGAGGTTGTCAATAGCCTTCTGCTTCACGTCGAAGAGATTGCCGACGCCGCGGTGCGCGTTCTTCTCCTCGCTCACGCCGTCGAATTGCAAATAGACGCCGTGCTGCCCGGCCTCTTTCGCCTGACGGCAAAACTCGATGTCTTCGGCGAAGCGGATGCCGTTCGTGGCGGCGAGGATGCGGTAGAAGCCGATCTTCTTGGCGTAGGCGACGGCTTCGAGGTAGTAGGGCGACAGAGTAGGCTCGCCGCCGGAGAAGAGAATGATCACCTGACGCTTCGGCTTGAAGGAGACGGCGCGATCAAGAATCGCTTTCGTGTCTTCAAACGTCGGCTCGTGGACATAGCCGACCTGATTGGCGTCCATGAAGCACGGGTTGCACATCATGTTGCAGCGGTTCGTCAGGTCAACGGTCAGCACTGCGCCGCGACCGAACTTGATGTCGGACGTGCCGTGCCGGTGGACGTGCTTGTCTTCCGCCGCGCGAAAATCACGCCCGTAGAAGAGCGACTCGATGCGCCGCAAAAACTCCGGGCTGGTCGCCATCACGTCAACGAACTCGCCGTGCTTCGCGCAGGTCTTACGCATGACGATGCGCCCGTCCTCTTCCACGATCTGCGCCTTGATTTCACCCGGATGCTCGTGCATCAGAGTTTCGAGCGGCGTCTGGCCGGAGATGACGGCCTCGCGCACCTCCTTGACGCAGGTCGGGCACAGGGAATCGGTCTCGCGTGGAAAGCCGAGCGGCGGCGCGCTCTTTTCGTAAGATTTCAGGAGCGGCCCCGGTGCCCACTGCGGGCGGATCGCCTCGCCTTCCGGCAGGGCACGGTTGACGGACTGAAACACCTTCCACGCCGCGTTCGATAAATTCGAGATCAGCGTCGAACTTTTCACCCCGCTAAATTTGCCTCTCACCGATTCGTTACGGCGAAATTGATCGCTAAACACTAGACTTTCGTCCTCCGAGAGTTAGTTTCCCGCGCGTCTTAGATGCTTGAAGTTTGGGAAAGTCGCCGGACATTGTCACGCCCGGCCGTCCTGCAAGATTGTAGCCTGCTTCCAACCGGCGGTGCGGCGCAAGGCAGGCTACAGGCGACGCGCTATGATAAAGGCATACTCTCGTAAACACAAGACAGTGGAGACACTTCGGAGCGGCGGCGGGGTCGTGCGGACGGACGCGACGCAGCGCGCGGGAACGCGTGCGACGGGGCACGGGCGGGTCAATTAACCGCGGCGCGACGCAAAAATTAATTCATGAGCGAGACGCAAAACTAACTTGTGAGCGTGACGCAAAACTAACCGCGGACACGCGCCAAAAACGAAGGCCGCCGCGCGGGAGACACGCGCGGCGGCCTCGCGGCATGGACGCGCGCCCGGACGCGACCGTGCCTTCGGGATGCCCACTTCATCCCGAATCCCTTAACGCCCGGCGGGCTTGTCGGCGAGCAGCCGCGCCACCGTCTCGACCAGAAGCGCGATGTCCTTGGGCTTGCGCAGAAAGGCGTCCGCCCCGGCGCGGCGCGCGTCCGCCTCGCAATCGCTCGCCGCGAACATGATGATCGGAGTTTGACGGCGGCGGGGCAGGCTGCGCGCGCGGCGCACTAGTTCGACGCCGGTCGCGCCCGGCAACTCGTTGTCCAGCAGAAGCAGGTCGTAGTGTGCGTCGCTCGCGATCTCGCGCCGCGCCTCCGCGCCATCGGCGCAGAGACGCACCGCCCAGCCCTCTTCTTCCAGCGCGTCCCTGACCGCCACGGCGACCGCCCGGTCGTCCTCGACGTGCAGGATCAACGCCGGCCGCGCGGTCTTCTCCGCCGGACGCCGGTGTGACGCGCCTTTGTAAGCAGAGGCGGGCGTCGCCGTCGCCGGTCGGATGATGCTGCGCCTGCGCGGCACGATGGGCGTGCGCGCGTGCAGCAGGTGCTTGTGCCGGTTCTTGAGCAGCGAGACGAGGCTGTGATGGTGCTTGAAGCCGAGCCACTGCGCCGCCCTCGACACCATCCCATCGGCGTCGCGCAGGGCGCGCTCGATCAGGTGCGACTCGTAGCGCCGCACCGCCTCCCTGAAAGAAAACCCCTTCCAGTCGGGCGGCGCGGCGGCCGCGTGTGTGAGGAACAACACGCGGCGCGCGCACTCGCACAGACGTTTGAGCGTCGCCATATTCTGCGACTTCTCCAACAACTCTGCGGCGCGCACATATATCTCGCTCAACTCCGACTCGGACAGGTGCGAGCCGACCTCCTCAATCAACGTCAACGCGGCCTGCCCCGCGCTCTCCAAATCCCCCGCCTCCTCCGCCACCTTCGACGCCAGTTCCAACTCATCCTGCGCGCTCTTCGGCTTCCCCAGCCGCGCCAACGCAATCCCATGCGTCGTCAACGCCTCCGCATACAACGACTGCTCCCCACCCCGCTCCAACACCCGCACCGCCCCCCGCACCAACTTCTCCGCCTCCCCATCCTTCCGCTGCTCAAGCAACACCTGAGCACGTGTGTTATCTACTTGAGCAAGGTGAACGCTGTCTTTGAGTGTAGTAAGAAGTGCCTGCGCGCGGTCAAGATGTTCATGGGCTTCAGTAAACTTCCTGACGGTTGAGAACAAAAATCCCAAGTTGTTTTCGACACAAGCCTGATAGCGTATAAGCCCCGCCTGTTCAAAATAAAAACTCGCCGCTGCATACTCAATGAGTGCCTGATCTATGTAATCCTCTCGGTACTCGGTTGAATTGAGATAATTCAAAACACTGGCGAATCCGTTATGAAACTTTGCCCTTAGCGCATTGTCACTACAAATTTCAAATGTGGGAGCAGCTTCCGTGAAAATACTTAAAGCATCATTGAATCTCTTAGCTGCCATCTCGACAAGTCCGCTACGAAGTAAGGCAATCGCTTTTACTTCACTATCCGTTTTGCGAAGACAACATAATGCTTCTTGTAACATCACCCGTGCTTCATCGAATGCGCCCTCGCGCCAGTAACAGCATGCGATTTCAGTTTGCGCCTCGGCTACTTTCACCTCATCCTGCAATGCTTCAAACTTTGTCAGGCTCTCGCTAATGAGATTCTTCGCTAGCTCCTGAATGCCCTTGATCTGCTTAACGCTGCCTATCCGTCCGGTTAATGCGCCAACCCGCAAAAGCACTTCTGCTGCTGTCCGTTGATTAAGCCCTCTCAGTTCAGGCCGTTCACCGACTCGCTGCCATAATTCTCCCATTGCTTCGCGCGCTCCTTCATACTTGCCCAAATTTTCTAGCTGTTTAGCAAGTTGGCAACGGCGTCCTGCGCGCTCGTCTGAGGTGATTGTCGGGTCAGCTATTTTGTGGAGCAACTCTTTCGTTAAAGTCATGTGAGGCTTGCCTTTCCGGGCAAATGCAAAAAGAACTTTCGACGAGTGCTAGGCTGCTTATCGGGTGGTAAGATGCCGCTCTCAATCCGTCTTGAATGGTTTGGTAAGAACCGCTCATACCATCCATTTATAGAGTATGTTCAACCGCGTGCGACGCAAGCAGATTACTGTAGGGGTATGGCTGTCATCGCCTTCTACAATTCTTTCAGCTTGGCTTGCAACTTCACCTCATGCAGGAAAATCATGAAAAAGCTACAACAACTCTTCGCATCGGTCGTCTTGACCCTCTTACTTTCTGTCTCTGCGCTTGCCGGGGACGGGATAATAATAATTATGAAGACAGACCCACCTCCTCCGCCACCGTCAGTAGCAACAAAAAATGCGGTTGAGGCTGAGGGCATCATGACAACCGGGCGCGCGGCGACTGATCCGGTCACGGAAATTGTGCTGGGTCTGCTGCCGAGCGTGTTGGCTCTGTTCTAGGCAGTTCGTTCATCTAAAAATTTTCTAAGCTGCCGTGAAACGGGTTTGGTGGCGGCTTAGGAGTTGTGTGTCTATATGAGAATGTCGAAAAGCAGGGATGCCCGGATTAAGGGGGCATCCGTGGGGCGGAGAGTAACGCTGTGTTGAGGGGATGGCAATAGGTTTTTTAAGAATATTGTGTGAGGTGGGGGCGAATTTAAAGGACTTAGGGAGGATTGCAAAATTACAAGCAATTTGGCGGGGGCTTTGAGGGGGTAAAATCTCTGAAGTGGTGTTTTGTTTGTGAGGTGGGAGGAGGCTGTTGAGAGCAGTTGTTGATGCATTCGCATGTTGCGAAGGTGGGGGCGGGGTTGTACCATCCGGCGCGCAAGAGACTCTGATGGAAATTCATCCGACAGCCGTGGTTAGTGGGCGCGCCGAACTCGGTTCGGGCGTGCGGGTGGGTGCGTATGCGTTGATTGAAGAGGATGTGTTGATCGGTGAGGGGTGCGAGATCGGGGCGCATGCGGTGGTCAAGCGATACACGGTGTTGGGGGCGCGCAACCGCGTGTTTGAGCATGCGACTCTGGGGGGCGAGCCGCAGGATGTGAAGTTTAAGGGCGAGGCGAGCCGTCTGTTGATCGGGGATGATAATTTGATTCGGGAGGGGGCGACGCTGCATCGTGCGAGCGGGGAGGGGGCGGAGACGCGTGTGGGGAGTCGCAACTTTTTGATGATCGGCGTACACGTGGCGCATAACTGCGAGGTGGGTGACGATAATATCTTTGCGAACGGCGTGGCGCTGGCGGGGCACTGCACGGTGGAAGATCATGTGTTCCTGTCGTCGAACGTGGGCGCGCACCAGTTTGTGCGGATGGGGCGTTATGCGATGGTCGGAGGGAAGTCGAAGATCGTGCAGGACGTGTTGCCGTTCTTCACGACGGACGGAAATCCGGCGCGCGTGCGCGGGTTGAACACGGTGGGTTTGCGGCGCGCGGGTTTCGCACCTGCGTCGAGGCTCGCGTTGAAGCGCGCTTATCAACTTCTGTTTCGCGCGCGTGTGCCGCTCGGCGAAGTGCTCGGACAGTTGGACGCGATGGACGACGAGCACGTGCGGCATCTGGCCGACTTCATACGCGGCTCGCGGCGCGGCTTCTCGCGCGAGCAGAGGGGAGAGCGGCGGGGCGGGGAAGAGGCGGGCGATGATTGAGAGACGCCGCTTGATACTTCTTGATGGTTTTTATGAAACGCGACGCCTTACCGAGTCACGTTCTTCCGCACTCGGCCGCTTGAGTGTTCAGTCGCTTGAATCTTATGGACAGTGAAAGCAAACGGATGACGGTTGTCGAGTTGGCCGCGCTGGCTGGCGGGCGTGTGGTCGGCGACGGGCAAGTTCTGATCGGGCGGGTCGCGAGCTTGGAGGGCGCAGAGGCGGGGGCGATCAGTTTCGTCGAGGAGGGGAAATTTTTAGAGGGCGCGAGGGCGAGCCGTGCGTCGTGCCTGCTCGTGCCGGAGGGGACGGGCGAGTCGGTGGCGGCGGGCGAGTTCGCGGCGACGCTGGTCGAAGTGGCGCGTCCGAAGTTGGCGTTCGCTTTGATCGCGGAAGTGTTGCACGCGCCGTCGCGGCGTGCGGGAGCGATTCACCCGACGGCGTTCGTGGCGGAGTCGGCGCGGATTGAGGAAGACGTGTTTATCGGCGCGGGCGTGTGTGTGGGCGAGCGCGTGAGGATCGGGCGGGGGACGCAGGTGTTGGCGGGCGTCGTGATCGAAGAAGGCGCGGAGGTGGGCGCGGCGTGCGTGCTGCATCCGAACGTCGTGCTCTACGGGGGCGTGCGTCTCGGCAGCCGCGTCGTGTTGCACGCGGGCGTGGTCGTCGGCGCTGACGGGTTCGGGTACGTGCGCGACGCGGCGGGCTATCACAAGTTTCCGCAGGTGGGCACGGTCGTCATCGAGGACGACGTGGAGATCGGCGCGAACTCGTGCGTGGATCGCGGCGCGCTCGGGGAGACGCGCATCGGGCGCGGGACGAAACTCGACAACCTCGTTCACGTCGGGCACAACGTAGAGATCGGCGAGCGCGTCGTGATCGCGGCGCAGACAGGGATTTCGGGCAGCACCGTGATCGAGTCGGACGCGGTGATCGGCGGGCAGGTCGGGATGGGCGATCATGCGCGCGTGCAGGCGGGCGCTATCGTCGGCTCGAAGGCGGGGATACTTCCGGGCAAGATCGTGCGTGCGGGCGCGGTCGTGTGGGGCGTGCCCGTGCGGCCGCTCGACGAGTACAAACGCCTGAACGCGCACTTCGGCCGTCTCCCGCAGATGCGCGCGGAACTGGACGAACTCAAGCGACAGGTGCGTGAACTCACAGCGCGTCTCGCGGAGACACCGGAAGCGGGCCAACCCGGCGAGAAGTAATTTTGTGGAGAGATAAGTCTAGGGATTAGTTCGCTACCGCTACGCTTTGTAACTGTCCTTAACAGCCTGCGACTGACCTTTAGTGACCGACCGTTTAAGGGACGGTTTCAAGACCACCCGACGCCTTCCGACGCCTTCTTCTTCTTTGCGTCTTTGCGCCTTTGCGTGAAGTTAATTCTTTGGCGAGTATCAGTCTCACGCAAAGGCGCAAAGGCGCAAAGGGAGATGTAGAAGAGTGTGTTTGAAACGCACGCTATGAATGCGACCCGCCTTCATTCTTCCACTTAGTCAGAACTCGTAGGATGGCTTCGGCCGCGCGTTTGGATGCGCCGCCCGCGCCGAGTCCCTGCGTCGCGGCGCGTAGGCGCGCGCGGGTCGCGGCGTTGTGATCCGCTGCTAAAAGTTTCGACAACTCGGCGGCGAGCGTCTCGCCGGTGAAGTCGTTCTGCATCAACTCAGGCGCGAGGCGTTCGCCCGCGACGAGGTTGACGAGGCCGAAGTGTTCCGTGTTGATGAGACGGCCGAGCGTGTGCCAGTTGATGAGAGATTCCTTGTAGACGACGACGAGCGGCGTCGAGAGGAGCGCGGCTTCGAGCGTGGCCGTGCCGCTGGCGACGGCCGCCGCGTCGGCCGCGCCGAGGGCTTCGCGCGTCTCGTGTCGCGTGACGCGGAGGGAGTTTGAGAGCGCGGCGTGATCCGAGCCGAGGGCGGCGTCGATGATCGCCTGCGCCTCTTCGGTCGAACGGTTGGGCGCGAGCGCGACGACGAACTGCGTGTCGGGTCGCGACGCGTGCAACGCGCGCGCCGCCTCGATCATGTGGGGCAGGATGCGCAGCAGTTCTTTGCGGCGGCTGCCGGGGAGCAGCGCGACGAGCGGGCGCGACGGGTCGAGCGCGTGGCGGCGGCAAAACTCGGCGCGGTCGTAGCGCGCGCGCACTTCGCCCGTCAGAGGGTGGCCGGTGAACTCGACGTGCGTGATGCCGCGCGCGGCGTACCACTGCGGCTCGAAGGGGAGGATGGCGAGCAGCAGATCAACGTCGCGCCGGATGTTGCGGGCGCGGTGCTCGCGCCAAGCCCAGAGTTGCGGGCTGATGTAATAGACGACGCGCAGGCCGCGCCGCCGGAAGAAGCGCGCGAGGCGCAGGTTGAAGTCAGGCCAGTCAACGAGGATCACGGCGTCGGGCGCGCGCTCGACGCCCGCGCGCTTGAGCGTCTGGTAGGCGCGCCAGAACTGCTTGAGCGCGCCGCCGATCTCGACGAGGCCGGTGATCGCCAGATCGTCCGTCGCCACGATTGACTTGACCCCGGCGGCGCGCATCTCCCTGCCCGTCGCGCCGAAGAATTCGACGTCCGCGCCGGATGCGCTCTCGCGCAGCGCACGCACGAGCGCGGCGGCGTGCGCGTCGCCCGACGCCTCGCCCGCCACGATCATCAGGCGCAACTTCGAGGAAGTCTCTACTGCGTTCATCGCGCGCGATAATAGCAACTGGCGCGAGCGAAGCGACAGGCGGGAGGGGAAATTGACGGGCGATGAATCGGTAGTTACAAATTTAACTCAAGGCGTTATCGTGACAGGGCGACGGGAGGGGTTGAGCGATGAAGATAGTGTTGCCCGGCGGGACGGGACAGGTCGGAACTGTGCTGGCGCGTTCCTTCCACAAGGGCGGCGATGAGGTCGTGGTGCTGAGCCGCGGGGCGCAGAGTGCGGGCGTGCCGTGGCGCGTGTTGGCGTGGGACGCGAAGAGTCCCGGCGAGTGGGCGTCGGAGTTCGAGGGGGCGGACGCCGTGATCAATCTGGCGGGGCGCAGCGTCAACTGTCGCTACAGCGCGTCGAACCGGCGCGCGATCATGGAGTCGCGCGTCAACTCGGCGCGCGTCGTGGGCGAGGCCATTGAGCGCGCCGCCAGCCCGCCGCGCGTCTGGCTACAGATGAGCACCGCGACCATCTACGCGCACCGCTTCGACGCGGCGAACGACGAGGCGACCGGCATCATCGGCGGCGCGGAACGGGACGCGCCCGACTCATGGCGTTTCAGCATTGACGTGGCGACCGCGTGGGAGCGAGTGGTGGACGAGACGGTCGCGGCGCGGACGCGCAAGGTGAAGATGCGCGCGGCCGTCATCATGAGTCCCGACGCGGGCGGCGTGTTCGAGACTTTGCTCAGACTCGTGCGGTTCGGACTCGGCGGGCAGTCGGGCGACGGGCGGCAGTTCGTCTCCTGGATTCACGCCGAAGACTTCGTGCGCTCCGTACGCTGGTTGATCGAGCACGACGAACTGGCGGGGGCGATCAACCTCGCCGCGCCGCACCCTTTGCCGAACGCGGAGTTCATGCGCGCGCTGCGCGAGGCGTGGGGCGTGCGGGTCGGCCTACCGGCGTCGCGTTTGATGTTGGAGGCGGGCGCGCTCCTGTTGCGGAGCGAGACGGAGTTGATCTTGAAGAGTCGCCGCGTCGTCCCGCGCACGCTTTTGGAGAGCGGCTTCGAGTTCCGCTTCCCGACGTGGCCGGAGGCCGCGCGCGACCTGTGCCGACGCTACCGCGGCGTCTCGCGCTGAGAACGGCGTGCGGCGAAGTTGGCCTGTGGGAAAACGACTCAGACAGTTGCGGCGTGGTCGGCTGGCGGGGAAACGCTCAGGCAGTTTTGGTGGCGCGGTCGGCGCGGGGGAAGATCGCGTCGTCCATCACGAGGCGGAGGGTGGCGGTCTTGAACGTGTTCACCAGCAGCATGAACGCCTCGGCCTGCGACTGTTCGATGATCTCGCGCGTGAACAGGATCATGGAGACGAAACTGCCGTTGAGGTAACTGCCGCCGAGGCCGAATACGGTGTGGACGTCGTTGGCCGCGACGAAATCCTGCGACGAGACGATCTTGCGATTGTGGCCGTCGAGCCAAGTCTTCGCGTCGCGCACGTAGAAGACGCCCGCCGCCCGTCCCAGATTCTTGACGAGAATGTCCGGCTCGAATTTGTCGAACCAGTCCGAGCCGATCCCCATGTCGCTCATCAAGCGCGCGACCATCGGGATTGACTCGACGAAACCCGAAGTCACGAGCGGGATGCCGAGGTGTCCTTGCGACCCGTAGCGGTCGCACCACGCGGCTTGCGCGCCGTGCGTGCCGAGCAGCGAGAGCACCTGCGTCTTTTCGCCGAGCAGCGGCCTGATCTCTTTAGCGTCGGCGAGGGCGGAGACGAACACCTTGTCGCGCGCGGGCAGGGCGTCGAAGGGCAACGTGACGAACAGGCGGGCGAGGACGAGCGACTCCGAAAATTCTTCGTAGAGCAGTCGGGCGCACGTCTGCGCCGCCTCCTGTAGATGCCCGCACTCCTGCAACGACGCGTGCAGCCGCTCCCTGAAATCTCTGATCTCACGCGGCGAATAATCGTTGAAAGTTGACATCACGGCCTCGGACGGTAGTGCTCGGAGCAAGGTGTTTGGCTACGCTTCGATACTACACTCTCCGCCCGCCGGGCGACAACTAAATAACCTGTTAACGACGCGTCGCGCGACGGTCAATAACCAGACGCGCAACGCCGCGGTCGGATTCGGCGCGGTCGCACACAGGCCACATATCCGGTCGCGCATGGGTCAAATATCCTGTTTGCTTGTCGCCCGTCGGCGACGCATGTTAGCATCGCCGCGCTTTTGCAGCGCGCCTGTGGTCGCACGAAAAAGTGCCGCCGGAGGCGCGCGGTCGTATTCAGGCGGCGGAGGTCTTTCGACTCACACTCTTGCGTTCCCTCTTGCGTATTAAACATCCCCGATCCGGCCGTGCGCGCGTGCTCTCGGCGTGGTGTGCCTGCGCGTGTCTCGTGGCGTGTTTCGTCGGGGGCGCGCGGGCGCAACAGCAGCAGTCGAACCCGGTCGAGCGCAAGGTGCTGAACCCGATCACGGACACGCCGAACGTCAACCCGCTCCAACAGGAGCAGCCCATCCGCCCGCGCCTGCCGGTGCGCGCCGGAACGGCCGCGGGGCAGTCAACCGAAAACCTCGACATCAACACCGACAAGCAGACCGTGACGGGGCCGGAGGGCGCGCGCGTCGTCGTCAACGAGGGGAACGTGGACGCGCGCATCGGCATCTTTCGTCTTCAAGCCGACAAGCTGACGGTGTACGAGGCGTCGAACCGCGTCGTCGCCGAAGGCAACGTCGTGTTCGATCAGGGCGAGTTGCAGCGCATCACTGGGTCGCGCGCCGAGTTCAACTACGCGACCAAACTCGGCTTCTTCCTCAACTCCACGGGCTTCACCAACCAGACCGAAGACGGCACGGTCATCTACTTCACGGCCGACAGCGTGGAGAAGGTGTCGGCCAACCGCATCGTCATCCTCAACGGCGAGATCACGGCCTGCGACGAGGAGACGCCGAAGTGGAGTTTCACCGCCAAGCGCGCCGAGATCACTCTGAACGACCGCGTGCGCGCGAAGAACCCGAAGTTCAAAGTTAAGGGCGTGACGCTCTTGCCGCTGCCTTACGTCTCCGTCTCGCTCAAACGGCGCGACCGCGCCTCGGGCTTCCTGACGCCGACCTTTAGCGGTTCGGGCAAGAAGGGCTTCCGTCTCTCGAACGCTTACTACCAGACGCTCGGCCGCTCGGCCGACGTGACTTTCCGTAACGACATCTTCACCAAGCGCGGCCTCGGCTTCGGCGCGGACGTGCGCACGCGCGCCAACTCGCGCTCCTACTTCAACCTCGGCTTCTACACCGTTAAGGATCGCATCTTCGGCGGCAAGGAATCCGTGGATCGCCCGGATCAGGGCGGGTCGAGTTTCTACGTGGACGGCGTGCATTACTTCCCGAACGGGTTCCTCGCCGCCGCCGACATCAACATCACCTCCAACCTCGCTTTCCGGCAGGTCTTCTCCGACAACATCCAGCAGGCCATCTCGCCCGAAGAACGCTCGCAGGTCTTCGTCAACAAGAACGCGGGCGATTACAGTTTCAACTTCCTCGCGCGCAATCAGGTGACGTCGCTGCCGAACGCGCGCATACGCATCCGCAACCTGCCAAGCATCGAATTGCAGAAGCGGCCTTCGCCGCTGAGTTACTTCGAGAAGCTGGCCGTCTATTTTTCTTTCGACGGCGCGCTCGAAGGCGTGAGCCGCAAGGAGACGGTCGAGAATCTCGCGCAGTTTCGTCTGGAGGCGAACGGCGAACCGGTCATCACGCCGTCGGTCGTGCAGCGTCTCGACGTGAACCCGACCTTTGCCGTCCCCGTCTACTTCAAAGGCTGGTCGGCGACGACGACGGCCTCTTTGCGCGGCACTTACTACTCGAACTCGATTGACCCTCTGACGCGCCTCGTGCTCGGCCGCGACGTGTCGCGCGCTTACGCTAATTTCAGTTTCGAGGTGCGCCCGCCCGCGCTCGCGCGCAACTTCTATCGCGGCGACGATAGTCTTCGCTTCCGCCACGTCATCGAGCCTTACGTCATCTACCGGAAGATCGCGGGCATCAACAATTTTCCGCGCATCATCCGCTTCGACTCGACCGACGCCATCGCCGACACGAACGAGATCGAGTACGGCGTCTCGAACCGCTTCTTCAAACGCCACTCGACCGAGAACGTGAGCGGCAAGACGCCGCCACCGTCGAACGGAGAGACGAGCGACACGGGCGACACAGTGAAGGGCGCGGGGGCGAGCGGGCAAAGCAAGTCGCTCGCGCCGCTGTCGAGTCGCCCCGAAGAGGTGCTGTCGGTCACGGTGCGCGGGAAGTATTTCTTCGACCCGTATTTCGGCGGCGCGCTCATCGCGGGGCGGCGCAACCAGTTCTACCCGATCAACACGTTCTCCGGTTTCACTTACGGCGGCGTGCCGCGTCGTTTCTCACCACTGCACGTCGAGGCGCGCTATCGCCCGCACCCGAACTTGACGACCGACGTGCGCACCAACCTCGACGTGCAGGGCGGCGGCGTGCGCGACCTCGCCGTCAGCTTCGGCATCAACCGGCGGCTCGTGCAGGCGTTCCAGACCTTCTACTACACGCGCGCCATCACGCTCGCGCCGTCGCTCCGGCAATTCGCCGACGCGCGCGGCAAAGAGGCCGGCACGCTGCGCGGCGCGCAGTGGAGTCCCTATATCTTCATCGGCAACCGCGAGCGCGGATTGTTCGGCGGCGCGGCCTTGTTCTTCGACTTCCAGAACCGGCCGGGCAAAAATTCGCCGCTCGTCAGTTCGACCCTCACGGTCGGCTACGCTTGGGATTGCTGCGCCGTGACGTTGCAGGACTCGTTCTTCAACCTCGGCCTGCGCAAAGAGAACCGCGTCGTGTTCAGTTTCCGCCTGAACGGCATCGGCACGTTCGGGACGGAGCAGATCGGGCAGAATTTCCGTTAACTTGTGCGCCCCGGCGCGGCCGGAAAAGCCCTCCGGGCATCCGAAAAATATCGTGCGCGCGTACATCTTTCGGGCGGCCGTCGAGCATCTTAAGGGGAGTTCAAAACCTTGAACCGACGCTTTCGCCGGACACCCCCACAGTTATACATTTCAGGCCATTTTCGACGACTGGCAACGCGCGTTCATTACCATCTACAGGCGGGCGCGGTTTTTTAATACAGGAGTAATTAAGAGATGTTTCGTTTCCCGTTAGGCCGGAAACTGTCAGGCCGCGCTCGTGCTGCGCGCCGCTTAGTTTTAGTCGCCGGCCTGTTCGCCGTCGTCGCAAGTTTGCCCCTCATCCACGCGGGCGCGTGGCAGCCGGAGTTTGAGGAATACGCCCCGCGCCGCTCGCCGTCCACGCTGAAAGGTCAGGCCAACATCATCGCGGGCGCGGATTACGTCCCCGGCGAGGTGCTGGTGCGTTTCCGCTCGGACGCCGAGGCCAAGACGGCCTCCGCCGTCTCGATGCCGCTGCGCGCAGAGGGCGGCGACGCGAACTTTGAATACTTCGGCGGCTCAGACATGATCCCCGGCCTGCGCCTCGCCAAAGTTGACGCCGCGCACACGCTCGAAGCCGTCGCCGAACTCGCCGCGCGCGAAGACGTGCTCTACGCCGAGCCGAACTATCGCTGGCGCGTCAAGCGCACGCCGAACGACTCGCTCTACAGCCAGATGTACGGCATGACCAAGATCAACGCCCCGGCGGCGTGGGACAGGACGACCGGCAGCAAGAGCGTCGTCGTCGGCGTCATAGACGAAGGCGTGGACGTGAACCACCCCGACCTGCAACCGAACATCTGGGTCAACCCCATCGAGGGCGCGCTGCCCAACGGGCAGGACGACGACGGCAACGGCTTGATTGACGACAACAACGGTTGGGATTTTGTTCATAACGACAGGACGGTCTACGACGGCCCCGGCGCAGGCCCCGACGGTTTCCCCATTGACGGCCACGGCACGCACGTCGCGGGCACTATCGGCGCGAAGGGCGACAACGGCTTCGGCGTGACGGGCGTCAACTGGGACGTGAGCATCATCTCGATCAAAGTGCTCGGCGTAGACAGCGGCTCGGTCTCGAACATCATCAGCGGCTACAACTACGCGCGCCAGTTGCGCGCGTCGGGCGTCAACCTGCGCGTGCTGAACAACTCTTACGGCGGCCCCGGCAAGTCGCTCGCCGCGCTCGACGCCGTGCGTCTCCTGAACGACTCCGGCATCCTCTTCGTCGTCGCCGCGGGCAACGACCTGCGCGACAATTTTATCTCGCCGGATTACCCGTCGAACTACGACTTGCCCAACGTGCTTGCCGTCGCCGCGACCGACAGCGGCGACAACCTTTCCAGTTTCTCCAACTTCAGTTCGCGTCTCGTCAGCATCGGCGCGCCCGGCACAAGCATTTTAAGCACCATCGCCCGCACCAGCGCGGGTCAAGCTTATGACACCACCAACGGCTACAGATTAGTAAGCGGCACTTCGATGGCCTCGCCGCACGTCGCGGGCGCGGCCGCGCTGGTTATCTCCGCGAGTCCCAACATCACGATGGGGCAACTGCGCGGCGTGCTCGCCTACACGGGCGACCGCCTCGCCGTGCTCAACCCGATCACGACGACGGGTCGCCGCCTGAACGTCGCCAACGCCATCAACGCCGCGCTCGAAGGCGACCCGGCCGTGCCCGCGCCCGCCGGTAATTTCCGCATCACCGCGCAGAGCGGTCGCAGCGTCACGCTCGCGTGGACTGCGCCCGGCGACGACGGCAACTCCGGCCTCATCGCCGATTACGATCTGGTCTTAGCCACCACGGCGGGCAACACGATCTTCATCCCGCTCACGCTCCAGCCCGCCGCGCCCGGTACGGAACAAAGCGTAACGGTCAACGTGCCGTTCAGGAACGCG
Organism: Pyrinomonadaceae bacterium; assembly: GCA_030838445.1. Classification (GTDB taxonomy): domain Bacteria; phylum Acidobacteriota; class Blastocatellia; order Pyrinomonadales; family Pyrinomonadaceae; genus JAIVJZ01. The sequence goes on along the minus strand of JAUZFQ010000041.1, from coordinate 21,616 downwards.
ACCGGCACGCTCCAACTGCGCTCTTACGACAACCTCGGCAACAACAGCGTGGCGTCCGTCGCCGTCTCCGTGTCCGACACAGTGGCCGAGCCTTACGCGGTCGCGCTCAGCGCGGTGCAACCGCTCTCGACCGACACTGCGCTCAACCTGTTCCCCGCGCCCGGCGCAGACGACCGCTACACCACTTATCAACTGCCCGCCGGGTTCACCTTCCCGTTCTACGGCGTCAACCGCAGCAGCGTGACGGTCTCCACCAACGGCGCGATCTACCTCGGCGGCACGCCCCAGTTCAACGACGCCGGGAGTTCGCCCGAAGGTCTGCAAGGGCAGACGATGATCGCGGGGCTGTGGGACGACATCGACTTGCGCTCGTGCATGCGTAGCAACAGCGGCGTCTACGTCTCGCGCCCGGACACGAACCGGCTCATCTTCCGCTGGCAGGGCGTGCCCTTCAACAACGATTTTGCTAGCTGCTCGACCCCGCGCAGCACCACCGTCTACGTCAACTTCGAGATCGAGTTGCGCACGGACGGCTCAGTCCTGTTCCGTTACGGGCAGAACCCGCAGATGTTCCCCACCGTCGGCATTTCGGGCGGCGACCCGGACGCCTACCTCGTCGCCTCGCACACGCGCCACGACGGCTTCTTCGGCCCTGTGTCGCTCAGCCTGTCGAACGCGCAGACCGTCACCTTCACGCCGCGTCTCGCGGAACTCTTTACGATCAGCGGGAGCGTGAAAGATGCGAACGGCGCGGGCGTGCCGAACGTCTCCATCTTCCTGAGCGGCGGGCAGAGCGGGGTGACGATGACGAGCGGCAGCGGCGGTACGTATTCGTTTACCGGGCTGACGGCCGGTCTCAGTTACACCGTCTCGCCTTCGCACCCCAACTTCAACTTCACGCCGCCGAGCATCAACATCCCGAACCTGACCTCCAATCAGGGCGCGAACTTCACCGCCACCTCGAACGCCCCGGCGGGGCCGAACAGCATCGGCTTCTTCTTGCAGTCAACCTACCAGTACGGCGAGGGCGACGCGCGCGCGACCTTCAGCGTCACGCGCTCAGGCGACACTTCGGGCGCGGCCACGGTTGATTACCGCACAATTGACACGGACACCTTCACGGTCGGGTGCGCCGACGCCACCGGCAATCAGGGCGGCGCGTACGCCCGCTGCGACTTCGCGACCACGGTCGGCAAGCTCCAGTTCGCCGCGGGCGAGACCATCAAGTCGGTCAACGTGCCGCTCGTTGACGACGGCCACGACGAAGGCGCGGAGACCTTCCAACTGCAACTGTCGAACGCCGCCGGAACGGGCACGACACTCGGCACGCCCAGCGTCGCGACCGTCACCATTCAGGACAACGACGCGGCGAACGCGCCGAACCCGGTCACGACCTCGTTCCCGTTCTTCGTGCGTCAACAGTATCTCGATTTCCTCTCGCGCGAACCGGACACGGGCGGCTTCAACGCGTGGCTCGGCGTCCTGAATGGTTGCGCGAACGCCTTCACCGGGCCGAACGTGCCGTCGCAGTGCGACCGCATCTACGTGTCGGGCGAAGGCTTCTTCCGCTCCGCCGAGTTTCAACTGAAAGGCTCATACGCCTTCCGCTTCTACAAGGTGGCTTTCGGCCGCTTGCCTGAGTACACCGAGATCGTCTCGGACATGAGCTTCGTCGCCGGGGCGACCGAGCAGGAGGTCTACGCGCGCAAGGCGCAACTGGCGGTGTTGTTCACGCAGCGGCCGGAGTTCCAGACCGCTTACGGCGGCATGACGAACACGCAGTTCGTCGAGACGCTGTTCGCCCGCTACGGCCTCGGCACCGTGACGACGCCCGACCCGGCCACGCCGGACAGCGGGACGCGCGTCAACTTCACGACCGGGGTGTTTATTAGCCAACTCGACAGCAACTTCCTGACGCGGGCGCAGGTCTTCCGCGCCATCGCCGACTCCGATCAGGTGCAGGCGGCGGAGTTCAACAACACGTTCGTCGCCGTGCAGTACTACGGCTACCTGCGCCGCAAGCCCGACCCGGCAGGCTTCAACGCGTGGCTCTCGGTGCTGCAATCGGGCAACGTCCGCACGATGGTTGACGGCTTCCTCAACTCCGTGGAGTACAGGCTCAGGTTCGGGCAGTCCTGACGGGATGGGTAGAAAATAGTTCTTTGTCCGTGGTCGGTTGTCCGTCGCCCGTGGCTCTCATCCGAGCCGCTCAAGACTGACTTGAACAACTGACCACGGACAACTGACAACCGGCGGCCTTGAGTTCATCACTGAATCGCCTTTCCCCGGCAACTGCGCGCGCCGTCCGGCCATCAGAACAAGGTCGCCTAACTTGCTCTAACACGGGCGTTGCGCTTAGAATGCCCGTTCCCGTTCGCCTCTCGTGACCCGTCGGTCGTTGGGCGCGCGGCGGTCTTACAGAAATTCATGTACATCGCTAATCCTGTTTCGGCCTCATTTGGAGATTTTCCAGTGAAAAACGCTTTTCGCCTGTCTTTGATTGCTTTCACGTTCGTCTGCCTGTCGGCGCTCCCGGCCTTCGCGCAGGCGACGCCGACCCCGACGCCCGATTCGTTCGTCACGCAAATCACTTCCTCCGCCACCGCCAACTCTTTCGTCGGCGGCATGAGCGGCAACGGGCGCTTCGTCGTCTTTGAATCACAGGGCGATCTGGCAACACTGGCTCCCGGCGAAACCACCAGAGCCGTCACCAACGCCGACGGCAACCGCGAAATCTTCCTCTACGACTACGCACAGCGGCGCATCTTCCAGATCACGAGCACGACGAGCGCGCGCAAAGACCCGACCGCCGTCGCCATCAACCCGACCACGCCGACGAACTTCAGCAACATCGCCGTCGAGGTCAGCAACAACCGCCCGTCCATCAGCCGCGACGGCCGCTGGATCGTCTTCAGTTCCAACGCCGACACCCCGTTCAGTTTCGACGGCGACGCCAACAAGACCGCACTCACGGCCGACGGCAATCAGGAAATTTTTCTCTACCGCATCCCCGACACGGCCGCCGTTAACCTGCGCAACGGCGTGGACGCCGGGTACGTCAACCTGCGGCAGAACGTCTTCACGCGCGTCACCAACACGGCGGCGAGCCGCGTCCCCGTGGCGGGCACGGCCACCACGCCGCCCATCGTCGCCGACGACAACCGCTCCGCGCAGACCAACGACCGCGCCTCGCGCATCGTCTTCGTCTCGACGCGCAACTTCGTGACGAAGAACGCCGACGCCACCCCCGAAGTCTTCGTCTGGACGCGAACCTCGGACGCCGCCACGCTCCCCGCCACAGGCGCGTTCGCGCAGGTCACGAACACCACCGGCGCGTTCACCTTCACCGACAATCCGAGCATCTCCGGCGACACCTCGACCGACGACGGCGCGGAAGACCCGCGCTCCGTCATCGCCTTCATCTCGAACGCGACCGTGATGCGCGACCTGAACGACGCGACCGTCGCGACCAACAACGCCGACGGCAACGCCGAGGTGTTCGTCACCAACTTCAACGGCGCGGCGGCCACCGGCCTGACGCAGGCGACGCGCACGCGCCGCACTAACCCTAACGACCTCGTCAACGTGCTCAACCCCGGCCCGCGCCTCAGCCGCGACGGGCGTTTCCTCGCCTTCGAGACGGTCGCCACCGACCCGAAGGCCGACACGGCGACGAATCAGGCCGTGCGCGGCATGTACGTCTACGTCATCGCGACCGACACGTTCATCCAGATCGGGCCGCGCGGCTCGGTCGCCGACGAAGAGGAGGACGTGCTGCGTTTCCCCGTCTTCACGGGCGACAGCAGCCAACTAGTTTTCGTCTCCTCGCTCAACTTCACGTCCGGCGGCACGCGCGTCCCGCCCGCCGACGCCACGGGGCTGAACACGACCGGGTTCAAGCAGATTTACAGCGTGCCGATCCCTGCATCGGCCACCGCCGCGCAGTCGTTCACGCGCCTCTCGAACATCATCACGGGCGCGCTGGCCTCGCTGCAACCCTTCGTCAGCAACACCACGGAGCGGCTGGCCTTCACCTTCAACGGCGAACTCGGCGGCGGCAACGGAACGGTCACGGGCGAACTGACGCCGACCGGCGAAGTCTTCTACTTGGTCGTGCCGCCCTCGGCCGGAGCGACGGGCACGCCCGCCGCGTCGAGCGCGCTCACGTATTTCACCGGCGCGTCGCAGCGCGAAGTGGCGACGCCGCTCGCCTCGCCCACGCCGACGCCCTCGCCCGTCCCTTCGCCGACGCCCGTCACAGGTCTCGCGCCCGGCATGATCGGCATCGTGCGCGCGCCCGCGGCCGAAGGCGGCGTCAGGTTCGGCACGGCCACCACGCGCGTCTGCGAGCCGCAGACGCCCTGCGACGCCGCCTCAGAGTCGCGCCGCCGTCCGTCTCTGCCCGTCGAACTCGGCGGCGTCTCGCTCTCGGTCAACAACGCCGCGGCGGGTCTCTACTTCGTCAGCCCGACGGAGATTCAATTCGTCGTGCCCGTCGGCCTCGTCACGCAGACGGGCACGAGCACTTATCCGGTCGTCATCAACATCAACGAAGGCGGCGCGGTCAGAAGCGTGCGCAGCACGCTGCAAGTCGTCAACGCGCAGCCAGACATCTTCACGAGGTCTGACGCGCCGACGCGCGCGAGCGTCTTCAACTCGACCAACATGACGCTGATGGGCGAACCGGCCGACGGTTTCCCCGTCACGACCGACGTGATGGGCACGGCGCGGCCAACCGTCCTCTCGATCTTCATGACGGGCATCCGCAATTTGCCGGTCGGCGTCATCACCGTCATGATCGGCGACCGCTCGCTGACGGGCACGACCGAAATCCTGAGCAACACGCCGACCGACATGCCCGGCGTTGACCAGTTGAACGTGCAACTGCGACCAGACCTCGCGGGACTCGGCGATCAACCACTCGTCGTCTCGGTCTTGGTCGGCGGCCAAACGTTCACGAGTCGCCCGGCCGCCACCGCGCCGCGCATCCGCATCAGGTAGACGCGCGCACGCAACGCGCCGCCGTTCCCAAAACGGGCGCGCGGCCTCTTAGCACTTCCCACGGATGCTGACAGGCCGCGCGCCTTTCTCTTTTCCTCACGATGCGTTGAAGGTTTTACCTCCGCTGCACAAACGTCGGCTGGCTACGTGCGCGGGCGGCGGCTATAATCGCGCGGCAAGTAACACCTTGAGCACACCGGATTCGCCCACAGTCGCAACCCGCCCGGCGGCGCGGTTGGACGCTCCAGCGCATGCGTATCGCAATTGACGGGATCCCGCTGGCCGAGCCGAAAACCGGCATCGGCCACTACACTTTTGAACTGGCGCGCGGCCTCGCCTCGCTCGCCCCCGCGCACGAGTTCGAGTTGGTCGCGCACGTCAACGTCGAGTCGGCCGTCGAGTCAGCGTTCGAGGGAGACGATGCGCGCCCCACGAACCTCAGCGCCGTCCACGCGCCCGTGAACGCTCTCAGCAAACGCTGGTGGACGATTGGCTTGCCGCTCTACGTCCAGCGGCGCGGCGTCGCACTCTTCCACGGCACGAACTACAAAATCCCGCTCTGGAATCGTTGCCGCACCATCGTCACCATCCACGACCTCTCGCTGCTGCTCCACTCGCACACGCACGAAGAAGAACTCGTTCGTCGCGCGCGCCTGCGCCTGCCCGCCACCGCCCGCATGGCCTCGAAGATCATCACCGACTCGGAGAGCGTGAAGCGCGAAATCTGCGAACACCTCGGCATCCGGCCGGAGAAGATCGCCGTCGTGCCGCTCGCGCCGCGACGCGCGTTCCGACCCGTCAACGCGCCCGAAGAGGTTGCGTCGGCACGGCGTCGGCTCGGCGTCGAAGACGACTTCATCCTGTTCGTCGGCACGGTCGAGCCGCGCAAGAATTTGCTGACGCTCGTGCGCGCCTTCGAGGAGTTGACGCGTCGCCGCGACTTCCGCGCGCAACTCGTCATCGCCGGTCAGAAGGGCTGGCTGACGGAAGAACTCTTCGCGCTCATCGAACAGTCCGGCCTCGGTCGCCGCATACTTTTCACCGGCTACATCTCGGACGAAGACCTCGCCGCGCTCTATTCCTCTTGCCGCGTCTGCGTCTACCCGTCGCTTTACGAGGGCTTCGGCCTGCCGCCGCTCGAAGCGATGAGTTGCGGCGCGCCCGTCATCACGAGCCGCATCCCGGTCATCATGGAGACGGTGGGAGAGGCCGCGCGCCTCGTCGAGCCGACCGACGTGCGCGCGCTCGCCGACTGCCTCCACGAATTGTGGGGAGACGAAGCGGAGCGGCGGCGTCTCTCCGCTGAGGGCATCGCGCACGCCGCGCGCTTCACCTGGGAGCGCACGGCGCGTCTCACGCTCGACGTTTACGAAGAAGTTTTACAAGGCGCGGCGGGTGCGGCTGGACTCGCGGCGAACGCTTGAAGCGGGCGAGACGAAGGTCGAACGGGAACGAGTGAGCGGTAACGAAGACTGAGCGGAATTGAATGAGCAGAAACGAAGGGCGGAAACGAAAAGGCCGACCCCGTGTGAGAGGTCGGCCTTGTTGATATCGTTCGCGCCGGTGGCGCGTGCCGTTTAGTGGCGGTTGCGGTATTCGGGTGAGTAGACGAAGCCCCAGACCATCGTCTTGTAGTCGCCGGGGTTGGCGCGCAGGTAAGTGAGCCAGGCGTTGTAGCCTTCGGCCTCCGGCTCGCGCCGCAGGTAGCCGTAATACTGCATGGCGACGTAGGCCGGGTCGTATTCCTTGGCGTTCACTTCCGGACTCTCGATGATCTTTCTCAAGACGCTCGTGCGCGTTTCCGTGCCGTTTTGCAGACCGGCGATGAGCGCGTCGCGGTTCGACACCGTGACGCCCGCCGTCGCGAGCAGCGCGTCAACGTAGGCCGTGTTCGACAGGCTCGCCGGGTATTTCGCGGCGAAGTCACCGCGCGACGGCCACGCGGCGATGAAGGCGTCGCGCTTGGAGATGACTTCGGCCTCGGTCTGCCCCGTCACGCTGCGCATCCCGGCGACGATTTCCGGGTAGGTCGGCAGGCGGCCGAGCGACGCTTTGTAGAGGCGATAGACGAGGTAGCCCTTGATGTTAAATTCCTGCGCCTCGAAGAAACTCTTCGAGACGAGGACGCGCGCGCCGTTGACGCCGCCGAGGCAGTTCGGGTCGTTGTTGCAGGCGTTCAGCACTTTCATCCACGCGTTGAAGCCGTCGGCTTCGGGGAAGCGGCTCAGAAAGTCTATGTACTGCTGCTGGACGAAAAAGTCGCTGTCGTCAATCGTGATGCGGGTGTTCGTGCCCGGGCGGAGGCGCACGGGCTTGACCTTGACGTCGCCGTAGAACAACTCGGACGGCAGCGTCGGGTCTTCGGTGACGACCCTCAGCGTCGGCGCACTCTGGCCTTGTGCGACGGCGAACGACGCGCACAGCGCGGTGATGAATAAGGCAACGACGAATCTACGCATGTGTGTTTTACTCCCGGTACTCTATAGACGGTGGGACTATTTTTCTGTAGCTTAGGAAATCCTTGGGAGAGCCGGGGCTACTCTGAATCGCTCTTCTCGCGCCCGCTCGCTGTGGTCGCTCGCGCGCGCAGCCCAACAACGGTTATCGTAGCTTGCCCTCAGAGCGTTTGTCAACGATATTGACCGCACGCGTAAGTTAGACGCGGGCGCGCCGGGTTTGGGCGAAAAATAAGTTTGAGAGGCCGCACGCAGGGCGTCCCGAAAAAGCTCTCGCGCGGGCACGTTGAGAGATGCCGCGCCGCACGGCGGGCGTTGCCCCGCGGCGGGCGCGGGCGGGTTAAAAGATTGGGACTGATGGGGAAAGAGACTGTGGCGGATGGGGAAAACTCTGTGCGGATAGACGAGAGCTTGGGCGCGAGTGGGCGGCAGCAGTGGTGGCGTCGGCGGCGGGGCGACGTGGCGGCGTTGGCCGTCATCGCCGCGTTCTTCACGGTCATGTTCGCAGGGCAAATTTTCGGGGGGAAGTTTCTGCTGGCGGGCGACCCGCTCTACTACTCGTACCCGCTGCGCACCATCGGATGGGAGATGATCCGCGCTGGGCAGTTGCCGCTGTGGACGCCGCTCGTCTTGTCGGGCTATCCGCTCCTGTCCATGTCGCAACTCGCCTTCGCCTACCCGCTCACTTGGGGGTACCTGTTCCTGCCGGGGCACTGGGCGGAGCAGATTTACGTGCTCGCGCCCTTTTTGCTGTCGCCCGCCTTCACCTACGCCTACGCGCGCGAGACGGGGCGGAGTCGTACGGCGGCGCTCCTCGCCGGTCTCGCCTTCGGCTACGGCGGGATGATGTGCAGCGGCATCTCGTTCACGGGGCTGCCCTCGAACAGCATGCTCTGGCTGCCGCTCGTCCTGATCCCCGTTGATCGCGCGGCGACGCGGCGGGGGTGCAGGTTCGTCCCGCTCCTCGTCGCCGCGACCGCCGCCTACGCGATGTCCGTCCTCAACGGGCAGGGTCAGAGTTTTCTCTACACCGGCATCGTCGCCGCCGCCTACGGCCTCTACGTGTCACTCTTCCCGCCCGGCCGGGACGTGCGCGAAGAAGGCGACGACAACAACAACGCGCTTGACGGTAAAGCGGCACACGACGACGGTGAAGCCACGCATGACGACGACACGCATGAAGACGTGACGCACGACGCCGACGCGCCTGACGATGAAACAGCGCATGAAGGCGACGCGATTGGGAAATCAAGTTGGCGCGAGTGGGGCAGGTGGCGGCCTCTGTTGGTCGCGCTCGGTGCGTTGTCCTTGTCGGCGGGAATCGCCGCGTTCCAGATTCTTGAGACGATGCGCGCGGCGCGGCGCAGCATCCGCAACACGCTCAGCTACGAAGCCATCAGCACGGGCGCGTTCACTTTGAAGGAGGCCGCCCTCTCGCTCGTCATGCCGCTCTATTACTCGACGGACGTGTCGGCCTACGTCCCGTCGCTCGCCCTCATCTTCGCCGCGCTCGCGTGCCTCGGGGCGTTAATCGCGCGACGCGGCGACACGACGGCACGCGACCCGCGCATCTACTTCTGGCTCGGCGTGGCCGTCGTGGGTTGGGTCTTGATGCTCGGCGCGAACACGCCCGCGCAACAGATCATCTACCGCCTCCCGCTGCTCAACAAATTCCGCGTGCCTTCGCGTCACACCTTCGAGTGGACGTTCGCCGTCAGCATCCTTGCGGCTTACGGTTGGGACACGGCCGCGCGCCGCGGTTGGCTCGCACGCCCCGACAACACCTCGCGCGCTCGACCCGACAGCACCTCGCGCGCTCGACGCCGCGACGGCTTCGAGACGATCATCGTCTCTCTTCTACTCGCGCTCTGCGTCGCCGTCGGCATCTACTGGTGGCGTGCGGTGCAGGTCGCCGCGCTGCCGGGAAGTTACGACTACACGGGCTTGCCGGAGTCAACTTTCCTCGTCTGGAAAACGGTCTTCACGCTCGGCCTGCTGCTCGTCATCTGGCGGGGCGCGCGGCTCGCCTCGCCGCGCGTGCGCGCGGGCGTGTTGATGGGGACAATCGCTGTCGCCTGCTTCGTCGAACCGTCGGCGGCCATCTCGCGCTGGTACGAGGGGATGCTCTTGACCGGAGAGCGTTTCCGCGTCGTCTCGCCGACGACGCGCTTCCTGCAAAACTATCCGCCCGCGGAGAACCGCGCCTACACGCGCGTCGAACTCTACTCCGAAGAGTTCACCACGACGCCGCGACTCGAAGCGCCGAACCTGACGGCGCTCCATCGCATCCAGAACCTCGCGGGCTACGAGCCGCTCATCTTCGAGCGGTACAGCCGCGCGCTCGGCGGCGTCGGGATGGACACGGTCTCGCCGCGCGAAGGCTACGCGCCGAACGATCAACTCTTCCGGCCGCGCTCGCGCGTCCTCGATCTGCTGAACACCACGTTCGTCGTCTCTTACTCGAACCTCGCGTTCAGACCGCAGAGTCTAATCCACCGCGACGGCGTGGCCTTCTTCGAGTCCGACATACAGATCGCGCTCAACCCCGGCCAGACCACGACGCTCGGCGGCGGCGCGGCCACCGGCGACACGCTCGCACTCGTCACCTCGCTCTCCAACGCGGGCGAGATGGAGCAGGGGCGCGCGGTCGCCAGAGTGCGTGTGCACTTTGCCGACGCGCCCGCCGTCGAGCGCGACTTGCGCGCGGGCGTGGACACGGCCGAGTGGGCGCACGAACGACCGGACGTGCGCCAGGCCGTCCGGCACGCGCTCGCACCTGTCTTCGACGCGCGCCCCGGCGACGAGCGAAACAGCTACCCCTCGCACCGCTACCTCGCGCTCGTCCCGCTCGGCGCGCGCGGTCGCGTGGACAAAATCGAGATCACGAATCTGACCGAAGGCGCACCGCTCGCCTTGTGGAAGGCGACCGTCCACGACTCGGCGGGCACTTCTTCGACGCCCCTGTCGCCTCTCTCTCCCGAGTGGTGGGAGGCGGTCTACCAACAGGATCACGTGCTCATCATGCGCAACCGCCGCGCGCAACCGCGTGCGTGGCTGGTTGCCGAAGCCGAATCGGTGGACGGCGAAGAAGCCTTACGACGCATCAGCGGAGAGGGCGCGCGCGAGTTCGACCCACGACGCACGGCACTCTTAGAAGTCGCCCCCGCCGAGATGCCCGCGCTCTCCGGCGGAGAGTTGACGGCGGAGAGCACGGCGCGCATCACGGAGTACGAACCGAACCGGCTGGTGGTCGAGACGCGCGCCCCGCAGGCGACGGTGTTAGTCGTCAGCGAGATGTTTTATCCGGGGTGGGAGGCGACGGTTGACGGCGCGGCGGCGCGGATTCATTTGACGGACTTCCTGTTGCGCGGCGTCGCCTTACCGGCGGGGGCGCACCGCGTGGAGATGCGTTATCGCGCTCCGGCCGCGCGTAACGGCGCGATCATCTCCGCGTGCACGCTCGTCGGCCTCTGCCTTCTCGTGATCTTCGACCGGCGCGCGAAGCGGCGCAGGCCAACTCGCACATCCTGACGATGACACGGAGAGACACGACGGGGCGGCTCAAGTTTCCGCGCGGGCGCGGCGCGGACGCGGCGGCCGTCCTCTTCATCGCGGCCTTCTTCGCAGTCTTCTTCGGTCAATTTTTATTCGGCGACAAGTTCATCGTCGGCGGCGACGCCTTCGCTTACTCCTACCCGTTGCGCACCATCGGGTGGGAGATGATCCGCGCCGGGCAGTTGCCGCTGTGGACGCCTTTGGTGCTCTCCGGCTACCCGCTCCTGTCCATGTCGCAACTCGCCTTCGCCTACCCGCTGACGTGGGGCTATTTCTTTCTCGACGCGCCGCGTGCGGAGCAACTCTACGTGCTCGCGCCCTTTCTCCTCGCGCCCGTCTTCACCTACGCCTACGCGCGCGAACTCGGCCGCAGCCGCACGGCCGCGCTCCTCGCCGGTCTCGCCTACGGCTACGGCGGCGCGACGACGGGGCTGCTCGGCGTCGTCGGCTTCTTCACGAACGCGATGATGTGGCTGCCCCTCCTGCTCATTGCAATTGAACGCGCGCGCGCGGCGCACACAGGACGCCGCTTCGCAGGGTGTCTGCTCGCGGCGTCGGCCGCCTACGCGATGTCCGTCCTGACGGGACTGGCGCAAGGGTTCGTCTTCGTCGCCCTCGTCGCCACGACCTACGCGCTCTGCCTCTCTCTGTTCGACGTGCCGCCCGCTGAAAGTAATGCGGGTGAGACTATTGACGAAGCGGGTGAGACTGCCGACGGTGCGTCGCGCCCGTGGCTGAGTTGGGCGCGCTGGCGACCCGTGCTGGTGGCGACGGGCGCAATCGCACTGGGCGCGGGCACGGGCGCGTTTCAGATTTTGGAGACGATGCGCGCTGTCCGCCGCAGCATCCGCCGCACGCTCATCTACCCGTTCTTCGTCAGCGGCTCGTTCTCGCCGCGCGTCGCTTTGAAGTCGCTCGCCGCGCCTCTCTACACGGAGCGTTTCGCCGACGTGGGAACTTACGTCGCGCCGCTCGCCCTGCTACTCGCGCTCGTCGGCATCATCTACTACGCCCTCCGCCGCGCCGCGCCGACACTAACGCCGCCGCCTTTGACGCCGACGACGCTGACGCAGACGACGCTCACGCCGCGACGCGACCCGCGCGTCTTCTTCTGGGCGGCTGTCGCGCTCGCCTCGTGCGTCCTCATCCTCGGCCAGCACACGCCCGTCTACGGGTGGCTCTATCACCTGCCCGTCATCAACAGTTTCCGCGTGCCCTCGCGCTTCGCCTTCGTCTGGACGTTCGCCGCCGCCGTCCTCGCCGCTTACGGCTGGGACGCGCTTGCCTCCCTCATGCGTTCGCGCGCGACGAAGACGACGACGGGCGCTTTGTCGTCGCATTTAAATCTCGCGCTCGCCTGCGGCCTCTTCATCCTCAGCGCACTCGCCGGATACTTCTGGTGGCGACAAAGCATCAACCTCGCCGTCACGGATTTCGACACCGCGACGGGCACGCCGCGCGCTTGGACGGAGGGCTACTGGTACGCGGGGCTGCCGATACATTCCTACCTCGCTTGGAAGCTCGCCTTCACCGTTTCGATCCTTTTACTGATCTGGCGCGGCTGGAAAATTGACGCGGCGCGCGCCCGTTCGCTCGTCCTCGTCGCCGCGCTCGCGCTCGCCTGTTTCGTCGAGCCGTTCGTCGTGGTCGCAAACTGGTGGCAGCCGTTCGCGAAGTCGCGCGCGCGCTTCACGGCCGCCTCGCCCGTCACCCGTTTCTTGCAAGAGCAAACGCAAGGCAACGGCGTCGGCGGCCGCGTCTACACGCGCGTCAATTTGTTCGCGGAGGAGTTCAACGCATCGCCGCGTTTCGACCCGCCGAACCTGACCGCGCTGTACCGTTTGGAGAACATCGGCGGCTACGAGCCGCTGCTGTTTGAACGCTACAGCCGCGCGCTCGGCGGCGTCCATCTCGACGCGGCCAGCCCGCTCCCCGGCGTCGCGCCGAACCGCGCCCTCTTCGACGCGCGCTCACGCGTCCTCGATCTGCTCGGCGCGAGATTCGTCGTCAACGCACAGATGCAGTCGGGCGCGCCCGACATCGAACGCGACGGCGTGCGCTTCGACGCGGCCGACCTCGCCACGGAACTCCGCCCCGGCGAACGTATTTCCCTGAATGCGAACTCCGCCGCGCTCCCCGTTGCCACTACCACGAACTCCGCTACAAACTCCGTCGCTGCGAACTCTGCTTCAAACTCTGTCGCTGTTGCCACAAACTCCGTCGCCGCAACTACTGCCGACACGCTCGTCCTCGTCACTTCAATGTCGAACTCGACGGGCGTTGCGGACGGCGCGACAATCGCGTTGCTACGCGTCTACACGGCGGGCGGGCGCGTCGTCGAGCGCCCGTTGCGCGCCGGGAGCGACACGGCCGAGTGGGCGCACGAGCGGCCGGACGTGCGCGCCGGAGTCCGGCACGCGCTCGCGCCCGTCTTCGACAGCACGCCGGTCGCGGACGAGAGCGGCAACTATTCGTCGCATCGCTACTGGTCGCGCGTTGCGCTCGGCGAGATGCTCGCGGTCGAGCGCGTCGAGATCGTCAACCCGACCGAAGGCGTCGCGCTCGCGCTCTGGAAGGCGACGCTCTACGACTCGACACGCCGGCAATCGCGAACGCTCGCGCGCACGCAGCGAAGTCTCTACGCGGGGCTGGACGCCGCGCGCTGGTCTGTCGTCTACGACGCGGCCGACGTGCTCATCCTCGAAAACAAGCGCGCGCAGCCGCGTGCGTGGCTCGTCGGCGAAGCCGAGTCGGTGGACGGCGAAGAAGCCTTGCGACGCATCAGCGGAGAGGGCGCGCGTGAGTTCAACCCGCGCCGCACGGCGCTACTCGAAGTCGCCCCCGCCGAGTTGCCAACGCTCTCCGGTGGAGAGTTGACGGCGGAGAGTGTGGCGCGCATCACGGAGTATGAACCGAACCGCCTCGTGGTCGAGACGCGCGCGACAGTGGCGACGGTGCTTGTTCTTAGTGAGATCAACTATCCGGGGTGGGAAGCGACGGTTGACGGCGTGGCGGCGCAGATACACGCGACAAATTATTTGTTGCGCGGCGTGTATGTGCCGGAGGGCGAGCATCGCGTGGAGATGCGTTATCGCGCTCCGGCCGCGCGTAACGGCGCGATCATCTCCGTGCTCAGTCTGCTTGCGCTCGGCGCGTTGCTTTTCTATTCAGTTGGAAGATCGCGGCGGCGAGCAGGAGCAGAGAGGCCGCGCTGATGGACGCCCCTTGATAAAAGGAGTGCGGCCGGAACTCGAAGCGAACTGTGTGCGTTCCGGCGGGGACGGCGAGGCCGCGCAGTGTGTAGTTCGTGCGGAGCAGGAGCGCGGGCGTGCCGTCAATCGTCGCTTGCCAGCCGGGATAGAACACGTCGCTCGTGACGAGGAACGAGGGCGCGTTCGCGCGCGTCTCAACTTCCATCCACCCGTCGTCCGACAGAGAGGTGACGCGCGCGGTCGCGTCCGCGTCGAGCGTTTGCGGCGCGAAGTCGAACGGCTCTTCCACAAGCGCGACGCGCGCGGGGTCGAACGCGCTCCCGTCCGCAAGCCGCGACGTGTGTAGCGCGCGCAGAGCCTCCTCTTCCGTGACGTTGAGAACTTTCCCGACGAGCCACGCGCGCGGCCGCGCACGCAGATTCTCGTAGACGCCCGCCTCGCCCACGTCCTCCGGTTTGATCCGGCCATAGCCGCTGTTGTCGAAGTTGATGTCGGTGACGTGACGCCAGCGCGTCGCGTCTGCGAGCGAACCCGCGACGGGCGTGACCGCGACGGAACTGCCCGCGCCCGCATCGAGCAAGCTGATCTTTTTGACCGACAGCGTGGCGTTCGCGCCGCCCGTCCATTGAATCTCGACGCGCTTGATCTCCGCGGTTGCGGGCAGGACGAGCCGCGCCGTGTAGTCGTGCCCCTCGCAGCGCACGTCGCCGCGTGTGACGGGATAGCTGCGGTAAATGTTCGCGCGCGCCTGTCGCATGGTCGGGCGCACGTCGGCGCAGTCGTAAGCCCACTCGGAGGTGTCGCGTCCCGCCAGCAGGCTCTGCGTGTAAGTGCGCCCGCCCGTGTCCGTCGCGACGACGCGCGCCACTTCCGCGCCGTCAGCGACCGGCGCGGAACAGGCGAGCGCGGAGGCGACGGCGACGACGTTCGCGCGCGCGGGGCGCGGGAGTTCGACCGCGAAGACGTTCGGGTTCGGCGCGCCGCAGCCCGCACCGAGCGAGGCGTTGAACTCGCCTTGCGCCCAACGGACGCCGTCGGCATCGGCCGACGCGGGCGGCTCGATTTTGTCGCGCGGCACGAAGAGGTAGCGCACGGCCAACACGTCGAGACTAAGGTTCGCAGGGTCGCGCCAGGTGCCGTCGGCGACGCTGCCGTGCGGCGGCATCGTCAACAGGCGGCTCGTGCGCGAGAGGATGAACGGGCCGTAGCCGCTCGCGCTCGGATAGCCCCAGAGCTTCGAGAGGTCGGGCGGGAGTTCGCTGACGCGCCCCGTGCCGCCGCGCACAGGCAGCAGTCGCGCGTGCGTCGCCGCGAGTTCGTCGCGCAAGCTGACGGCGGCGAGCGGCGGCGACTGAAAGACCTTGTAGGGCGGCCCGTAGTGCCACTCGTAAAACCATGTGAAGCTGGCGAGGTCGAGCGCGAGTACGAGGACGACGAGCGCGCGGCGCGCGTGAGAGTGCGGGCGTGCGCGCCAGTAGAGCAGCGCGGCCGCGCCCGCGCAGAGCACGACGAGCGGCACGGCCGTCGCCGGGTTCGCCCACGGCAGAAAACTGAGCGGGCGCGTCAACCGCTCGGTCGCCCACGCGCTCACACGCTCCGTCAACGCGACCATAACCGCGAGACAGGCGAGCATCAACGCGGCCGCGACGACGAGCGTGTGTCTGACCAGACGACTCGAAGCGATGCCTTGCAAGACGGCGTGCGCGCCGAGCGCGGCCAGCACGCTCACGCCGAGCGACAGTTCCATGAAGTGGCGCGCGGGCACGCGAAACTTGTTGATGACGGGCAGTTGGTAAGTAAGACGCGCGAGCGGCGTCGCGTCGCCGAGCGCGAGCAGGAAGGCGACGGCGCAGGCGGCGAGCCAGAACCACGCGAGGCCGCGTCGCCGAGTCGCCAAGAAGCCGATGGCGGCGAGCAGCAGCGGCAAGAGTCCGACGTAGCCGCTCAGTTCGCCCGCGCCCCAGCCGCCCGCCTCCGAACCCCACGCGCCGAAGTAGGGCAGATCGTAGAGCGTGCCGGGCGAGCCGCCGTAGAGGTAAGGGAAGAGGAGCATCGGCGTCTGCCTGAGCGGCAGCGCGTAAGAGACGAACTCCGCGAAGCCGAGCGACGCGCGCAAACTCGCGGCGGCGAGTTCCGCCGTCGGCACTAGCTGGATGGCGGCGAGTCCCGTCCCCGTCAAGACGACGAGCGCGGAGAGTATGTAGTAACGCACGCGCCCGCCTGTGGCCTGCCACCCGCGCGCGAGCGCATACGCGCCGCCGAGCGCGAGCGTGTAGACGAAGATTTGCGGATGCCCCGCGAGCGCGGAGCACGCGACACTCGCCACGCCCACCGCGAACCACAAACCGTCCCCGCCCGCGCGACGCCAACGCGACGCGCCTTCGCGTCGCTCAACGTTCAACTCTTCGCGTCGAGCATCGTTTAAGTCTCCGCGTTGCTCAACGCCTGAACCTTCACGTTGCCCAACGTCCGAGTCTTCGCATTGCTCGATGCCGGAGTCTTCGCGTCGTGCAAGTTTCTCAAGCGACAGGATGAACAGCGGCAGCCACGCGGCGGCGTGGATGAGGGCGGCGTGGCCGAGGTGCGCGACGACGAAGCCGCACATGCCGTAGCAGACGCCGCCCACCGTCGCGGCGAAGCGCGAGCGCGTCAGCGCGTAACAGTAAGCATAGGTGAAACTCGCGGCGAGGACGTAGGCCGACAGGAGAAAGGCGTTCCACGATTTGACGAGCGAGAACAGCAGCGCGGGCGGATACCACATCATCAACTGCGAATCGCCCACCGCCGGAAAGCCGCCCCACACGGACGCGTCCCACAGCACGCGCCGCGCGTAAAAGTTCGGTAGGAAATACAGGATGCCGTCGCCCGGTGCGAGCAAGTAATCCGAGAACAACACGGGCGCGAAGAAGAGGACGACGACGAGCGTGTAACCGGAGAGGACGGCGAGGCCATGAAGAATTGTACGCTTCACTGTGGTCGAGTCCTTATGCGCGTCCGCCGCGTGCCCTTGCCGGAACGTGTGCGAGGTAAGCGAGGTACATGCCCGTGCGCCACCATTCGACGGTGCTCTAATGCCCGAATTAACCCGCGCTGAGCATGAAGCATTTAAGCTGCAAGGAACAAGATAACGATGAAAGAGATACTATCGAGGCGTCGGGTTAATTGAGTTGTTATACGGCGGCGATCATTCCCCCTTAACTTTCATGCTCATTTCCTTTGATTAATGCCTCGATTTGCTTGTTCTTAGAAAACAGTCTCATACTTGATAATCTCCTTTGAGTTTCCTCAATTGGGTATTTATGCCACTTATTTAGATCATTCAATCTAAGCTTGAATAGATCATCTCTAAAAAACTCAAATGCTAATTTCTCAATGCGAGTGGAAAAGTCAATAAAATCATTTCTAATAAGTGCGCCGATTTCGGGATATAGGTTTGGATCAATTGGCCGTAGAAATTCATAAAGGTTGACAATGTAGTCTTGGAGCAAACTTAATTCACGTGTAAGCTCCGTAGACAACCACGTCGAATTACCACCGACGGTCTGAGAATAATACTTGTACCACTCTTCAAAATGCCCTTTTGAAAACATGAATGCTGGTGCTCTAGCCAATTCACCACTTTCTTCTGGCTTACCTAAGCTTCTCATTGTGCATAAAGATTTCGAGAGTTGAGCGATTTGCTCATGAGCTTCGATTCTGCGGTCTAAGACTTTTTCCCAAAGACGAAGCTTGAGTTCTCTTTTCTTCAAGAGCCACGTTCCGAGGAACGACAATAAACCACCAGCAATCACACCAATCAGCGCAAAGATGGCACTGATGTTTTCACGGATTATGGGTTCCATTCGCCAATCTCAGTTCGTGCTGAATCGAAAGACGTACAACAACTGTTAAGCCACCGATTTCAACGCCGCCGCGCGATGACGTACATAATGTCGTAGAGGTTGAGGTAGAAACCTAAGCCGCCGACGCCGAGGCGTTCGAGCGGGCGATAGAGTTGCGGCTTCTGTTGACGCAGGACGAGGACGTTGTAGGCCATGTTGCCGATGCTGCGGTAGAAGCCGCAGTAGCGATTGTAGACGACATCGAAGCCGTGCCTGTCGAGCAGTTGCGCGAGCGTCCTGGCGGAGAAATAGTGGAGGTGCGTGGGCGGGTGGATCATGCGCCACTTATCTTTCCGGAGCTTCGCGTTGAGACTGTCAACGTCGGCGGTCGTGATGGTCAGGAGCGCGCCCGGTTTGGTGTGCGCCGCGATCTTTTCGACGTAGGTTTGCGGCTCGCGCAAATGTTCGATGGTGTCCCACATGCAGACCACGTCAAACTTCCGCGCGCCGTAGTCGTGCGCGAGAAAGTCCGCCTGCACCACATCGAGCTTCAACTCGTCGCGCGCGTAGCGTGTCCCCTCGTCCGTGATGTCAATGCCTTCGACGTGCTCGAACTCGTCGCGCGCCACGTCGAGAAAGAAGCCATTGGCGCAGCCGATCTCAAGCAGCCGCCGGTGGCGCGCGGGGTCGAGGAATTTTTTTAGTTCGCGCAGGCGCAGGGCGAAATTTTTGCGGAAGAATTTCGCATCCGCGGCGTAGTCGCTGAACTCCGCGCCGGTGAAGAACTCCTCGTTGTAGAGCGCGAAGAGTTCCTCGTCCGTCAGGCGCATGTCGGCGTAGACGTAGCCGCAGGCGCGGCAGCGTAGGATGCCGGGGTAAAGCGGAGTGGCCGCGTCGTCGCGACCGCACACGACGCAGGGATTGACGTTCGCCGCGCGTGCGTCGGCGTCGGCAGCGGCGGGTCGGTCTGGTGTGGTCTGGGTTGAACTCAAAACAGTTCGGTGTCTTTGATGTAGCGGGGGCGCGCTTTGGTCTCTTGATAAATCTTGCCGATGTACTCGCCGACGATCCCTAAGAACATGATCTGGACGCCGCCGAGAAAATAGATGGGGATGATCGTGCCCGCCCAACCGGGCGGCGTGTGCCCCTTGATTTTGTGATAGAGGTAGAAGAGCGTCATGAGCACGCTGAACAGGAAGACGAGCATCCCGGCGACCGTCACCAAACGCAGCGGCACGATGCTGAACGACGTGATGCCGTCGAGCGCGAGAGAGGCGAGTTTGCGGAAGTCGTGTTTCGACTTGCCCGCGCCGCGCCGCCTGACGGTGAACGGCACGATCTCCGATTGATAGCCGATGTCCACGAAGATGCCGCGCAGGAACAGATTGTACTCGCGGTATTCCGAGATGGCGTCAATCGCCTGACGCGAGACGAGGCGATATTCCGAATGGTGCTTGATGATCTTCGCGCCCATCAAACGCATCAGGTTGTAGAAGAAGCCGGAGGTCGCCTTCTTCAAGTAAGAATCGCCGCGCCCGTGGCGCACGCCGTAGACGATGTGCGCGCCCTCGCGGTACTTCTCCAGAAACGTCTCGATGACGGCCTCGTCCTGCTGCAAATCCGCGTCAATCGTGACGACGCAATCGGCGTGTTCTTTGACGCCGAGCAGACCGGCGAGCAGGGCGTTTTGCGTGCCGACGTTGCGCACGAGTTTGAGACCTTTGACGCGCGCATCAAGCGCGTGCAGTTCCTCGACGACCGCCCACGTCCGGTCGCGGCTGCCGTCGTCAACGAGGTAGACGAAACTCTCCGCGTCAACTTTCCCGGCGGCCGCGAGTTTCTGCAAAACTTCGCAGAGGCGGCGCACGGTGTCGCCGATGACGAGTTCCTCGTTGAGACAGGGCACGACGATGGCGAGCACGGGCGCACTGTCCGGCCGCGCGTTTGCAGTCGTGCCCGTCAAACGCGACTCGCCCGCCGCCGTGTAAGGCGTCGCGGTCTTCGTCGTCGTCGTTTGCGTTTCTCTCGTCGTCGAACTCAAGAGTTTATGCCACCTCTTCCACTTCGCGCCGCTCTTGTGAAGCAACAGCGAAACTCTCCATGCGCGCGATCAACTCGTCGAGAATCTGTTGCACGCGCGCGGGCGTGAAAGCCTCGCGGCGCGCGCGTCCGGCCTCTATAGTGCGTCGTCGCAAGTCCGCGTCGTCGCGCGTGAGCAGCTTAGCGAGCGCGGCGACGCGGCGCAAATCGTCTTTGCGTCCGAACGTCAACCCGGCCTCGCCGAGCGTCTCAGGCACGGCCGCGCTGCGGTAGGCGAGCGCGGGCACGTCGAACCACATCGCTTCGACGAGCGGCACGCCGAAGCCCTCGTGTTCGCTCAGAGACCAGTATAGGTGCGCCGTGCGGTAGTAGGCCAGCAGTTCGGCGTCCGACAGTTGGCCTGTGACGGTGACGTGCTCGCTTAAGTCATGCGCGGCGATGAGACGCAGGAGGCGCGTGTAGTAAGGATCGGAAGCGCGGCCTTCACCTGCGATGACGAGGCGCGACTGCGGGTCGAGTTCGCGGTAGAGAGCGTAGGCCGCGACGAGTTCGTCCTGCTTCTTGTTCGGCGCGATGCGACCGACGAAGAGGAGGTTGACCAGTCCGTCCTGCAAGCGATCCATGAGCGCGTCGTCGGCGCGCAGGTTCCACTTCGCGGGGTCGCAGATGATCGGCAGCACGCCGGGATGCGGGAAGCCGCTCGACGCGAGTTCGGCCGCGTTGAAAGCCGAGTCGCCGACGGAGACGGGGAAGTGCGGCGCGAGTCGCGGCAGATGCGCGCGCCCCGTCCGCAGCATCCACGCGAAGCCGGGGCGGTAGGGCGCGTAATATTCGGCCGGGGTGATGTTGTGATAGACGAGACACTTCGCGCCACGGTGTTCGACGGCGCAGGCGGTCAGTTCCGAGCCGATGGAATGATGATAGAGCAGCGCATCCGAGGGCGCGACGAGCGCGGGGTCGAACAACTGCGCCTCGTCTCGCATCCGCTCGTCGCGCCGCTTGACGAAAATCTCCGACGCGTAGCCGCGCGCGCGCAGGTGGTCGCGAATGTTGATCGCCTGATTCGAGATCGCGTCGCCGTAAACGATGTCGGGCAGCAGTTGGTGGATCGCGCGGCGCGCGCGCGGCGGAGTTGCCGCCGTCGCGTACGATTCGTCCACGTTCGATTCATGCGCGTTTGCTTCGTCTGCACCTGATTCATTCGCGCTTGATTCGCTTGTGCTTGATTCATCCGTGCTTGATTCGATGGTGGCTGATGCGGCGGCTGGCTCCGCGTTTGATTCCTCTCCGAGCGGGCGGAGCAGTTCTTCGTAACGCGAGATGACATTGTTCCAGTCGGCGTGTGCGGCGGCGTAGGCGCGGCCGCGCGCGCCCGTGGCGTCGAGTTCCGCGTCGGGTGCGTCGGCGACGTGTGCGAAGACGGCCGCCCACTCTTCTTCGGACGCCGCGAGCCAGCCGCCGCGCGCGCGTTCGACGGCGTGTGCGGTGGCGAGGCATTCGCGGTGCGCGGCGACGGGGCGACCGCCGTAGC
>JAUZFQ010000031.1 GCA_030838445.1 Pyrinomonadaceae bacterium | reverse complement strand
TACCGAGATTTCGGCCGAGGCGAAGCGACTCTACGTAAACGAACCCTTCAATCTGCGAATCAGTTTTCCCAAGCAGCCCGTCGTCCCGGCCGAGATCGTCTCCATCAGCGTGCGCTTTCCCTCCGGCGCAATGAGTAGCGCACACTTCCACGTCAGTGACGAGGATCGCCGCGACGGCCGCATCATCTTAAGGAACTTTGTTTCCGGCGAGTCCGGCGAGTTCAGCCTTGTGGCGACGCTCAGAGACAGAGCGGGTCACGTTCATCAAAGAGCCGCAACTTTCGGCGTCTTCACACGCAACCCCGTGCAGGTCTACGTCACGCCCACCTACTTCACGCAGTCGGGCAGCGGCGGCGCGCCCAAGTATAACTTTGGCGAGCGGCGTTGGTATTGCTACGCCGGTATCCGTTGGGTCAACAGCACGGGCTTGAGCGTGAATCTGGGACGGCGGGTCACCGTGACGATGACCGATGGGGGCAGCAATATCGGCACTTTCACCTTCGACCTCAGCGGCGACGTCGTGATCCCGGCGTGGTCAACTGTTTACGGGAGTTGGCATACCTTCCACGGCGAGGGAACGAACGCCTATAACGTTTTCATCAACAAAGGCGATCTCACCTACCGTTACAGCATGAGCGGGTCGGGCTTCATCCCGGCGCGGAATCAGATTTGGCGAGCGATGCGTGTGATCGGCTATAACATCATCCGCGTCGGCGACTTTTCCGCCACCGAAAGAAGCGAGTATCAACGTGCGGCCTCCGAGATCGCTTCGGGGATTTTTCGGTCGCGGGACATGACCGTCCACGGCGTCGAGCTATACAAGATCGAAGGGACGCCGGACATGGACGCGGATAAAGCCCGCTTCCGGTTTATAGATAATCAGTCCGAGATCAACGACCTGAGAAGCAAGTATACCGTCTCGAACTGGTTTCTGGACGTGTTCTTCGTGGAAGGACGATGGGACGGGGCTTTCGGCAGTTCGCCGGTCAATGGCCCCGTGGATAAGAACGGCAACAGCAGCGGGCTGGTGGTGCGGCGCGATTCCGACACGGTGAACCTCGGCCAAACCTTCGCCCATGAGGGGGGGCATTATCTGGGGTTGGAGCACGCCGATGAAAACGACGGGTGCGACGACACCAACCCCGCCGACGCCAACATCTCCGACAACTTCATCTTTTCATCATCCCGTCGTGACAGCGACGTCATTACGGGATGTCAGATTAATAAGATGCGCAAGCACGGGCTTGTTCATTCGCTGACGCCTTAGCGGAGAAGATTATGAAGAAACAAACGCAAAAGAGATCGGCGAGCGATGTCCCTTCGATTCCTGATTTTGAGTCGAAACCGGATCAATATAATGAACCTGACGTGCCGCGCAAGGAAGACCAGATGCCTGACGGCGGTTTCAAACGAGCACAGGGGACGTCGAGGGCTGAACTCCGCCTCCGGGTGGAAGAGTTGCTCGCGCGCCGCGAGGCTCCACCGACCGAAGCGTGGCTCGAACTCGGCGACGGCGCGCGCGAGATTCTCACCCAACTTCTCGGCGACGTGTCGATCACGAAACGCGAAGCCATGAAGCAAAGAACGATTGCGACCCTCGGACAACTTCGCATCGTTCGCGCCGTCCCGCAGTTGGGCGAGTTGCTGCTTCGCTCGTCCGAAGACACCGTGACCCGTGCATACGCGGCAAGCGCGCTCGGCCGGATCGGCGACGAACTCGCCATCCCGTTTCTGGGTCAGGCCGTCGCTTTAAAGGACGAGATGGTGCGCCGACAGGTGACGCTCGCGCTCGGGAGAACACGCCACCCGCGCGCCGTCCCCCATTTGTTAAAACTGCTGGATGATTCCTCGGAGCACATTTCGAGCGCGGCGGCAACCGAACTTCGCTCGTATGAACAGGAGCTTGGCATCAAATTGGGCGTTAAATTAAAAACGCCGAAGGCGAGTAAAAAACAGACACCTCGCGCCCCCGCGGCGGATTGAGCGAAGGGCTGCCCGGCGGGGTTGCCAGAGTGATAGTCGGGGCGTCGTCGGCTCGCTTGAAACACCTTTTGAGTTTGCTACGACTGCGCGGTTGCCGGAAGATCTCTGCCGTCGCTACGGCGCGATTGTCTCAAGGGTCGTAGCGACGGGTGGAGCAACTTTATGCGGCGAGCTGGCGGGCGCAGCATCTTGTCGCACGGATTTCAGTTCAATCTAATTTTAAGTTTCGGGCACGGGGGGAAGTTCGTCCTCACGTCTGGATTTTCGCACGCATGATCAAAGCAATTTTTTTCGACTTCAACGGCGTCATCATTGACGACGAGCCGCTGCAATTCAAGGCCGCACAGGACGCGCTCACAGCCGAGGGCGTCGCGCTCACCGAAGAGGATTACTACGGCTCGCTCGGCATGGACGACGTGACGTTCTTCCGCGCCGCCTTCGCGCGCGACGGGCGCGAGTACACGGACGCGGACTTGAACCGCGTGCTGGACGCTTGGACGAAACATCATCGCGAGTTGATCAGCGAAGAGTTGCCGCTGTTCCCCGGCGTCGTGACGTTCGTCAAGTCGCTCGCGCGTCGCTACCCGCTCGCGGTCGTCAGCATGGCGCGGCGCGCGAGCATCGAGTACGTACTCGAACGCGCGGGGCTGAAACAGGCGTTCACGGTCGTCGTCAGTGCGGAGGACGTGAGCGCGTGCAAGCCCGACCCGGCCTGCGTCAACCGCGCGCTCGAAAAGTTGAATGAGACGCGGCGCGCTGACGGGCAGCCCGCGCTCGCGCCCGCCGAATGTCTTGTCATAGAGGACTCGCCGCCCGGCATCGAGGGCGCACGCGTCGCAGGGATGCGCACGCTCGGCGTCACCAACACCGTCACCGAAGCCGCCCTGCGCGCCGCCGGGGCGGATGTCGTCACCCACAGCCTCGCCGATTGGACGGACGACGCGGTGCGACATGTCTTTGACTAATGCGGAATCTTCAATTGTGGAATTCGGATTGCGGAATGGGGATTAAAAAACAAGCGAGTTTGGTTAGCGGCATCTGATTTTACAATCCGAAATCCGCAATCCGAATTCCGCAATTCTTCTATGACTCCTCAAGGTAAATTGCTGATGGTGGAGGCGCGGCGTCGCTTCGCGCGGCTGGTGGCGCAGCCGGAGGCGTCGGTCGAGTTGGCGCACGCGGCTCTGCTGGTGGCGGCGGAGGAGCGGCCGGGGCTGGACGTGGAACACTACCGCGCGCGGCTCTACGAGTTGGGACTCGCGGCGCGCGAACGCATCGCGCGGGCGGGCGACGCGAACGCGGTCGGCGCGCTCAATAAATTCCTCTTTGAAGAGTTGGGCTTCGCGGGCAACCAGAGCGACTACTACGATCCGCGCAACAGCCTGCTGTCCGACGTGCTCGACCGGCGCACGGGCATTCCGATCACGCTCTCTCTGGTTTACATGGAAGTCGGGCGGCGCGCGGGGCTGCGCGTGGAAGGCGTGGGCTTGCCCGGCCATTTCATCGTGCGCGCCGGGGCGGAGGGCGGCGAGTCGGCGCTGGTTGATCCGTTCAATGCCAAAGTGGTTGACGCGGACGACTGTCAGGAGCGGCTCGACACGATCTACGGCGGGCAAGCGCCGCTGACCGACGCGCACCTGCAACCCGTCACGACGCGCGACATCCTCGCGCGCCTCTTGCGCAACCTGAAAGGCATCTACGCGCAGGCGGGACTCTACCGCCGCGCGCTCTCCATCATCGAACGCATCCTGCTCGTCGCGCCCCACGCCGTCGAGGAACGGCGCGACCGCGGCGCGCTGCTCGCGCAACTCGGCCGCTACGCCGAAGCCGTCGTGGACGTCGAAGCCTATCTCACAGACGCGCGCAACCCGCCCGACGCCGAACGCGTCACAGAGCAGTTGAAGCAGATGAAGTTACAACTGGCAAGACTGAACTAAGTTTCAAGTTTCAGGTTTCAAGTTTCAAGTCTGAAGCTCTCTGATCGTTGATTGTAAGCCGCAGCTTGAAACAGTCAGACCTGAAACTTGAAACCTGAAACTTGAAACCCGCAATTACTCCCTTATGAAGTTTCTCGATGTACTCCGGCTCGCGTTGCGCAATTTGCGTGAGGCGCGTCTGCGCGCGGGGCTGACGACGCTCGGCGTCATCGTCGGCGTCTCGATGATCGTGACGATGATGTCGTTCGGGCTGGGCTTGCAGCGAAACGCCGTGCAGCGTTTCCGCGACCTCGATCTGTTCAACGAGATCACCGTGAGCGGGCGCGATCTCATCGGCCTCGTCTCGTCGGCGATGGGCGACAACGGCGGCGGCGACCGGCGCGAAGGGCGTGGGCGGCGCGGTCGCCAGTCGGATTCAAACGACCCTGCGCGCAAAGTGCCGGAGCGCATGTTGACCGAGGCCGCGCTCAAGGAGATCGCGGGGCTGCCGGGCGTCGCGTCCGTCGAGCCGAACATAGACTTGACGACATACGTGCGCGCCAACAAACGCGCGTTGCTCAGACAGGTCGGCGGCGCGCTCGTGCCGAACGGGGCGACGCGCTTCAAGACTTATCTCGCGGGGCGCATGATCAGTTCGCCGCAGGCGGACGAGGCGGTGGTGGACGAGTCGTTCCTGCGTAGCTTCGGTTTCGCGAAGGCGGAGGATGCCGTCGGTCAGACGTTGGAACTGCTCGCGCCGGGCAGCGGTGCAGCGGGCGCGGAGAGATCGAGCGACGGGGCAGAGAAGAGCGCGAACGCGAACGATGAAGCGGGCGCAAAAGATGGGACGGACGCGAAGGTTGAATCAAGCGAGAAGGACGAAGCGAGCGTGAAAGATGATGCGGGTGCGGAGGACGAAGCGAGCGGGGCGAGTGAAGCGGGGGATGACGGGGGGTTGAGTTTCTTCGGGCTGCCGTTGGAAGAAGAGTCTGCGGGAGACGACCCGGCGGCGGGCGCGCTGGCGGCGCGGACGTTTCGCATCGTCGGCGTGTTGAAGACGGAAGTCGAGGGCGGCCCGCAGGGCGGGCGTCAGTTTCGCGGCATGATGCCGGTCTCAAGTATCTACATCCCGCTCCCGGCGGCGCGTGCGTGGTCGGACAGGTATCGCAACTCGATCAGCGAGGTGGCGTTTCGCCTCGCGCGCGAGAGCGGCGTGCTCAAGGACGACGAGACGGAAGGCTACGGGATGGCCGTCGTGCGCGTGACCGACCCGGACGTGTTGCCGGACGTGCAAAAGCGTCTGAACGAACTCGGCTTCAACAGTTTCTCCATCGTGGATCAGTTGAAAGAGTTGCGCACGGTCTTCCTCATCCTCAACTCCGCGCTCGGCTTGCTCGGCGGCATCTCGCTGCTCGTCGCCTCGTTCGGCATCGCCAACACGATGATCATGTCCATCCTCGAACGCACGCGCGAGATCGGCATCATGAAGGCCATCGGCGCGGAAGACCGTGAGATCAAGTTGATCTTCTTCGTCGAGGCGGGCTTGATCGGGTTGATGGGCGGCGTGTTCGGCGCGCTCGCCGCGTGGGCGATTGACGCGGTGGCAAACCGTCTCGCCTATCGCTTCATCCTCCAACCGCGCGGCGTCTCTTACGTGGACTTCTTCGCGCTGCCGCCCTACCTCTGGCTCGGCGCGATCCTCTTCGCCGTCGCCGTCGCCATCCTCGCCGCCCTCTACCCCGCCGCCCGCGCCGCGCGCATTGATCCGGTCAAGGCACTGCGACACGACTAGGGAGATTGCGGAATGCGGATTGCGGAATGCGGATTAGTAAAGCAACTGTCTTTCTAATCCGCAATCCGAAATCCGCATTCCGCAATTATGCCACTGCGCCGCGACACCAACTGCACATGCGGTATTCCTCTTTGATGAAGAGGCCGATGAAGCAGAGCGGGAAGCAGAAAATGAGGAGTGCGAAGAAGACGATCCAGCCCGCCGTGCCGATGCGCCTGGCGACGACGGGCGGGGCGGTTGACTGGCAATGCGGGCAGCGGAAGTGTGCGGGCGCTCCGGCCATGTGCGGACGCGCGAGCGGTTGGACGGGCGCGGGCGGCGGGTCGGTCGCCCAGAGCGGTAGCCCCGTGAAGTCTGCTTGCGGAGGCGGCGCGTAGTCGGGCGGGCGCGACGCGGACTGGCTGTGCGAAGAGAGGGGCGTGCCGCAGTAGCGACAGATGCGCGCGATGTCTGCGTTCGGCTGGCCGCAGTTGTGGCAGAAGATATCGGACATAAGATTGCGAGGCGTCAATATTGGGCGGATGCGAAATTGCGCGGGCGTGCGCTCAGTATTTTTTTATCCGCGCGCTCAATAGTTTTATCCGCGCGCTCAGGACTTTAGTTTGCGCTCAAGTGCAGAGCGCGGGACTCGTCAGCGAGAACGTCCTGAAGACGCGTTCGGCCGTCTCGATCCCGGCGTAGACGACCGCATACTCGAAACTGGAAGTGACCTGCGGGTAGCAGGACGGCAGGCGGCGCGTCGTGCCGAGGACGCCGCCGCGCACGGGGCGCAGCGGGACGCTGCCCTGATCCTTCAACTTGGCCGTGCCCGGTTCGAGCACGATGTAGCGGACGGACAAGTCTTCGACGCGCGTGCGCTGGTTGATCGGATCGAGGTCGAACCCGTGCCCCTCTAATTCGATCCAGACAACGAAGGTTTTCGTCTCGGCGTTCTTCGCGCGCTTGGTCGCCTCGCCGCGCGTCATCTCGCCGCCGGAAGTGATCTGCAACCTGCGACTGTCTTGCAGGCGACGCCCCACCACGCCCGGCAGGTTGTCCGCCAGACCCATCGCGTAACGCATCGAGCCTGACGTGTAGCCCGTGACGAGCAGGGAAATCTTCTCCGGTTCGGCCGTCGGTTCGGCGACGGGCGCGGCCGTGGCCTCGGCCGACTTCGGCACGGGCGGGTCGCTCTTCGGCTTCGCCACACGCCGCCCCGCCTGCGCGTAACCGACGCCGACCGCCGCCAGCACCACGAGCGCGCAACAGAGGACGGCGACGAACGAACGCGCCATCACGCTCTTTTGTTGGCGACGCGCTGCCCCGCTCTTGTCTCGATCTGAAAATTTTAATTCACGCATAACTATTTCACTCCGGCAGTCGCCGTAAACTTAACTCAATCGAGTATCGCAAAACTTTACTCGTCGAGTGTCGCAAAACTTAACTCATCGAGTGATGCAAACTTAACTCGTCGAGTCTCGTTTGATGAAACTCACGCCCGCGCGCCGAGCGGTTTGCCGCAGCGGTTGCAGAACTTGGCCGACGGGTCGCGTTGCGCCGCGCCGCAGTTTTCGCATGTGTGGCCGCGTCTGAGGTCTGCGCCGCAACCGGCGCAGAAGGCCGCGCCCGTCGTGTTGGTCGCGCCGCACGTCCCGCAACTGCCGGGCATCGGCGGCACGTACCCGCCCGCCTTGCGCGCGATGTGCGCCTCGATGATCTTCCAGGAGTCTTCCGTCAGGCGGTGCTGCCAGTACGCGCCGAGGGCGGGCAGCGCGAGCAGCAGCCCGGCCGAGAGGATCACGGCGACGGCCGCTACCGCCGCCTTGTCGAGCCACTTCTGCATGCCGATCTCGACGCGCGTGCCGCCGTGCTCCGGCGTGATCTTGATGGTCAGCGCGGCCGACAGCCCGGTCAGGTCGCGCAGCGTGCCGGACTTTCGCGCTTGCAGCACGGCGGTCTGCGCCACCTGCATGGATTGCACTTCGTAGTCGCCCTCGTCGAACAGACGGCGCAACTCCGCGACCAAACTCTGCACGTCAACCTCGACGCCCGGATAATACCTGTTGTCCATAAGTCTCCTGAATGAAATGGGGAAAGGGGAAGGGGTAAAGGGTAAGGGTCAAAACAGAAACGCGTGTCGAGCTTTTTTCTCCACCTTTCCCCTTTACCCCTTCCCCCTTCCCTAATGTCTTTTCCTTTGCCGCGCCTTTTCGCGTAAACTCATTCTACGCTCAAACGCGCCTGACAGTTCAACGTAGACGCGCAATCTTCCTGAGGAGACTCGACTACATGAAAGCACCCGTGCGCGCCGCCCTCGCGCTCTGCCTGACCATCAACTTTATCGCTGCCGGGTTCAGCCCGCGCGCACGTGCCCAGACGACGCAGGCCGCCGTCACGCTCGACGGCTTCACCGCCGCAGAGTCGGACGCCGAGCGGCAACTCGAAGATCGTTTCCGCGCCGTGCCTCTGCCCGCGTCGGCGCGCGAACACCTGCGCACGCTGACGCGCGAGCCGCACGTCGCGGGCACGCCCGAAGACTACCGCACGGCCGTCTACGTCCGCGATCAACTGCGTAAGTTCGGCATCAGCGCGGAACTCAGAGAGTATCAAGTGTTGCTCCCGTACCCGAAGCATCCCACGATGCTCGAACTCATCACGACGCGCCGCGAGTTTTTGAAGTT
This sequence comes from Pyrinomonadaceae bacterium, assembly GCA_030838445.1. Taxonomy (GTDB): domain Bacteria; phylum Acidobacteriota; class Blastocatellia; order Pyrinomonadales; family Pyrinomonadaceae; genus JAIVJZ01. The sequence goes on along the minus strand of JAUZFQ010000031.1, from coordinate 6,280 downwards.
AGAGGAAGCCGTCCTGCCGCAAGACCCTTCTTCTTCGCACCAACGCATCATCCCGCTCTTCAACGGCTACTCCGCGACGGGCGACGTGACCGCCCCGCTCGTCTACGTCAACTATGGTCTGCCGGACGACTACGCCGCGCTGAAAAAGATCAACGTGGACGTGCGCGGCCGTGTCGTCATCGCGCGTTACGGCCGTTCGTTCCGCGGCGTCAAGGCGAAGGTGGCGGAAGAGAACGGCGCGGTCGGTCTCATCATCTACTCCGACCCGGCCGACGACGGCTACACGCAGGGCGACGTTTACCCGAACGGCCCGTGGCGGCCGGAGACTTCGGCGCAACGCGGCTCGGTCATGTACCTCTTCCAGTATCCCGGCGACCCGCTCACGCCGGGCAAGCCCGCCGTCGCCGGGACGGTGCGACTCAAACAAGACGACCCGACGCTCAACATCCCGCGCATCCCCGTCCAGCCGATCTCCTACGGCGACGCGCGCCGCCTGCTCGAACCCTTGCACGGCGCTGTTCGCCCCGCAGGCTTTCAGGGCGGGTTGCCGTTCGCCTATCACGTCGGCGGCACAGAGGACGTGCGCGTCCACTTGAAGACCTCGATGGATTTTCAAGTCCGCACGATCTGGAACGTCATCGGCCGCATCGAGGGCGCGGAAGAGCGCGACCGCTGGGTCGTCATCGGTAATCACCGCGACGCCTGGACGTTCGGCGCGGTTGACCCGAACAGCGGCACGACCGCCATGCTCGAACTCGCGCGTGGCTTCGGCGAACTGCTGAAACAAAACTGGCGACCGCGCCGCACGATCATCTTCGGCAGTTGGGACGGCGAGGAGCACGGCCTCATCGGCTCGACCGAGTGGGTCGAAGAGAACGCCGCCGAGTTGCGCGAGCGTGCCGTCGCTTATCTCAACATGGACTCGGCCGTCTCCGGCGCAAACTTCGGCGCGTCGAGCGTGCCGACGCTGTGGAAACTGATCCGCGCTGCTACGCGCGACGTGCGTGATCCGAAGACGGGCAAGTCGGTCTATCAGGCGTGGCAGGATCGCGTGAACGACGCGCGCCCCGAAGCGGAGTTGACCGACGCGAGCGCAGGCACGGACGCGCCCATCGCCGAGGCGCGCATCAACGCGCTCGGTTCGGGTTCGGACTACACGCCCTTCCTCCAACACCTCGGCGTGACCTCGCTCGACATGGGCTTCGGCGGCGATTACGGCGTCTATCATTCGGCCTATGATTCGTTCAACTGGATGGAGAAATTCGGCGACCCCGGTTTCGTCTACCACGTCGCCGCCGCGCAAATCTGGGGCACGATGACTCTGCGCCTCGCCAACTCGCGCTCTCTCCCCTTCGACTACGCCGACTACGCGACGGAAGTCCGCAACTTCGTCAACGAGACGCAGAAGACCGCCGCGCGCCGCAAGCTCGCTGACGACTTCGACTCGAAGGCTCTGCTCGATGCCGTCAAAGAATTAAGCGACGAGGCGGCGCGCGTGCAGTCGCGCCGCAAGGGATTGCTCGAAGAGATCGAATCGCGCGTGCGCGTCGGCGAGAAAGAGCCGCGCGCCATGTCGTCGCTCAAGCGCATCAACGACAGCCTCATCGCCGCCGAGCGCGCTCTGACGGACGAGCGCGGCCTGCGCGGGCGCGCGTGGTACAAGCATCAGATTTACGCGCCCGGACTCTACACGGGCTACGCCGCGCAACCGCTGCCCGACCTGCGTCAGGCGATTGACGACCGCAACACCACGAACGCACGCGAAGCCGCCACACGCATCACGGAAGCGATCCGCCGCGCCGTCGCCGTGCTGAAAGCCGGGAGGGAAAACTAAGCGCGCGTACGTCGGTCGAGTCAAAAGTAACCAACGAAAAATTCGATTGCAATTCACGTCGAAGGCCGCCGGATGACTTTGTGATCCGGCGGCCTTCGACGTGTCATGTGTGAAGCGACGGCGCGCGTCAGGGTTTCTTCTTCTCGTCCTTCTTGTCGCCCTTCTTCTCTGTCGTCTCTGCGGGCAGTTGCTTCGCCGCGTCGAGCACTTGTTCGAGACTGTCAATGGTTTGTTCGAGGGCTTCGCGTTCGCCTTCGGCCTCCGCGCCCGCGCGCAGCGCAGTGAGTTGTGGGAGGAAGCGCGCGGCGGCCTCGGAGAGATGCCTGACGGCTTTCGGGATCGTGGAACTATTGGGCGAGCGCGCGCCCACGTCGTCGATGTTGTTGATGGCTTCGTCGAGGATGCGCGCGAGGTCGTTGAACAGTTGGGCGCGCGTGCCCTTCGGCAGTTCGCCCCACTTCTCCACATCTTTTGCCGACGGCGCAACCGCCCCACCGGCAACGACTGCGGCGACGCGCCGCTCGGCGATCTTGACGAACAGTGCGACGCGGCGGTCGAGTTCCTGCGTGTTGCGCACCATCTCCACTTCCTGCTCCGTCAGGTGTTCGCGCCTCTGCACAGACGCGGCGTCGGCGCGCGCGACGGGCAGCAACGAGACGGCGGCGAGCGCGAGCAACAGCAGCGACGCGCTCAGGCGCGTGAGACGTGGGGTAAAGTTTTTCATCGTGTGGCTCACTTGATCAGAGTTTGCGTTATGTCGCCTGCGTCAGCGTATGACCGTGTCGCTGTAGAAGGCTTCGAGGGCTTCGGTGCGTAGATCGCGCAGGAGTCGGACGAGCGCGAGCACGTTGCCCGCGAACTCGCCCGGCGTCGCGCGGCGCACGGCCTCGACGCGCGCGGTGTGCCTGTGCAGAGACTGTTCGAGGCGTTTGAATAGATCGCGCGAACTGCGCCCGCCGTCGCCCGCGCGGTATAAATATTGGATGGCGTCTTCCATCAACGCCTGATAGACGCCGAGGTCGGCGGTGGCGGCGTTGAACTGTTTGAGTTCCGTCTGCTGTTCGGCACGCGCGAGCCGCGCCTCGGCCAGTTCGAGACTCAGACGCGTGCGCGCCTTATCGTCGTGCGCCTCGGACAACTGCGTGCGCGCGTCGCGCGGGATGTAGACCATCGGCGGCGGCGCGGCCTGCATCGGCACGACCAACTCCTGCGCGCGCGCCTCGGACGCGGACGCCGACAGGGAAGCGGCGCACAGCAACGCCGACAGCAGCACGACGAGACGCTTGCGATAGAGGGTTGAACGATTCATGTGTGCGTGCGTTGAACTGACTCCCGGTGTGTTGACGCTCCCCTTGTTATTTTTCCGCTACTGCTACTTCCGCTACTACTACTACTTCGCTACTGCTTTTTCTTCTTCACGCCCTGTCCGAGTTTGATCTGCTTGCGTAAGTTCGGCAGGCGCAAATTGACCTTCTCCATCTCCAAATTGTTCTGTGCGGCGTCGGCCTTCGCCAGAAACGTTTCGTAGGCCGCGAGCGCGAGTTCAAATTCGCCCGTCAGGTCGTAGGCACGCGCGAGGAGAAAATAGGTGACGGGCAGATCGGGACGCGCGCGGTTGAGCCACTGGTATTCGACGAGCGCGTCCGGGTATTGCTTGAGCGCGTCGAGAGCGGTGGCGAGGTTCGCGTGCGCCGCGTATTGGTCGGGCGCGCTGGCGAGGATGCGCCGCAGGAGCGGGACGGCCTCGTCCGAGCGGCGTGCCTGCACGAGTGCGGACGCGTAGCCGGTCGCGTAGTTGACGCTGGTCGGGGCGAGTTCGGCGGCGCGGCGGTAATGCGTGAGCGACTTGTTCGGCTCGTTGGTGCGATACTTTTCGCCCGCGAGCGCGTGGTAGTTGGCGAGGCGCGCGCGCAACTGCGCCGAGTCGGGCGCGGCCTTGAGCGCCATTTCGACATCGGCGATGGCGCGTTCGTAGTCGTCCGTGTCGGCGGCGAGTTCCGTCCGCTCCTCGATGGCGGCGACGTTGCCCGGATCGAGTTCGAGCGCGCGTGCGACGCTCTCCGCGGCGGCGGCCTTGTCCCCGGCGGTGCGTTCGATGCGCGCGCGCTCCGCCCACACGGGCGCGTTCGCGTTCGGGGCTGAGGCGGCGCGCCGGATCAGTTTAACGGCCTCTTCCTTCGCGCCCGCGCGCAGGCGCAACGAGGCGAGGGCTGAGAGGGCGTTCGCGTCTTTCGCGTCGAGTTCGACGGCGCGACTGAGAAACGGCTCGGCGCGCGCGTCGTCGCCCGCGCGGACTAACAGGAGTCCGAGCGCGAGTTGCGGCAGCGACCAGTCGCGGCGCAGTTCGACGGCGCGGCGCAAAGATTTTTCCGCGCCCGGCAGTTGTTTGAGTGCGACGAGCGCGACACCCTTTTGATATTCCGCTTCGGGAAATTCGGGGCGCACCTTGATGGCCTCGCCGTAGAGTTCGACGGCGCGCGCGAGGTCGCCTTTGGCGTGCGCGTCCTGCGCGCGGTTGAAGATCGCCACCGGGTCGGCTTCGCCGCTGTCGTTATCGTCGTCGTCCGTCTGCGCGTACACGGGCGCGGCGCAGGCGACGACGAGCAGGAGCGACCAGACGAGGGCGCGTCGGTTGAAGTGCGAAAGAAAAGGACGTGTGAGTCTCAACTGCGACTGCTTTCGTTCGGATGTGAATTTGATTGCCGGAACGTGAACCGAAAGAGGCGACGGCGACGCCGAAAGGCGGCTCTGCCGCGCGAGCATAACACGCGCTGCGAAGACGCGTCCACGACCTCTCCTGACGAACCGGCGCGCTTTGTATGGATGATGGGTTGCGTCCTTCAAGATGCCTGCGATAACATGCGAGTCATCCTGATTTTCAAACTCAAACTTCGGTTCGGCCGCCGCACGGGCGGCGACGCGCGGCCGGGCAACTTGGCCGCCCTACTCAAAACGGACGCGGGTCTTGAAGCGGAGCGACGATGGCTGTGAGCGGTTCGGTAGTCGAAGAGATTCTGCGCGACGACGGCGAAGCGGAAACAGTTTCGCCCGAAGCAGCCGGGAAAGAACTCGCCCTGCGCGCCCTCTTCCGCGAGATGCGATCCGTGCTCGTCGCCTTCTCCGGCGGCGTTGACAGTTCATACGTGGCCTACGTCGCGGCGGGCGAACTCGGCGACGCCGCGCTCTGCGTGACGGGCGAGTCGGCGAGCCTCGCCGCGCACCAGCGTTCGCAGGCCGCAGACATCGCCGCGCGTTTCGGCTTCCGCCACGAGACGCTCGACACCGAAGAGATGTCCGACCCGCGCTACACGGCCAACGCGGGCGACCGCTGCTATTTCTGCAAGACCGAACTCTACTCGAAACTCGCACCCGTCGCCGCCGCGCGCGGCTTTAGTTGCGTCGTGGACGGCTCGACCACGGACGATCTCGGCGACTACCGCCCCGGTCGCGCCGCCGCCTCAGAACACGGCGTGCGCAGCCCGCTCGTCGAAGTCGGCATGTCGAAGCGAGAGGTGCGCGCGCTCAGCCACCGCGCGGGGCTCCCGACGTGGGACGCGCCCGCCAGCCCCTGCCTCTCTTCGCGCATTGCCTACGGCACGGCCGTCACGATCAAACGCCTGCGCGAAGTGGAGACGGGCGAAGAGATCATGCGCTCGCTCGGTTTCCGCGAATTTCGCGTCAGGCATCACGACGAACTGGTGCGCCTCGAAATAGCCCCGGCGGAACTAGAGAACGCGCTCCGGCGCGAAGTCACGGACGAACTCGCGCGCCGTTTTCGCGCCCTTGGCTTCCGCTACGTGACGCTCGACCTCCACGGCTATCGCACGGGCGCGATGAACGAAGTCTTGAAAAGCAGTGACAAGTGATAAGTGACGAGTGACAAGTTGAAAACAAAAAAACTTGTCTTGATTCTTGCTCGTCACTTGTCACTCGTCACTTGTCACTAGGAGATAAACATGGCTACTACGATAGTTGAAGACGCTGTGCCGGAAGCGAAAGAGGCGAATCCGTTCGAGTCTATGATGTCGCGTTTCGACCGCGCGGCGAAGTTGCTCGACCTCAACCCCGACCTGTACGCCGTGATGCGCGTGCCGAACCGGGAGTTGAAAGTGTACATCCCGGTGCGCATGGATTCGGGGCGCATTCAGGTCTTTGAAGGCTTCCGCGTGCAGCACAACTTCGCGCGCGGCCCCGCGAAAGGCGGCATCCGCTACGCGCCCGACGTGACCATCGAAGAGGTGCGCGCCCTCGCCGCGTGGATGACCTGGAAGTGCGCGGTGGTGAACGTCCCGTTCGGCGGCGCGAAAGGCGGCGTGATCTGCGACCCGTGGCAGATGTCGCAGGGCGAGTTGGAACGTCTGACGCGGCGCTACGCCTCGGAGTTGATTGACATCATCGGGCCGGAGAAGGACGTGCCCGCGCCCGACATGAACACCAACGAACAGA
>JAUZFQ010000275.1 GCA_030838445.1 Pyrinomonadaceae bacterium | reverse complement strand
CCAACGCCTCAACCTCTTTGTGTCGCCCACCGAACCACATCAACGAGCGCAGAACTTCGACCTCATCAGTTGAAGTCAACGCCGCCGCCCATTCGTCGGCGTCGCGTTGCGTGACGCGCGGCCCGATGGCGGCGTCAAGACACTCGTAAGAGTTTCTCAAAACCTCTCCGTCTTTCCCTTCGATGCGGATCAGCACGGCCTCCGTGCCGCCCTTGAGCGCGTAGTATTGCCGCGTGAACGGCGCGAACGCGAAACCGCCGATGCCCGACGCGGACATGACCAGATACGGAAACGCACGCTCGTCCTCGACGAGCGTAGCCTCTCCTGGCATCATGCGCCAGCCGGTCGTGAAGAACTGCGAGTTTAAGAGTCGTCCCCGCGCGTCGAAAAAATAGAGGTAGTGGATCGCCTGCCCCGGAAAGAAGACGACGGCCTGACTGTCGAGCAAGACATAGCCGGTCTGTCGCTTCGTCGCTTTGAATTCCCGCAGCAGCCACGGGCGGCGCATCTTCACGCTGAACGCTTCCGGGTCTTTCTTTCGCTCCGGCAGTATTTGATTGGCGAGCGCGGCGATCTGTTCCTGCGTCCCCTCGTCCAACGCTTGCAGGTCACGGTTCTTGTAGGCCAACAACTCGCGCCAAGCCTGTTGCTCCGTCTTGCTCTGCGCGCGCACCGCCGTTTGGACGACGAGAGACAGGACGAGACAGAGCAGACCGGCGATGAGTTTTGGTAAGACTCGCAACCCGTGATCCTTCCCGGCCGCGCTCAGGCGGCGACAATCAATCCGGCCACTTGCGCGCGCACGCCGACGGCGCGGCGTGCGTTCAACCGCGCAGCGTCTTTCTTGACGACGGGCAGGGCGCGGATGTCTGCCTGCGTGCGGATGCGCGTGAGCCGTCCCTGCCGGACGAGTTCCTCGTCTACGGCCGCCCACTCCCCCGCGTAGACGGTGGCGGCGGGCACGCCGAGCGCGGCGGCCTCGCGATTCATCGTGCCGCCCGCGCTCACCACCAGGTCGGCCGCGGCGATGAGCGTCGCCCCGTCGAGCGCCTCGCGCGGCATCAAGATGCGCCCGGCCTCGTAGCGCGCCGCAAACTCCTCGCGCTGCGCGCCGGTGCGCGGCAGCAGGACGATGCGCGTGTTGTCGCAGGCTATCAGGTGCGCGAGCAACGCGTCGAACAGCTCGTTGTCAAAGCGGTGATAGAGCGCGTCGCGCGCGGGCGGGCGCACGACGACGAGCACCTCGCGCGCGTCCACGCCGAGCGACTCCAACATCTTCTCCGACGCTCCCGCGCGCGGCTGCCAATCGGCGAGATACACGTCCTCTTTGAAACCGTCGTAGCGTCGCACCTTCCGTGCATGCGCGCCGAAACGCCTGAGCGCGTCGTCGGGAAAGGCGCGCGGCACGACGACGCGCGAGGCCAAACGAAACGCGAGATGGTTCGCCGGTTGGTGTTCGTAATCCATCAGCGTCACGCTCCGCACGCCGAGCGCGCGCGCCGCGATGATCTGCGAGTAGGAGTTATGGCTGACGGCCAGATCGAAACGCGTGCGACCGCGCGCCCAACTCCTGAGCGCGAGCGCGCGCCCGAACAAATTGCCCGCCTTCCCCTTCAACGCGCGCCCGCCGTGGCCGCCGATGACCGCGGGCGCGAAGCCCGCCTGAACGGCCAACTCGACCGTCTGCGCGAACTCACGCGCCGTCACCTCCAACTCGTGCCCGCGCGCCCGAAACTCCTCTGCGAGCGCGGCGAAGAACGGCACGTGCGGCGAGTTCGCCAGATCGATCCAGATACGCATTAGGAGAATGCGGAATGCGGAATGCGGAATGCGGATTGAAAGAACATCTGTTTTTTGCTTTTCAATCCGCACTCCGCATTCCGCATTCCGCAATTTCAAGCCTTCGCGCCAGCGCGTACATCATCCACGCTTGCGTCCAGCGCATGTAGGGCGTGCGGATGGTGTAGAAGCGTCGCCGCTGGTAGTAGAAGAAGCCGCGCCGCGGATCGCGCAAATGTGCGAGCGTCCAACGGAGCACGCGGTCGGCTTGCGTGAGCGCGTCCGGCATCGTCTCTTTCAGTTCGACGAGGGCGACGACGGCCGCGCCGGTCGAGTGTGCGTCCGCCGGGTACGGGTTGTCATGGTAGTATTTCGGCCAACCGTCCGCAAGAAAGAAGTTCTCACGCCAGAACTCGTAGCCGCGCCTGAGCGACTCCGCAAACTCCGCCCGCATGTCTTCGCCGCCAGCATGCATGATGCGCGCGAGCGACGTGAGGACGAACGCCGTGTGAAAGTTATCAGCCCACCCTTGAAACCCGGCCGCGCCGTAAGCCCACGAACCATCCGCGCGCTGCCGCCGGACGACGTAGCGCGCCGCCCGCGCGGCCGTCGTCAACAACTCACCCTCGCCCGTCAACGCGCCGACCGACGCCAGCGCTTCGCCCGCCAGCAAACTCGCGTTGAAGACGCGCGTCTCGTCGAGCGGCGTGTAACTGAAACAAATTTCGTCTGCCGCTTCCGCGCTGCGTTTGAGATCGCCGAGGATAAACTCGCACGCGCCGCGCGCCGCGCGCAGGTACTTCTCATCATTGAAGGCACGCGCCGCCTCTACAAGCGCACGCGCGGCGAAGGCCGTCGGCACGACGGTCGGCGTCCCACGCGGCGCGAAAAAGGCGCGCCCCTGCCAGTCGAAATTGTAGCCCCAAGCCGACGCGCCGCTCCCGCCTTCGAGTCGCGCCGCGAGCAACGCGTCCAACAGTTCGCGCGCTTCACTTTCGCCCGCGCCCGTCGCGCGAAAACGCGACAGCGCGGCGAGCGCGAACAATGCCGTCCCCTTCGCGTTCCGTCCCGCGGGCACGAGTGCGGGCGCGCGCAAGTTGACGGGCGCGCGTTTGAACGCCTGCGTCCACGCGAGCCGCGCAACGCGCGAGCGCTTGAGCGGCGTTGACTGAAACAGGCGGCTGTTCAACCCGTCGAACGGATCATGCCCCGCCCAACCCCGCGCCCGACACCACGCCGCGAGACTTTCATACGCCTGCTCAAGTTCAATCATAATCAGAGAGGCCAGAGGTGAGAGATCAAAGGCCGGTGAAAGACGATGCCGACTCAACTGACTCTTTATCTCTCGCCACTGACCTCTGCGCGTTTCCGACTAACTTCCGGCCGCTGCCTTTTCTTAACTGATCTCCAACCTCTGATCCCTGCTCTCCGCATTGATCCGGCGCGGCGTCTCGATGAAGCTCTCGTGCCAGAGTTCAAAGATGAGAAGCGTCCAGAGAAGTTTGCGGTGGTTGGCTATGCCGCGCTCATGTTCGTCTTGCAGGCGCGCGACGTAATCGGCGTCGAACAAACCGTGGCGACTGAGGCGCGCGGGCGACAGGAGATCGCGCGCGAGCGGGCGCAGACGCCCTTTGAGCCACTCGGCGACGGGCACGCCGAAGCCCTTCTTGCCGCGCTTCGTCACGAACGCGGGCAGGTGCGGCGCAATCGCGCGCTTCAAAATGTACTTCGTCGTGTTGCCGCGCAGCTTGTAACTGAGCGGCAGCGAGGCGACGTACTCGACGAGTCGGCGGTCGAGGAACGGCGCGCGCACTTCGAGCGAGACGGCCATGCTCGTGCGGTCAACTTTCGTCAGGATGTCTTCGGCGAGGTAGAGCTTCGTGTCGAGATACTGCATCCGCTCGACCGTCTCCTCGGCGTCGCACTCTTCGAGCAGGGCGCGCGCGCCCGCGTAGATGTCCGTATCAGACGCGCGGCGCGCGGCGGGTGTCAGCAACAACGCTTGCTCGTCCGGCGTGAACGAACCGAACCAGATGTGGTGGCGCATCACCTTGTCCGGGTAGCGCATGCCTTCGATGAACTTGCGCGCCTTGTAATCGAGCGAGAGGTTCTTCGTCTTGACCGGCAGGCGTTTGACGATTGACTCGACGAACATGCGGCGCGCGGCCTGCGGCACGCGTTCGTAGAGACGCGCGACGCGGTGCGCCGGGTACATCGGGTAGCCCGCGAAAATTTCGTCGCCGCCGTCGCCGCCGAGCGCGACCGTCACGTGCTGGCGCGTGAAGCGCGAGAGCAGGTAAGTCGGCACGACCGAAGGGTCGCTCAAAGGCTCGTCCATCCACGAACCGATCTCGCCGATGAGATCTGCGGCGAGGTTCGAGTTGAGCCGTTCCTCGTGGTGATCCGTGTGCAGGAAGTCTGCGACGCCGCGCGCGTAGGACGACTCGTCGAAGGACTTTTCGGCGAACGAGATCGAGAAAGTTTTGACCGTCTCGGCCGAGGCGCGCACGGCGAGCGCAGCGACCGCCGAAGAGTCCACGCCGCCCGACAGCAAGACGCCGAGCGGCACGTCGGCCACCAGACGCAGCCGCACCGAATCGGCCAGCAACTCTTCGACGCGCGCCGCCGCTTCCTCCTCCGTCGGCTGGCGTTCCGGCTTGCGATAACTCAGTTGCCAGTAAGGCCGCACCTCGATGCGCCCGTCTTCGAGCGTGAGCGCGTGCGCGGCAGGAAGTTTCTGGATGCCCTCGTAGATCGAGAGCGGCGCGGGGACGTAATCGAACGAGAGATATTGACGCAGCGCGTCCGTGTTCAGGCGCGTTCTCACTGACGGGTGCGCGAGCAAAACTTTCGGCTCGGAGGCGAACAGCAGTCGCCCCTCGAAGACGCCCCAGTACAGAGGCTTCTCGCCGAACGGATCGCGCGCGATGAACAACTTGCGCCGCCGCGCGTCCCACAGGGCGAAGGCGAACATGCCGTTCAGGTGCGCCAGCATCCCCGTGCCGTACTCTTCGTAAAGGTGAGGCAAGACCTCCGTGTCCGACGCGCTGCGGAACGTGTGCCCGCGGTCTTCCAGACGCTCGCGCAACTCGCGGTAGTTATAAATCTCGCCGTTCAAGACGACGGAGATTTGGCCGTCCTCGCTCAAGGCGGGCTGCTCGCCCGTCGCCAGATCGATGATCGCGAGTCGCCGCATGCCGAGCGCGACGCCCGCCCGCGTCATCAACCCTTCCGAGTCAGGCCCGCGGTGCGTCATCCGCGCGCACATCGAGCGCAGCAACTCCTCCGCGCCCTCGCCCGGCGGCGTCCGCGCGTCCATGTATGCCCATCCGGTGATTCCACACATAAGAAAACAGTGACGAGTGACGAGTGACAAGTGACGAGCGGAAGACAAGTTTAAGGAGCGGCGTGCTGCTTTAACTTGTCACTCGTCACTTGTCACTCGTCACTGTTTTTCAAATCCTATTCGCTCGCGCACGGCGTAGATGGCCTTCGACTGCGATTCGTGATAGGTGCGCACGGACATTTCGGCCAGCAGCCCCATCAGGAAGAACTGCACGGCCACGGCGAACATGACGATGGCGAGTATGGGCAGAGGCGTCTGCACGAAGTCGGCCTTGTGGACGACCTTGAGAAAGAGCGCCCACAGCCCCGCGAGGAACGAGACCGCGAAGGCCAGCATGCCGAACGTGCCGAAGACGTAGATCGGCTTCGTCTGGTACGACGCCATGAACTTGATCGTGACGAGATCGAAGACGACCTTGAGCGTGCGCGACAGCCCGTACTTCGAGACGCCCATCGTGCGCGCGTGATGATCCACGGGTATCTCCGTCACGCGCGCGCCCGCCCACGAAGCGTAGATCGGGATGAAGCGATGCATCTCGCCGTAGAGCCGCACGTCTGCGAGCGAGTCGCGTCGGTAGGCTTTCAGAGAGCAGCCGTAGTCGTGCAGCGGCACGCCGCCGATCCACGAGATCAAATGGTTCGCCAGCATCGAGGGAAACTTCCGCGTGATGGCCTTGTCCTGACGGTTCTTGCGCCAACCGGAAACCACGTCGTAACCCTCGTCCAACTTCTCCAAGAGGCGTTTGATGTCGGCCGGGTCGTTTTGCAGATCGGCGTCCATCGGGATCAGCACGCGCCCGCGCGCCGCGTCAATCCCTGCGCTCATCGCGGCGGTCTGCCCGTAGTTGCGCCTGAGCGCGATCACGCGCACGCGCGCGTCCTGTGACGCAATCTCGCGCAACACTTCAAGGCTCGCATCGCTCGAACCGTCGTCCACGTAAATGATCTCGGCCGTGCGCCCGAGCGTCGCAAGCGCCTCCGTCATCTTCGCGTGGAGCGGGCGCAGATTCGGCTCCTCGTTGTAGACCGGCAGGAAGACGGAGATGTCCGGCGTCTCGCCATCACTGTTAGCATCGTCGCGCCGCACGTCTACGCGCCGCCGCTTCAAAGTCTCTTCTTCTTCGTAAACTCTCATCACTACTCCACCCTCCGCGCCACGCACACGGCGGAGACGCCGACCCTCATAAGTATTCTCTCTTGAATATCAAGACGCCTTTTCCTGAAGCCAGAGGTTCACCAATGTTTCAGGTTTTACGCCTCTCTCTTTGGCGATAACACGTAGTTTGCGATACAGATCGCTATCGAGCGAGATCATGTAAGT
>JAUZFQ010000272.1 GCA_030838445.1 Pyrinomonadaceae bacterium | reverse complement strand
GTACTTCATGCCGCGTTCGAGCGTCTCGACGGCGCGTTTGGGATCGCCGCCGAGCATCGAGGGGAGTTCGAGATCGAGGCGGCCGAGCACCATGTACGCGCTGCCGCCCTGAAAACCTTCGTCGAGTTTGAGGACGGTCTCCATCTCCTTGCGCAAGCCCTCTGCCGCCGAGAGTCCGTAGAGCGGCCCGCGCGACTGCGCGTAGCCGCCCTGATTCGCGCCGAGCCAGAAATGACCTTCGACCCGTTGCGGCTCGACGCGCACGGCCGTCTCACCGGCCTCGATGCCTTCGCGGAAAGCCTTCTCCTTTTCCGCCGCGTCCGTGGTCTTGTCGCCGAGCGTGTAGTTGAGGCGGGCGACGCGCCACGCCGCCTCGAAGTTGCTGTAGTTAACGGCGCGGGCGCGGCGCAGCGTCTCTAACCCTTCGCGGACGCGCGCCAGATCGTCGCGCTGCGCGTAACCCTGATCGGCCTGCTGCAAGAGTTCGGGGCTGGGCTTGATGTTTGAAGTCGTGGCGGTCGTGGACGCGCTCTCGGAAGACGTGGAGCAGGACGCGCCGGAGAGCGCGCACAAAAGGACGAGCGTTAGTACAAACGTGTTCGGGTAACGAGGGTTGTTGTCTCTCATCAATTAACAAAGTTCCTTTCCGCGGTTCGTGTTTTGATATACGCGACGCGCGTCCGGTCGCACGTCTTTTCGGGACGCAACTACAATTACGGCTGCCGCTGCTCGGCGAGATTTTTGATGTGGTCGAGCACCCGCAGGTGGATGCATCCGATGATATGATCAGACCAGCGATTCCAGTAGACGCCCGGCCAGAAATTGTTCTCGTACCACGTCGTCCCTTCGAGCAAAGTGCGACCGCCCGCGAGCGGGGTCAACTGAAACTGCCCGCGGCGCGATTGCAGATAGTTATTCAGGTGCGGCGGTTGAAGGTGCGGGTAGGGCGACAGTTCATCCATGATGGGCGGCTGCGCCGTGACGCCGAACTTCAACAGGCGCGGCTCGTCCCACACCTCAATCGGCTCGACGAACGCGCCCGTCGAAAACACGCAATGCCTCACCGCGCCCACACCGTGCCCCTGTATCTCCGCGCGCAAAGGGTAGGCGATGCCCGTCTTGAAAAGCATCTCGCGCGGCGGCGGGAGTTCCGCGAACGCGACGAGTTTCGGCCACACCTGTTCGGGCGGCGCGTCAATCACGACGGAAGTCCGCACGGCTCTGAGCGGCGCGGGCGCGCGCACCGAAGTTTCCAAGAGCATCAGCGCGGGCAAGGCCAGCAGGACGACGGCGAAGGCGTGCGTGGTGTAGACGCGCGGCGACTGCGGAAACTCTTCGACGCGGTGCTGGATGAGGTAGCCCATGAAGCCGCCGAAGAGCGCGAACAACGCTCCGAGCGGCGCGGCCATGACGATGCAGATCAAGCCCTCGATGGCGAACATGATGATCGCCACGCACGTCAACGCGATAGAGAGCAGCGACACCAGCAAACAACTCTTGAGCGAACGCGATTCGTGATAGCCGTAGATGAGCACGGAGGCGAGGCCGACGCAGAACGGGAGGCCGACGAACAAGCCCCAGCCGTAGTTGCCCAGCCCGTTGACGCTCCAGACGGTGGCCGCGACGGTCAACAGCGCGACGATGACCGCTCCGAAAAACGCGCTCCCCAACGCGCTCCGCGGGATGACGCGATCCAGAAATTTTTTGAGTCCGCCCGTCGCTTGCGGGCGCGCGTCCGTGTCCGGCTCGCGCGCGGGCAGCACGCCGAGCAGCGCGAAGAAAAGCAGGTTGATGAACGGGACGAAGAAGACGAGCACCAGCCACAACGGCAGCCCCGCCGACCTTAGACGCCGGAGCGTGAGCACGACGCCCGTCCAGATGAAGGGCAGGGCGAGTACTAGCAGCGTCGCGTAAAACATCTGGTAGTCGGGCGGCGAGTCTTCGACGTTCGACGCGCCGGGGAAGAGCCAGTAGTTAAAGAGCGTCCAGCGGCGGTTGAAATAGGCGGCCGCGACGATGCGGTCGAGGTTGTGTTTGAGCGCGAACAGGAGCAGGCCGATGGTCAAGTATTTGCCGCGCCCCACCGTGCCGCGCCAGTTCCATAAGTCGGAGATTCTGAAATTCATGCGTCCGCCCTCCTCTCGCGCGCCGCGCCCGAAGCGAGTTTTATAACTTCAAGCCGGGGCGCATCGAGCGTTCCTTATCCGCCGCCGTCTCTTCCACGGGTTCGAGTTTCCACAAACGCCGCACGGCCTCTTCGAGTTTCGCCTGATTGTTGTTTTGCGTCGCCTCCGACCCTTGCGCGAGCCACTTCGCGGCCTCGTCCGCGTTGACGAACTTGCGCCCCGGCCGCTGGAAATACTCGAACCACTCGCGCCAGAACCACTCCTGCGCGTAGAGAATTTGACCGCGCAGGTGCTTGAGCGCGATGTTGAGCTTTTGCACGCCGCGCCCGTCGCGCCGCGCCGTCGCACGTTCCAACTCGCGCACGAGCGCGGCGAAACGCGCCTTCTGTGATTCGTTGCCGTAGTTCTCCACGTACTCGCGCGTCTCCGAGGCGACGGATTCGTCGCCCGTCGCGCGCGAAGTTTGCGCGCTCCCGCCGACGCGCCTTTCGAGGTTCGACACCCTGACGCGTATCTCCCGCGCGCGTTCGACCAGACCCTTCGCCGCGTCCGCGTCGAGCGACATGCCGCCGCTTCGCTGCAAGATGATCTCGATGTCGAGGTCTTCGATCTCGCGTCGCAAACGATCAACTTCGGCCTGCGAACTGTTGTCGCTGACTGAAGTTGACGATCCATTCTCTTCCCCGCCCGTCAACGACGCCGACGGAAGTTCGCCCTCTTCGTAGAGGACTTCTGGAAAATCGAAACTCTCCGCCGCGCCCGCGTGGTCGCCCAAGAGCAGTTGATCTTCCAGCAAGTTCAAACGTCGCAGGTACGACTCGAATTCCAACGGAACTTGCTCCAACAGTTCGAGGTAATCGGGTTCTTCGTCCTGCGGGATGTAGACGCGCTCGCTGAAATTCGCGTTCAAGTGCGGGACGAAAACTTCCACCGTGATCAGGCGCGAGGCGTCAATCTTGATGTGCAGTTGAATCTCCGCGCCTTCGGGGATGGGGCGGCGGATGTGTTCGTTCCAGATGTGCATGTTGCCGACCCAGTTGTTCGCCTGCGGCTCGCCGAGCGCCTCGCCCTCCCAGAGTTTGATCGCCAGAGACGTGTCCGCGTCGCTCGGCCGGAGCGTCTTCGCGGCGCGATACGAGACGGTCTTCTCGGCGGGCAGAAGCGTCCGGCGCGGGAAGACGGGGCTGAGTTCAATCGTGCCGTCCGGCTGCACTAACTCAACCGAGATCGTGTGCGGCAAAGGCGGCGCGCTGATCATCAAACCGTGCCGAACGGAAAACTCCGACGGCTCGACCGCGAGCGCGCGACCCTCGGCGTCGCGCAGGCTGATCAGAAACTTGTTGTTCTTCCCTTCCTGCAAGACGAGCGGAATCTCGAAATAGTGGTCGCTGACGGCGTGCCAGCCGCTCGTCCAAAAGTTGTTGTCGGTGTCAATCTTCACCTCGCGCGCCGCATCACGACGCGCGCCGTCAATCTTCCCCGCGACCGCCGCTTCGAGCGACGTGCTGACCGGATCGAACGCGAGCCGCACCGACAACTTATCCGTCGCCACCGGCGCAGCGGCCGCGCGCGGCGCGACCGTTGCGCGTTCCACCGTCGCTCCGTAGATCGCCGCGCCGTGTGCGACGACCGTCATCGGATCGAGCGAGTAGTCAACTCGCGCGCCGAGCGCGTCGCCGATCTGCCGACGCACACAGGGCATCTGTGTGGGGCCGCCGACGAGCAGCACGCGATCAAGGTCTGCGCCTTTCACGCGCGCGGCGGCGAGCGCGTCGCCCGCCAGTTGCAGGCAGCGAGCGACGAGCGGCTCGATTTCCGCTTCAACTTCGGCGCGGCCGAGCGGGAGTTCGGACTCGATGAGACGGCCTTCCGTGTCCGCGCCGAGATCAATGAGGCTGACGATTGCGTCGTCCGAGGTCGAGAGTTCGATCTTCGCGTACTCGGCGATCAGTGTGAGTTTGCGTAAAAGTCTCCCGGCGGCATCGGGCGCGTCGGGCAAAGAGTATTGCGCGGCGAGGTGGGGCAGGAAAAGTTTCTGCACGATGAGGCGATCAATATCTTTGCCGCCGAGGTGGTTGTCGCCGCGGTGTTCGAGCACGCTCAGACGACCGTCGCGCGTGGAGACGACGGCGATGTCGAGCGTGCCGCCGCCGAGGTCGAAGACGAGCCAGCGTTGGTCGCGCGCGTCGGGTCGCGCGCCGTAGGCGAGGGCGGCGGCAATCGGCTCTTGCAGCAGCGGGTGCTCGCTGAGTCCGGCGAGACGTGCGGCGCGCGCCGTCGCCTCGCATTGCAACGCGGTGAAGGCGGCGGGCACGGTGATGACGGCGGCCGGGATGTCGCCCTCGCCGTCGCCCTGCCTGCGACGCGCATCGCCGAGCAGAGACTTCAAGACTTCCGCAGAGAGTTCTTCCGGCGACATCGCGCGCCCGGACGCCGGAAACCGGTGTTGAAATTTTTGCCCCATCAAACGCTTGAACTCGGCCGCCACGTTGTCGGGGTCTTCCGCGATGGCGTTGTAGGCGCGCCGCCCCACCATCACGCTCCCAGACCTGAGCACGCGCACGACCGACGGCGTGACGTTCATCTGATCCGCGTTCTGCATGATCTTGATCTCGTCGCCGTCGAGCCGCACGATGCAGGAATTCGTCGTGCCCAGATCAATGCCGTAGTTAATAAATGCGCTCATGCAAACTCTACCTTCAACTAAAAGCGTCGCCGGACTCAATAGCGATCAGCGATAACGTGCGACTCAACTTCACTCGGACGGCGGCGACGCCTTGCCGCCCTGCCTGACGACGACCCGCCCGTACTTCACCACGCGCCCGCGCCACAAAATGATCGGCTCGACCATCTCGTCAATCAAGCGTTCGTGCCGCGCGAGGCGTTCGTCCTCCAACGCTTCGAGCACCTCCACAGACATGCCCGGCTCGTAACTTTTGCCCGTCAAGTCAAGCGCGCTCAGTTCGCGCTCGCTCAAAAACTTTTGCAGGCGACGCGCGACGTGTCGGAGTTTCGACGCGACCTTTTCCGGCGGCAGCGCGGCGAGCCAACTGTCGAGACGCCAGCTTTCAATCGCCAACTCGATCAGGGCGGCGAGCGGCACGTCGAGTTGGTCGGGGAGTTCTTCTGTAGCCATCAGTCAAAATGTGTGCGGCGAGTTGGAAATAGACGAACGTGCCGGTTTAATTTTCCGCGCCGCGCTGAACCAAACTCTTACGGGTTTCTTTGACAGGCCGCACCGGCAAGACTGGGAAGCCCGCGTCGAGCCACGCGCGGTAGCCGCCTTCGAGCACCGACACGTTGACGAATCCGAGAGTTTGCAATTCGGCCGCCGCGCGACTGCTCGCCTCCTGTTTGTCGCAATAGCAATAGAGGACGATCTGCCGCGACTTCGACCAGCCTTTCACGCCGCCGGCCAGTTCCGTCTCTCGCATCGGGAGCGCGCCGACGATGTGCCCCGTCTCGTATTCGCCCCGCGCGCCGACGTGCAGCAGCGTCACCGCCTGCGCCTTCAACTTACGTTGCAACTCGCGCGGCGTGATGTAGCCCACGAGCGGGACGAGTTTGAGTTCCGGCAACGGCGGCGGCGTGTACCGCGGCATGGCGACGTTGAAGTTGTACGGCTGGTAGCCGCGCGGGCTGCGCGAGCCGGGCAGGCTATTAAAACATTTGCCGACGAAGAGCGCGACCACCACGATGAAGACAAATTTCGACGCCCCTTTGCCCCACGCGTCCAGCTTCTTCTCCGCTTCCTCCTGTCGAATGTAGGCCGTGAACAACTCCGGCGGCGCGACGGGTTCGCGCATCGCCGCCGCGAGTTGGCGCGCGTAGTCGGCCTCGGTCTTGGATGGCCGCTCGCTCGCGTCGCCCGCAGACGTGAGGTGCTCTTCGATCAACAAAAGCGACGCGCTCGCGGGCGGGGCGAGTTGCCACGCACGGCGCAGCATCTTCACTCTCGACTCGTTATCAAAAGCGGTCTCGAAGCCTTCGGCCAACTCGTCGAGCGCGTCGGCCGCCGCGGCGAACATGCGACGCGCGACGTGACTTTCAGACCCGGCCAACTCAAGAATTTTTTTGAGCGCGGGCTTGACCTGCTCGTTGAACTTCGCGTACGCGCGCCAGCACGTCTCTCGCCGCTCGCTGACGTTCTGATCGGTTTTCACCTCGTAGCGGTAACTGCCGAAAGCCACACTCAACAGGGCGTCGAAGTCGTCTTCGATTGACCCCAGAATCTCATGCTCGTATTCGCCCGCGAGCGCGTCCGGCACGCCCGACGCGCGCAGGACGGCGAGCGCGCGCCCCGCCCGCGCGTGGTCTTCGCGCAGCATAGCGTCCTTCGCGATCTCTGTGAGCGGCGAGGTGACGAGTCGCCACGCGCGCCCGCGCAGGTCGCCGATCTCGCCGAAGGTCGTCACCTGCTCGAAGTCGCCTTTGAGATCGGCGGCCATCAACAGCGACCACGACTCTCTCCCCTCGATCAACTCTTTCCAGAGCGCATAAGTTTGACTCCACTCGTTCGCGAGATACAGCGCGGGGTCGAGCCGGAGCATGACGGCGAGCCAGAGCAGGGCGTTGTCGTGGCGTGCGGCTGGACTCTCGTCGGCTTGCAGGCGGGCGGCTGTTTCTTGCAGCGAGGCGAAACCGAGCGCGGGCATCGTCGCCGCCGTCTGCGGGTCGAAGAACCAGAAGAGGCGTTCGTAGATACGTTGCGCGGGGACGGTCAAACGGCTCAAAGCGTCGCGCACGTCGTTCTCCGTCAGGACATTTGAGCCGAGCCAGACGATCTGGTGCGCGGGCGTCTTCGCCACGCCCAACTTGATCGCGCGGCGGAGGGCGGAGGCGGCCGCGTAAATCTCCCTCTGCGAAGCGTGACCCGACAGCCCCAGCACGCGGTAGGCGTTGTCCGCCGCCGGGATCAATCTACGCTTGTCGGGACTCGCATGGAGAGTCGCTCGGAGGGTATCGGTAGCAGTCTGCATTAAAGATTAGGCCAAGACGAAGAAGCAAGATGACGAAGCAAGACGACGAAATATGCCTGACGCGACGGAACGCAGGGGTCTGCGCTGACCAGAGTTCGGGAGCGGCTTACCACCAAGACGCGAAGAGGCGAAGAGAACTTTAATTCAACCGTGTGCCTTCGCGGTTAATTTTAAAGCACTATGAAGCCGTCGAAATTTTACCACTTCGACCGGCGAAAAACGTTGTGCAAGTTGTGCAACCGGCTGAGCGTCTCCGTGCGCTCTCCGAGGTTGGGAAGTTATCGAGACGGTCGGGAAGTTTTGTATGCAACTTCCCAACCGTCTCAAGGTCATTGTTCAGACTCGAAGGATTGCCCGTTCGAGTCGGGACAAAAATCAACGCGCCGGTTTACGGGCGGGGCTTGCCCGCGACGCCGATGTGGAGTCGCAGGAGGCTGGGGCGGCGCGGGGTGGGGCCGGGAAAGAAGGGGAAGGCCGCGTTGGTGATGTAGAGGTTCTTGTTGTCGTTGCCGACGCCGAAGACCGTGGCGGTCGGCCCGTCCAGCCCGTCGGCGGCCGTGAGCAGCACTTCGATCTGGCCGTCGGGTGTGATGCGGACGACGGTATTGAACGGGTCGGTCGTGCCGTAGAGGTTGCCGTGCACGTCGAAGGAGAAATCGTCGAGGCCGATGCCGGAGGCGTGGATGCGCCCCGCGCCCGCCGTGCCGTTGCCGCGGATGGGGAAGGCGACGACGTGTGCGCGATCCGAGACGGCGACGTACACCTCGTTGTGAAAAATCTGGATGCCGTTCGGCCCCGGCGTCAGCGGCAACGGGACGGGCGTGAGCAGTGGCGAATCAGTCCAAATTTGCGGGGGCGTTTGGCGTTCGCGCGGTGGGCATGTTGAGAGACCAGTTGAGAACCACGTTAGCAGGGTTCGGACTGACGGGTTGCGAGCGAGGATAAGGACGATTGGCCGACGGTTGTGAGACGCTAAAGCGGGAGGAAGATATTCGCGCGGGCTGAGAATGTCAATAGCCGTCGTCCGGTGAAATTGTGTGGCGCGGTTAACAACGCGCACGCCGGGACGTTGAATGATAAGAGGGGCGACGGATCAAGTTCCGTCGCCCCTCCGAATGTTCCGGTTGGTTAGTTGCCGAGTGTTCCGGTTTGTTAGTCGCCGTCAACTCTCGCGTTGTTTAGTCTGACGCTTGCGACGGCGTAGTGCCACGCCCGCGAGTCCCGTGCCGAGCAGGAGGAGCGTGGTCGGTTCGGGCACGGGTTGAAGTTGGCCGCGTATCTCGCCGCCGGGGAAGGCGTTGCTGTGGATATTGAGATAGGTCTGCCCGCTCTGCAAGCCCGCGAGGAAGGCCGCCTGCGCCGCCGCGACTGTGCCGCCGCGCGCGGTGATGAAGGCGGGGTTGTAGGTGGAGGCGAGCGAGAGATCGAACGTCTGCAAGTACGTGCCGGAGTTGACGCCGGAGGGGAAGCCGGGGAAGGTCGGGACGGCCGTGGCGACGCCCGCGTTCGTCGGCGGCAGGGCGCAGCAGTGGATGTGCGCGGCCGTCACGCCGCTCGGCGAGCCGGTTGAGGTGGTGGTCACAAGGCCGCTGAAGGTGACGCTGACGGTCATCATGTTGCCGTCAACCGTGACGACCGCAGTGCCCGTGCCGGGCGAGGCGTTTTGCGGGTTTTCATTCAGGCCGCTGAGCGTCGCGGTGAAGACGAGCGTGTCGGCTTGCGCCACACCGGCCAGCGCCGCGAAAGCCAACAGCAGGGTGAGAAGACTGAGAATTCTTTTCATCACTTCCCTCTTTCTTCGATTTACTTGTGGTCGAACCGTGAGTGCGCAGACGCTACTCCCATCCGCCATCGAAGTCAACTTTTTTTCGGGCGACTGCCACCACGTTCGCGCGCCTTAGTCTTCGTTCTGTAAACGCTGCTCCAACTCGTGCGCCTTCTGTTTCGCTGCGTTCACCGAGCGCGTGAGTGACCTGATCGTGCGACGCAGTTCGAGTTGCGTCATCACCTGTTGACTGAGCACGCGCAGGGCGGCCATCTGTTCGGGCGTGATCTCGCGCGGGTAGCGATCAATCACGCAGAGCGTGCCGAGGCTGAACCCCTCGACCGTGGTGAGCGGCGACCCGGCGTAGAACCTGATGTAAGGGTCGGCCGTGACGAGCGGGTTGTTGCGGAAGCGTTCGTCGTCGAGCGCGTCGCGGACGACGAGCGGCCCCGGCTGTTTGATCGCGTGGGCGCAGAACGAAACGTCGCGCGCGGTTTCGGAGAATGACAGCCCGACCCTCGACTTGAACCACTGCCGGTGCGCGTCAACGAGCGTGATGATCGCGATGGGCGTGTGGCAGATGTAGGCGGCGAGGCGCGTGATGTCGTCGAAAGTTTGTTCGGGGTCGGTGTCGAGCACCTCGAATTCGTGCAGGACTTCGAGCCGCGCCGCTTCGTTCGCCGGGAGACGTGAAGCCATAGACGTATCCTCCTCTTCGGGTTCACCACGCCCCGGCGGCGGCCTCCTTAAGACGCGCCGCATCTAGCGCGGGTAAACTCAAAGTCTGAACCGGCTGTTAAAACTAGAGGCGTGCATTATACAGAACGCCACGAATATTTTTAGACTCTCGTTGCCCGTCCTGCTTCAACACGCCATGCCCCGCGCTCGCCGCGACACACGCCGCCCCGGCCTTTTTTTAGTGGCGACAAGGACGCCGATATAGTTATAGTTCACGTGCCGGGGCGCGGGATGTTGCTCTGGCTGAGTTTGTCGGGAGGGAACGCCTGAGAGCAGCATGTTGCGAGAGATACGAAACGTCAACCAAATTCCCGGTCAGGGGGCGCGCCGCTGGTTCAGCGACGAACGCCTCGACCTGTTTGTGTGGTACGACGCGGGCGGACGCATCCTCGGCTTTCAACTCTGCTTCGACAAACACACGCGCGTCGAACGCGCCCTCACGTTCACGGAAGACGAAGGCTACTCGCTGCATCTCGTGATGTCGGAAACTACCGTGTGCGACATGGGTTCGCCCGTGCTGTCGAGCGGGGGCGAGTTTTCGCGTCAGGGGTTGCTCGATCAACTCGGCGAGCGCGGCGCGTTGTTAGAGCCTTCCCTCTTCAAATATCTCAAGGGGAAACTGGAAGACTACCCGGCGGCGTTGCCCTCCGGCGAAGCCTCTGAACTGACGTCGAGACCATGAGCCGCCGCGGCGCGCGACGCCAACCTTGAGCCACCATATCCGACACCTTACCCACCGCATTTTTCGAGGCACTCATATGAAGAAGTTGAAGAAGTTTTGTTTCGCGGTCGCCTGTCTCGCGCTCGCCGTCGCGGTCAGTCCGTGCGTAGCGTCGGCACAGAATGAGGAGAAGGACGCGCCGCGTTTAGAGGATTACGCAGTCGCGGTGAGGCGCGAGAAGCCCGCGCCGATTGATTTCCGCAGTCACCCGCTCGCGCGCAAGTACCGGACGACGCTCCGCAATCAACTACTGCAAGAGGGCGTCAACTTCGCCGGTCAGTACGCGCTCGCGGCCGCAGGTTGCGGCACGGGTTGTGCGCTCGGCGCGATCATTGACACGCGCAACGGCCGCGTCTATTTCCCGAAAGAGTTGCACGGGTGGACGAGCATCATCGGCGATTACGACCCGCCCGAAGGCGAAGACCTGTGGACGTTCCGCCCACACAGCCGCCTGCTCCGCGGACTCGGTCGGCCGAACATCGGCCGCCCCGGCGAGGAGCGTTACGGGGCGAGCGGCATCTACTACTACGAGTGGACGAACAACAAACTTCGGCTGGTGAAGTTCACGCCCGCCGGGTCTTACCCGAAAGCCGACCCGCCTCGCCGTCGTCGTCGTTGACCCGACAAGTCGCACCTGCGCGCAACACCTGGACAGTTAATCGCGCCCGCCGTTAGTCGCGGCGGGCGGAACGTCGCGGTAGTTGAAAGTTCGCTCGACGGACGTGAGCGGTTGACCGTCGGCCTCCGCGTAAGGGTAGATGAAATAGTTGAGCGGTATGTCTTGCTGTTTCGGGTTGAGCACGAGGTCGCGCCCCGTGGTGAACTCGACGCGGTTCTCGTCGTGCGCGCCGAAAAAATATTCACGGCGCGAGGGGTCTTTGGCCGCCTCCGACGCGTCAACCGGAACCCAACCAATCCCTTCGGCGTAAAACTCCGCCCAGCAATGATAGCCGCTGATCTGACCCGCGCCGCGGTCGGCGGGCAGTGGGAAGCCGATGGCGAAACGCGCCGGGATGCCGAGGGCGCGCGCGTAGCCGATGAAGATCGCGTGAAAGTCCGTGCAGTTGCCGCGGCGCGCGTCGCAGGCATAGTAGATGTCGCCGCGCCCCCAGCCCTGCCCGCTCTTGTCGTACTTCACCGTCGAGACGATATGGTTATAAATCGCGCGCGCCTTCTCCAAATCCGTCCGCGCGCCCGCCGCCGTCACCACTTCCTGCGCCCACTGCCGCACCTTGCCGTCAATCGGCACGAGCCGATCCGGTGCGAGCCAGCGCGCCATGTGCGGGTCGCGTGGTTCGCGTACGACGGGGTAGACGGCCTGTCGCAGTCGCCCTTGAATGTGCTCGCGGCGCACGGCGTTGAAGCGCATGGTGACGGTCAGAGTTGACGGCGGCGGGTTGTCCAGACTGAGGTGCAGAAGGCGGTTGCCGTAGTCGGCGGTGCGCAGTTGGTAAGGGTGCGGCGAATCAATGCGCAGCCTTTTGATCGTCTGGAAAGGAGTGTCGTGCGGGACGGGAATCCAGACTTCGACTTTGCGCGCCCCGGCCGGTATCTCCTTGACCGTCGCCTTGTACTCGAACTCGAACTGCCGCTCGCGGGGCGCGACGTATGAACTCGCCTGCGGCGGCGGTGCTTGCGTCTGGGCGGGCTTGGGGCGGGGCGCGCGTTGCGCCGACGTGCTTGTGAGAAAGTTGAAAGGGAGGCCGCAGCAACAGAGTGCGGCGAGGAAGAGCGTGAATCTTTTCATGTGGACGTGTGGCTCGCTTTCCACAGGCTCAGGGAAAGCGTGCGACCCGTCCGCGTCGTGTTCAGACGAAGTGCGGCGGCGGTGGCGGCGCGCTGACCGGCCTGTGCGGTAGATGTGGGTCGTCGTGTGCGCTCCCCGCCGGGGAGGCCTTGCTCCCCACTCAGTTAAATTGTTCGTGTCTCGCCGCGGCCGAACCAATGAATCCGGTCTGCCACGGGCGCAAATTATTTTTCATGTCTGACGCTTCTCCGTTCACAACTTGCCTCGATAATTTCTCCGCCATCACTTGGCAGAGGGTTAACTCAAGTCAGGTGCGATTGCCGAACGCGATAGTTACATTTGAGCGGGATTGTGCAACGCGGCCGGGGGCAAGTCAAGATATGGGGATGACGCGCGCGGCGTTCTTGAGTTACAGTCTGACCCCGCTCGCTCTGCACATCTTGCTCCGCGCATCCGGACTCCGGCGACAATCATCGCCCGCTAAAATTTGTGAATCAAACTAAAACCAAACTCGACACGTCGCACCGCACACAGACCGCTCCGATGCCATTCACACCCGAACCCCTTCGACGTCACGCACGCCGAGCACGACCTTTCGTGCGTCGCTTCGCACTCGTTGCCATCACGCTGGCGCTCGTCTCGTCCGTCGCCCTGTTCGCGCCGCACGCGTCCGCGCAGCGAAAGAAGGCGCAGCCCGCGCCGCAGTACTTCGTCGGCGAGGTGGAGTACAAAGTCACGGCGAGCGGGAGTAATCAGCAGGGCGTCGCGGCCTTCAAGGCGTTTGCGCCGACGGCGTTTAAGATCATCTACGGCCAGCAGGGGTTTCGCATCATCGAGACCGGCGGGTTTAAGAACAACGTCCTGTTGAACTACGCACGCGGCGAGGCGTTCCTGCTCGACGACGAGACGAAGACGGCCGCGAAAGTCAGGGTGATGAATCTCGACGACGAACAGGCCGCCGAGTTAGCCAAGATCCTGCCCTACCATTACAAGACCGAGATGCAGCCCACGGGCAAGACGGCGGTCGTCGGCGGCCAGCCGTGCCGCGAGTACAAGGTGATCAAGTCGGCCTTCATCCGCGAGGGCGCGACGGCGAGCATCTGCGTGGCGGAGGCTCTCAAGTTCAAGCCGTCGCGCTACAGCTTCGAGAACGATACGCGGCGCGCCGATTCGCCGCTGCCTTTGTCGCTGCCCGTTTCGCAAGGCGCGATCTTGAAAGTTGAGATCAACGAGAGCGGCGTGGAGGCCGTCTACGAAGCCGTCAAGATCACGCCGGGCGCGCCCGCGGCGTCGCTGTTCAACGTGCCCGCCGGTTATCGGATCAAGTCGGACAAGTAGCGCACGTTGCGCCGCGGGATGACGCGGCGGCGCGGCGTGACACGGCGGCGCGATGTGACTGTGCAAAGTGGCATGACCCTGCGGCGTATGCATCGCACATTAACGCGCGCGTGTTGCAGATCAACTCGTGCGCGGCGTGCATCAAGTGAAGTGGCCGCCTGATTCTTGCGAATCGGGCGGCCTCTCTGCTTTTCGCACACGCCTTCGTTTTGCCTGCGCGGGCGGGTGCGAAATCTATGTCGGGCGGGCGTTACTTTTGCTTCGACCGGCTCGACGCCTTGGTGGCTCCTTTCTTCGTGGTCGCGGTGCCTTCGGGCAACGTTCCCGGAGGGCCGGGCAACGCTTCGACGTTGATGAAGAAGCTGAAATTGCCCTGCACCTGCACGCCGAGGAGGAACTGCACGTCAATGCTGTTGCCCGGCGCGAGCGCGCCGCCGGGGAGAGCGACCGTGAGCGACGAGTTCAAACCGCCGAAGAGCGGCGCGGTTGATTCGAGCGTCAGCCCCGTGACCGTGGTGACGACGCCGCCCGCCGAGTTGGTCACCACGCCCGACGAACTGAGCACGCGCAAGTCGGCTTGCGGGTTGGCCGTCACGATGGGACTGCCGAGCGTCGTCATCTCCGTGATGCGGAAACGCAGACGCGTGACAGGGGCACCCGTCGAGTTGGTGAAGCGGCGTTGGAAGGAGAGCGTGCCGAAGGCGTTCGGGACGCCGGGCACGATCTGACCGCTCCTGACGCGGTTCGGCGGCACGGAGGCTGCCGCCATCCCGTCCACGAGCGACGCCTTGATGACGGCGTTGCGCTGGATGGGACTCGTGCCGCGTTCCGGCCCCGGCCCGCCCAGAGTGGATTGCGTGCCGCTGAAACTGCCGCCCGTTGATGAAACGAAAACGAAGTCGTTCGCGTTGTTGCCCGTGTCTTGCGGCAGACCGGAGTTCAGTTTGCGCGCGAAGCTGTACTCGCCGTCGGCGGTGATGCCTCCCGCGGGCGTCAGCCCCGCGCCTTCGCGGTAGAGCACGTCGGGCGTGCCCGCGCCGGCGGCGAAGCCCACGGCGTCAAGCAGCGTTACGGCGTCGAACGTCGTGCCGGAACCGAAGAGTGCGATGCCGCTGCCGTCCGGCAGGTCGGCGGTGAACTGCGCGTCGCCCGAACCGACCGTGCCCGCGCCCGCCGGGTAGTTACTCATGGCGTTGGAGGTGAAGCCGGTGATGGCGGTGTTGTTGACGACGAGGTAGTGGCCGCGCGCCGGGATGCTTGCGCCCGCCGGGATGGTGACGACGGTCGCGAGCGCGCCCGCCGTGTCGGTGCGCCGGAGCGTCCAGCCGCCCGCAGGCACGGTGACGATGGAGTCGGTGTTGTTATACAACTCGACGAACTCGTCGAGCGCGCCGCCGAGACCGCGCGTGCGGAACTCGCTGATGACCATGCCGCCCGCAGGGACGCAGCAGGCCGGAACCTGCGTCGTGATGTTGAGCGTCCAACTGCCGATGGTTCCGGCGTCGCCGCCCACATCGTCAGCGACGTAGAGACTCCACACGCCGTTCGGATTGACTCCGTTGAAGACGGAGAGCAGTTGCGGGTCGGCGTATGGCCCGGCCGGGGCGGGCGCGGGGAACGTGTCGCCCGTGCCGCTGTTGGTCGGCCGGTACGTGCCGTTGGCAATGCCGCCCGGAATTATCGCCGCAGCCGCGTCGTCCAAAGTAAACGTCCGGCTCGTGACGGCGGTCGTGCCGCCCACGTCGGACATCAACAGCAACTTCTGTCCGCCGGGGCCGACGAGCAGCATGTCCACATCGTTCGGGAAGGCGTGTGCGAAGTTGGTGAGCGTGACCGTGACCTTCGAGACCGTGCCGGTCAACCCGGCGACCGCGATGGTTGACGGGTAGGGCGCGGAGGGCGCGATGCCGCCGACGCGCGGCGTGTCGAGGATGGTGATCCCAGCCGGGTTCGTGAAGGCGTTCGGCATTGCGGTAATGCCGCCGATGGTGATGTTGAACGTTACCGTGCCGAGGTTGGTCGCGCCGTCCTGTAGTTGCAGGGTGGCGACGATTGTCCCGCCGCACGCGCCCGCGGCGGTGAAGGTGAACGGCCGCGAGACTGGGGTGGGGGAGACCGGGCTGAGCGCGCCGTAGTTTTGTGGCGCACTCGGATTAGTGACGCCGCCCGTCGGGAGCAACGTGGCGACGAGGTTCGAGGTCGCCCCCGTGCCGTTGTTGAGCAACGGGAAGTTCATCGTCACGGTCTCGCCGGGGTCGGGCGCGTTGTTGACGATGGAGCACGTCTCGGCGACGAGCGTGGCGGGCGGTGCGGAGACGACCGCGGCCACGCCCCCGGTGAACGGGCAGCAGAGGAACAGGCGTCGGCTGATCTGCAACTGCACGCAACCGACCGTGCCCGTATCGCCGTTGGCCGTGTCGGAGATGCGCAACTTCCAGATGCCCGCCGTCGGCTTGCCGTTGAAGGCCGAGAGGGCTTGTTCGGGTCGGAACGAACCCGCGAACGGAGCACTCCCCCCCGTGATGGAGACGGCCGCGCTGTCGTCGAAGGTGGTGGGCGTGCCGGAACAGTCGTTCGCCCCGGTGCCGAAGTTGACGCCCGCGCCGCCGCGGTTATCGGAGAGCAGGATGGTCGTCCCGTCCGGGTGGACGAGGCGAATCTCCACGTCGCCGTCGAATTCGTGATTCATGCGCACGCGAACGTTGATGTCCGCCACCGCGCCGCCGTCCGAGACGGTGATCGGGATTTCAATCGTGGTGTTATCGGGAAGCGGGACGGCGATGTTGCCGCTGCCGTAAGTGATGGCGGGTTGCGCCGCGCCGAGCGCGCCGGTCTGGAAGTTGTAAGTGATCGTGCCGAGGTTGTCCGCGCCGTCTTGCAGTTGCAGCGTCGCGACTAGCACGCCGCCGCAGGAGATCGCGTTGTCGGCCGTGAAGGTAAATGCGCGTGTCACCGACGCGCCGCCAGCGATGACCGCGCCGTAATTTTGCGGGCCGCTCGGCGAAGTGACGCCGCCCGTCGCAAGCAGCGTGGCGACGAGGTTGGAGGTGTCTTTGCTGCCCTGATTCTTGAGCGTGAGATTGACCGTCACGGTCTCGGCCGGGTCAATCGCGCCGGTCGGGACGCCGCAGCTTTCCGCCGTCACGGCCGAACCGTCGGACAGGATGACGGCCGTCGGCGTGATGCAGAGGTTGACGACGGTCGTGTTGCCGTTCGTGATGGTGACGCCGTTCTGCGTGCCCGCGTTGAAGGTGGGCGCGCTGGCCGAAACCGTGTATGAACCGGGGGGCAACTTCGTCGAGTAAGAACCTCCGGCGAGACTCGCGCCGTAGAGGTTGCCGCCGACGTTGATGTATGCGCCCTGCACGGGCAGGCCGGTCGTGCAGTTGGTGACGTTGACTTGCAGCGTCCCTTGGGCGGGCGCGGTGCATTCGGCAAACTTGAAGCTGCCGATGCGCGTCTGCCACGGCACGCCGAACGGCGTGTCGTTGGGCGTCAGGTCAGTGGTCGCGTAATACTCGGTCGTGTAGTAGAAGGTGCAGTCGTCAACCGGGTCAACGTTGAGCGAACTGTAGTCGCCCCAACGCGAGCCGGTGTTGGTCTGCACGCCCGCGCCCGCGATGATGGTGTTCTCGCCCTGCGCGAGACTGCCGAGCGGGTCGTTCACGAGGCGACCGGCGTAGCGGATGCCGGGGAAGACCGTGAGACTCGACACGCTGTAGCCGACCGCGAGGTTGCCCTGATTATCCATCGCGGCGCTGCCGAGCCAGCGATTGTCTAAATCGGGCGCGTGCGTCCCCTGCTCCCTGACCGTCCACGCGCCGGCGGGCAGCGCGCGGCGCAGTTCGTAGTAGCGGATGCCCGCCTGATGCGTCGCGAGCGTCGTGCCCGTGCCGACGTTGACCGTGTGGTTGACGGTCAACGCCTCGTAGCCGCCGAAGTTGCGGTATTGCAGACGGTTCATCAAGCGGTCTTGAATCGAGTCGAGAGCCGACGTGGCCGTCGCGGGCGGCGGCTGTTCGATGTCGTCCAGCCCGGACGGTTCGGTCGGGTTGAAGGCCGCGACGGCGAGCGGGCTGTCGGCGCGCTCGGTGAAAGTTGAATTGGCGGGGACGGCGAAATCCGCGTGGAAGTTGAAGAGACGCAGGGCGTCGCCCACATCGCCCGCAAACTCGTTGGCGTTAAAGTAGGTGAAGACGTTGGGCGCACCGGCGGGCGGCGGCGTCAGGCCGTCGGCGTCCGAGGGCAGCATGGCGCGCGCGTTCGGGACGGCCGACTCAAGGTCGAAGTAGATGTAACCGGCGGTCGGGTTGCCGGAGAGAATCTTGGCGCGGTCGAGGGCGAAGACGCCGACGCCGAGGAAGGCCGTCCCGGCGAGGTTGAACTGGTTGTTCGACAGGTAGTAGCCGTCAGGCCAGACGCCGAAGTGTGGATAGTCGTTAAACTTCAAGTTCGGCATCGTGAAGTCGTAGGTGTAGTACGCGCCGGTCGCGTCGCCCGTCTGCGAGATGGCGAAACACTGGCCGAGCGGGGCTGCGCCCCCCACGACGAACTGCGTGATGATCCAGCGGTCGGCGAATGAATCGTAGAGGATGATGGGGTCGCCATCGTCAGTGGTGGCGCAGCGGCCGCCGAGCGCGGTGAAGAGGAAGCTGATGGGACGCGGCGGGGTCAACGCCGTGCCCGACTTGTTGTAGACGCGGAACAGCAGGTTCGTCGCCTGCACGTACTGCGTCGGGCCGACATCGCCCACCGTGTCGGGCGGCAACACCAGACCGGCGATCACCGGGTCGGCCGCGTTGTCGAGATTGCTCAGACCCTCGAAGTTTGCGATGGGGGCGGGAATCTTCGGCGCGATGCCGGAGTCCTGCGCCGCCAACTGGCCGAGGCCGTTGTTGAAGATGTCCACGTGGCCGCTCGCGGGCGGCGTGATCAATTTCTCCGGCCGCTCCGTGTTCGCCTCGGCCTTACCGCGCCGCATGCTCTGGCCGGGTTCGCGCTTCTCCTCGATCTCGTCGAGGCGCGGCGTCACGGCGAAACCGACCGCCTCGCGGTAGACGGGGACGGGGGCGGATGTGGCCTGCAAGCGCGCGCTCGGATGTGCGGCGTAAGGGGCTTTTTTCTTTTGCGCGGCGGGCGGCTCTTTATCTTCGCGCGCGGCCTTGTCCTGCTTCGAGGCGACTTTGGCGCGCTTGGCCGTGCGCGTCGCAAGGGCAGTCGGTAAGACGGTGAGGGAGAGAACCAAGAGGCAGCTCAAAATGAGAAACAACGCGTACTTCTTCATGTCAACAATCCTCCGAGGGGTGTAAGAGGCTGAGGTCGTCCTTCACGCCGCGACGAAACGGACTGACCCGGATGCGACGACCCACTTCTCGTTAGCAGCACGGCCAATCGAGGGCTGCGCCGCAGACGAGAGAGGCGGGGGTGTCGCGCATCTGTTGTGCGGCCGGGGAGCCACACGTTCAAAAGGGCAAGCGGGTAGAAGTGAGCCTTCGGCTCAGATGCCGCGCTGTAAACGGATACCCGGGGTTCGATGTAGTAAAAAAGGTAGTGCTAGTCTGAGAATTTACTGACGTTGGGCGAGTTTCCAACTTCGGTAGACGAAGAGGTTTGCTTACACCGGCAACATTCCGGGTTCCGAGGCTAAATCGTTTGAGCCGTTGAAGGCTGGAACACAGTTGCTAACGTTTGAGCGTTGTTCTTCAAAATCAATACTGCTTCACAGAGACGAGGCGAGAACTAGCCAGACCGCTTGATGTGTGAGAACTGCAACAGCAGGGTATCAGGACGTTAAATGCGAAGAAAGGATCGAGTGCGTTGATCTGTTCTGTCGTCCACCCGTTGCGTGCGCTTTCGTTGATGCTGAGTGTTGTGGGTGGACGTGTCGCAAGTTGCTCGGCGGAAGCCCTTCAACAACTTTTGTAGGTGCGCACACTATTACTTTTCAACTACTGATGTCAATAGTAATTAGTGATTTCGAGTTTGCGTGGGCGGACTGCCGGAGGGAATTTGTTCAACGACACTTGACGAGATTCGGCGTCGCCCCGCGCGTGAGCGTGAACTCGCCGAGGTCTTCGTTTGTGGCCGTGAGCGACACGCCGAGCGTCATGGATCTGCCCTCGACCTTGCCCCGGTAACGCGCGGGCTGGCTGTTCGTTGCTTTGCCGAGACGGATGGGGCCGCCGCGCTCCGGCGTGTGCGTCCCGCGCACGTCGAAACGCCCTTCGCCGTCCAACGTCAACCTGCCGAGCGTGCCGTGCCCGCAGTCGTATTCGACTTCCGCCCCTTCGGCGTGGACGCGGAGACTGATGTGCTCGCCCGCCCACGTCCCTTCGTCCACTTTGCGTTCGTGGCTCGTCGCGCCACTTGCGGCGGCGGTATCGGCGGCGTCCGTGTGCTTCATGCCCTTCTCGTCCTTCCTGACGTTGCCGCCGTCAGCGGGTGCGCTCTCAATCGTGCCGGTGCGTGTCGGCGGAGCGTTCTGAGGAGCGCGGCTTTGATTGGCCGGGGCGTTGCGGTCGGGTGAAACGTTACCGCGCGTGTCGGTGGCGGGGCGGTTTTGCGCGCCGTCGCCACACGAACCCGCCTGAAGTTGGAGCGCGAGCGCGAGCGGGAAGGCCAGCGCGACGGACAGCAGACTCTTCTTACTTTGCATCTCGCTCCTCTCACGCGCCCGTCACTTTCGACGGCAACTCGCCCGCCGCCGTCTCGCGCCTTCAACGCAGATTGTCCGAGGCGACATTTATACTCCTGATCGAGCGGCATCTCGAAGCGGGGGCGGGCGTCGCGGCGCGGGTCGGTTGACAGGTTAACCGCCGGGTATTATTTTTTGTCTTCCAGCGTCTCCCGGCATCGCCCGTCCAAGGCCGCCGTCGCCCGCAGCAGTAGTTCTATCCTAAAACTCAATCCCTGACGACGCCCACGCGCGCCGCCGGATTCATACTCTCCGAAAGAGGAGCAATATAACCTTGATGCGTTTCCCCGTTCGATCACGCCGCTATCGCCTCCGCGGCGCTTCGTCTCTCGCCGTGCTCATCTCCGCCGTCCTGCTTACCGTCGCCTACGCGCAGGCCGTCAACGGGCAGCAAACTTCGCCGCCGCCGAAGCCGAAAGTAGTTGCGCCGACTGAGAGTAGTCAGACGCCGGAGCACTCCAAGTCAGGCGCGTATCGCTGGTTGGACATCGCCCTCGAAGCCACCGCACGCGAACACGAGCGCGTCGCGCCGCGCCCCACGGTCGGCTCGCGCATGCTCGCCATCGTCGTCACCTCGATGTACGACGCGTGGGCGGCCTACGACGACAAGGCCGTCGGCACGCGCCTCGGCGACAAGTTGCGCCGCCCCCCCGCCGAACGCACGCTCGCCAACAAAGAGCGCGCCGTCGCCTACGCCACCTACCGCGCCCTGCTCGACGTGTTCCCCGAAGACGCCGCGTGGCTCGCCGAACAGATGCGTAAGAACAATCTCGACCCCGACGACGCGACGACCGATCTTTCGACGCCGCAGGGCGTCGGCAACACGGCCGCTGCCGCCGTCGTCAGCTACCGCCATCACGACGGCGCGAACCAATTCGGCGACGAGGCCGGGTCAAGCGGCAAGCCCTACTCCGATTACACCTACTACAAACCGATCAACCCCTGGGACAAGATCAAAGACCCGGACTGCTGGCAGCCCATCCAGTTTGAAGACGGCAAGGGCGGCCACACGACGCCCGGCTTCCTCACGCCGCACTGGTATCGCGTCAAGCCGTTCGCGCTCAAGAGCGCCGCGCAGTTTCGCCCGCCTCCGCCGCCGAAGGTCGGTTCTGATCAGTTGAAGAAGGAAGTTGACGAGGTGCTCGCCTTCAACGCGAGTTTGACGTTGGAGCAGAAGGCCGTCGTTGAGTTCATGCGCGACGGCCCACGCTCGACGGGTCAGTCGGGACACTGGCTCAGGTTCGCGCAGGCCGTCTCCGTGCGCGACCGCCACGACATAGACAAGGACGTGAAAATGTTCTTCGCCGTCGGCAACGTGGCGATGGACGCCTTCATCGCCGCGTGGGAAGCGAAACGCTTCTACGACTCGTCGCGCCCGTGGACGCTCGTGCGCCACTACTACGCGGGGCAGACCGTTCGCGGCTGGGGCGGCGCGGGCAAAGGCTTCGTCACGCTGAACGCCTCCGACTGGCATCCCTATTCGCCGCTCAGCTTCATCACGCCGCCCTTCCCCGGCTACGTCTCCGGCCACAGCACCGTCAGCGCGGCGTGCGCCAAAGTGCTCGAACTGTTCACCGGCAGCGACCGCTTCGGCGCGACCGAGGAACGCCACGCGGGCGAACTCACCGAGCCGGGAATTTCCTGCGAGGTGAAGCAGATGAGCGACGGCAAACTCGCATCGGGCATCACACCCGACGGCGTGGTGAAGTTGAGCCTGCCGACCTTCACCGCCACCGCCGAGATGGCTGGCATCTCACGCGTGATGGGCGGCTATCACATACAGGCCGATAACGTCGCCGGGCTGCAACTCGGCCGCGAAGTGGCCTTGTACGTCTGGCCGCGCACGGAGGCTTACTTCAACGGCACGGCGAAGTGAGACGCGGACATTAACCCGGACATTAAGAAGCCCCGACGGGGCGACACGTCTTCTGCCTTGAAGGTGTCGCCCCCGTCGGGGCTATTGTTATTTGCGACTCTTATTCTCGACCCACGCCGAGCGCGTCGGCCACGCGGTTGATGTAGTTGAACCACGAAGCGATCAAAGTGATCTGTAAGATGCCCTTGTCGTCGAACCCGGCGGCGCGCAAACGTTCGTGATCGGGGGGCGAGATGCGCGTGGCGTCGCGCGTCAGTTGCGCCACAAAGTCGAGCATCACCCTGTCCTGCTCCGAAATCGGCGCGGTGCGGTAGTCCTCCTGCAAGGCCGCGACCAACTCTTCATTCAACGTGACCCGACGCAGAAACTCTGCGTGAGACTCGATTCAATAATGGCAACGGTTGATGGAAGACACCACCGTCGTGATCATCTCGTGCTGCGCCCGCGTGAGCGGCAGTTCGGGCGACATCAACACGCCGAACGTGGCGAAGGCGTGATAGAGCGCGTCGGGGATCAAACTGTGCGAGGCGACGATGCCGGACGAACCGCCGTCGGGCGTGGGATGTACCGGCTCGGCGTATTCCGCCGGGTACAGTTCGCGCTGCGCTTCCAACGCGCGGCGCAGTTTCTCGTCGGCTTCCGACATCGGCACGGTTTTAATCCAAGTCATCTCAAAAAATCCTCTCTCTCGCAAAAGTTCCGCAACTCTTTTCCGGCTCAATACATCTTTCAAACTACCGTCGGCCGCCGCATGGTAAATTGATCTCCGTCAAGTTCACAATGCCGGGAGGCGCGTTCCTTCCGAAGACCGATCCGTGCGCCCGTTTTTATGCTGCTGGACATCACGCCTCTCAAAATCTCGCGCGACTATCGCCTGTTGTTCTTCGGCCAACTGATCTCCGCCTTCGGCACGGCGATGACATTCGTCGTCGTCCCCGTGCAGGTGTATCAGTTGACCGGCTCGACGCTGCTCGTCGGGCTGCTCAGCGTCGCGGAGTTCGCGCTGATTCTGTTGATGGCTTTCGTCGGCGGCGCGTATGCCGACTTCATTGACAAACGCCGGATGCTGCGTTTGACCGAGATCGGGCAGACCGTGGTGACGATCCTGCTCGTCGCAAACGCGCTGTTGCCGCGCCCGCAGGTGTGGGTGCTGTTCCTGTGTGCCTCGCTCCACGCCGGACTCGCCGCGCTGCAACGCCCTTCGTTCGAGGCGTTGATGCAAAAGATCGTGCCGCCGGAGTTGATGTCTTCGATCAGCGCGTTGAACTCTCTGCGCTGGAACGTGACGACGATTCTCGGCCCCTCGCTCGCCGGAATTATTCTCGCGCGCTTCGGCGCGACCGTGGCCTACTCGATTGACCTCGTGACGTTCGTCGCCTCGCTCTCCGCAGTCTTTCTGCTCCGCGCCGTGCCGAAGGCCGTGCAGACGGAAGCTCGCCCCACTTTGAAATCCGTCGTCGAAGGCGTCGGTTACGCGTGGCGGCGCAAGGAGATTCTCGGCACGTACCTGATTGACATGAACGCCATGTTCTTCGGCATGCCGACCGCGCTCTTTCCCGCGATGGCCTCGCACTTCGGGGCGGGCACAGTCGGCTTTTTCTACGCCGCGCCTTCGGTCGGCGCGCTCCTCGCCACGCTCACTTCCGGGTGGACGAAGCGAGTTCACCGACACGGTTTGTTCGTCGCCGTCGCCGCCGCGCTGTGGGGCGTGGCGATCATCTGCTTCGGCTTCGCGCAGAACTTGTATCTGGCCTTGACGTGCCTGGCGCTCGCGGGCGGGTTCGACATGATCAGCGGCGTGTTTCGGATGACGATGTGGAATCAGACGATCCCGCACCATCTGCGCGGGCGGCTCGCCGGGTTGGAGATGATCAGCTATACCTCCGGGCCGAAACTCGGCGACGCCGAGGCCGGTCTCGTCGCCGCTGTGTTCAGCGTCAGAACTTCAATCGTGTCGGGCGGCATCTTGTGCGTCGCCGGGACAGCGATCATCTCCGCACTCATCCCGCAGTTCCTCAGCTACGACGGGCGCGAAGGCGTCCGGCAAAAAGAGTTGGAAGAAGCCCTCCGCGAGACCGAGACGAAAAACCTCATCCTCGAATAACGCGCCTCGCCGCAGCCATCACACATTAGCCGTCACACGCGCGACTAAAATCAACTCGCAATATTGATCTTGAACTTTACTGCACAATTGATCTTGAACTTTACTGCGCGTCGCCGATGCGCCCGGCGAGGTTGGCGACGACGGTGATCAGTTCCGCCGGTGTGATCGGCTTCGTCACGTGCATCTGGAAACCGGAGCGGAGCGCGCGCACGCGGTCTTCGGCGCGCGCGTAAGCGGTGAGTGCGGCCGCAGGAATTTTGCCGCCGCGCTCCAGAGGCAACTGCCGGATTCGCGCCAGCAGCGAATAGCCGTCCTCTTCGGGCATGCCGACGTCCGTGACGAGCACGTCGGGGCGCGCGTGCCCGACCTGCTCGAACGCTTCCGCCGCCGACGCCGCCTGAATCACTTCCGCGCCGCACGAGACGAGCACCGCCGCCAGCAACTCGCGCGTGTCCGTCTCGTCGTCCACGACGAGCACGCGCAAGCCTTCGAGCGAGTGCGGGCAGTCGGGTTCGACGCCTATTCGACTCGCGGCCGGGTGCGCGCCCGTCGCGTCGTCTTCCGCGCTCTCCTGCCGGAGCGGCAAGAGCGGGAGGCTGACGGTGAAACTCGTCCCGCGCCCCTCGCCCTCGCTCTCAACCGCGACCGTGCCGCCGTGTAGTTCGACCAACTGCCGCACGATTGCCAAGCCGAGGCCGAGGCCGCCGTGCGTGCGCGTCGTCGTCTGGTCGGCCTGCCGGAAACGGTCGAAGACGTACGGCAGAAACTCCGGCGCGATGCCGCGTCCTGTGTCGGCCACCGTGATCTCGACGTGCGAGTTGACGCGTTCCAACCTGACCTGCACGCGCCCGCCCTTCGGCGTGAACTTGATGGCGTTCGACAACAGATTCCACACCACCTGCTCCAAGCGGTCGGGGTCGCCGGAGATGGGGTCGGCCTGTGCGTCGAGGACGACTTGCAGGCGGATCTCTTTGGCCTCGGCGGCGGGGCGCGCGGTCTCCGCCGCCGACGTCACGACGCTTGCCAGATCGACGGGGCGCACTTCGAGACGCAACTTGCCGGTGATGATGCGCGAGGTGTCGAGCAGATCGTCAATCAGTTGCGCCTGCGCCCGCGCGTTGCGCTCGATGGTGACGAGGGCACGCTGCGTCCCGGCCGCGTCGAAGTTGCCCGTCTGCAACAGGCGCGACCAGCCGAGTATGGAAGTGAGCGGCGTGCGCAGTTCGTGCGAGAGCGTGGCGAGAAACTCGTCCTTGACGCGGTTGGCTTCGGTGAGTTGTTCGGCGCGGCGGTGCAGTTGCTCTTCGAGACGGTCGCGCTCTGTTTCGGCGCGCTTGCGCTCGTCTATGTCCACGTTGATGCCGTGCATGCGTAGGGGCTGGCTGGTGTCTGCGTCGTACTCAAAGCGGGCGCGACCCGCGAGCCAGCGCACGCTTCGGTCGGGCAGCACGGCGCGAAACTCGTAGTCGTAATCCGCGCGCCGCTCGGCCAACGCCGCGCGGATGCCCGCCCCGACGGCCTTTGCGTCTTCCGCCACGACGCGCTCTGCCCACGCCTCGAAGCTCCCCTCGAACGTCCCGGCCGGGACGCCGTAGAGCGCTTCCAACTCCGGCGACCAGACGTTCGCGCCGGTCTCGATGTTCCACTCGAACGTGCCCGCGCGCCCGGCCTGCAACGCGAGGGCGAGACGCGCTTGACTGTCGCGCAGAGACGCCTCGGCGCGCTTGCGTTCGTTGATGTCGTGGAAGTAGACCGACAGCCCCGCGGGCGAAGGGTAGACGCGCACCTCGAACCACGCTTCGAGCGGCGCGTAGTACGCCTCGAAGGTGACGGCGACACCCTCGGCCAACGCCCTGTGATACTGTTCGTAGAAGACCGAACTCGCCGCTTCGGGAAACTCTTCCCAGATGCTCTTGCCGATCAACTCTTCGCGCTTGCGCCGGATGAGCGGCTCGCACTGCTGATTCAGATAAGTGAAACGCCACTCGCGGTCGAGCGCGTAGAAGGCGTCGGAGATGCTTTCCAGTATGTCGCGGCCGAAAGCCTCCGACTCGCGCAGGCGATCCTCCGTCAACTTGTGCGCCGTCTCGTCGCGCAAAATTTTCGCGTAGCCCTGCAACACGCCCGCGTCGTCTCTGAGCGCCATCAACAGCCCGTTCGCCCAGAAGCGCGTGCCGTCCTGACGAACGTGCCAGCGGCGATCTTCGGCGCGGCCTTCGACTGCGGCGACGCGCATCTCGTGCCGGCACTCGCCGCGCTCGTTGTCTTCGGGCGTGAAGATGATGCCGGTGTCGCAGCCGACAAACTCCGCTTCACTGTAGCCGAGCAACTTCTCGACGCCGGGATTCCAACTCGCGGCCATGCCGTCGAGGTCAACGGCGAAGACGGCGAAGTCCTCGACCCGCTCGGCAATGAGGCGAAACAAGTCCTCGCTTCGGAACGAAGCACCCCTCTGTTCTCGTGTCATAAGTCTTATCAATTTAACCGGCGTGCAGGTTTGTTCAGTCGCCAGTATAACGGAAGTCGCCGCGCGTCACACACGCGAGGGGCGTTGAGAATATCTTCAAATTGTAATACACGACGAAGCGCGCGATGGGTTAACAACTCGCCCCGACTCTGTTACCCTATGCCGCACCTCGACAACGGCGGCCTCACCTGTCGCCAATGCTTCGACCGTCCTGACCACGATTGTTCGACGCAAAGACGCAGGAAAGAACGGCTGTTACATTTGGTCAAACTACATCCAGAAAAGCGGCGTTCAGCGTAAGAGCGCGAGCGGCGGCGTGACGTGTTTGATCCGTGCGTTTCAACCCGATAGACGAAAGAACGAACACAGGGCAATCTCGCCCGGCTTGAGTTACGAAGCACACGCCTGATCTGTACAGACGGGCGCGCTCGCCTCCGACGATTGCCGGACTCTCTTTGTCTTACCCCAACTAAAATTAGTTACCCACCTTAACCGACAGTATTTGGAAGGGAGAAACCGATGCGTAAGAGTTTCCTTCTTGGCCTGCTGGGTCTTGTCCTCGCAGCCGCCTCCATGATTCCCCTGACGAAGTCCGGCTCTACCCACGCCTCACAGCAAAAGGGGAGTGCCGGCAAGTCGCGTCAGAAGACGCTGCCTGACTACGACATTCGCCTCGTCGGCAAATCCGAGTTTAACGACTACGACCTCAACTCGCCTGCCGATGCGGCGAAGCATGCGGCGCGTACTTCCGCGCTCCGCGCGCGCGCCAACGCCGTCGAAACGTTCCGCGCCGCGCTTGCCCCCGAACACGTGGACAACCTGCGCGCCGTCGTCAACGACACGGGCGCGATCAAAAATATCTTTGTTGACGGCGCGGCGCTGTCCGCCCCGCTGTCCGGCTCGCCCGACGGCATCGCGCGCGGCTTCCTGAAACAGCACGACGCGCTCTTCTCGCTCAACGGCGCGGCCGTCTCGGAGTTGAAACTTGATCGGGAAGACAACGACGGCGGCACGTCGTTCCTCGGTTACGTGCAGACCATCGGCGGCGTCAAAGTTTTCGAGGGCGACGTGCAGGTGGCCGTCAACCGCAACGGCGAAGTGCTCTCCGTGCGCGAGGGCTTCCTCGTCTCCGGCCAGCAGGTCACGGTCGAACCCGCGCTCGAAGAGGCGCAAGGGATCGCCCGCGCCTTCGAGCACGCCGGTCGCACCGTGAATGACACCTTCGTCGAGACTTCCGCACGCGCCTCCAAAAGCGAGCGTTCGGCCTTCGCCAACCCGCTCTCGGCCAGTAACGAAGAAGTCCTCTCCGAGTTGAACGTCCTGCGCGTGGGCGACGAAGCGCGCCTCGCGTGGCACGTCTTCGCCGACGTGGGCGCGAACGAATGGTACGAACTGTTGATTGACGCCAACGACGGCGAACTGCTCTATCGCCGCAACCTCTACGTGTCGGCGGCGCAGGGCACGGTCTACCGCGAAGACCCGGACGCGGCCGCGCGCCAACTCGTCTCTTTCGTCGGCGACACGACCATCAACACCGCCGCCGGTTGGATGAACACGGCCACCGTCACCACCGGCAACAACGTCGAAGCCTACCTCGACACGAACGCCGACAACGCGCCCGACGCCAACAACACGACGGGGCTATCAACCGGCCACGCGTCGTCGGCCACGCAGGATTTCACGTTCCCCTTCTCCACCGCCGCCGACCCGCGCACGCAGCAGGCGGCCGTCGTGACGAATTTGTTCTACTTCAACAACGTCATGCACGACTTCTCCTACGCCCTCGGCTTCACGGAGACGGCGGGCAACTTCCAGACCAACAACTACAGCCGCGGCGGCACGGGCAACGACTCCGTGCGCGCCGAAGCGCAGGACGGTTCGGGCACGAACAACGCCAACTTCGCCACGCCGCCCGAAGGCCAGCGCCCGCGCATGCAGCAGTACCTCTTCACCGGGCCTAACCCTGACCGCGACAGTTCGGTGGACAGCGACGTGGTGTTCCACGAGTACGGCCACGGCATCTCGAATCGTCTCATCGGCAACGGCAGCGGCCTCGGCGGCACGCAGTCCGGCGCGATGGGCGAGGGCTGGTCTGACTACTGGGCTTGCACCCTGAACAACGACGGCGTGATGGGCGAGTACGTCACGCTGAACACGACGCGTGGCATCCGCCGCGCGGCCTACACCGTCCCGTCCGCCACCGTTCACGACTCTTATGCCGACGTGTGCGCGGGCGGTTGCGAAGTCCACAACGACGGCGAGGTGTGGGCGGCCGCGCTCTGGGACTTGCGCACGCAACTCGGCGCGTCCACCACCGACCAGCTCGTCTTGAACGGCATGAAATTCACGCCCTCGCGCCCGTCGTTCCTGAACGCGCGCGACGGCATCCTGTCGGCCGACCAGAACTTGTTCGCGGGCGCGAACCGTTGCGCCATCTGGGCGGTCTTCGCGCGTCACGGCATGGGCGTCTCGGCGGTCGGCAACGACGGCACGACGCACACGGCCGCGACCAACGTGCCCACCGACTGCGGCGGCACTTGCACCTTCTCGATCAACCCGACGAGCGCGAGCTACGCGGCGGCGGGCGGCACGGGCGGCGTCAACGTGACGGCGGGCGCGGGTTGCACCTGGTCGGCCGTGAGCAACTCGACGTTCATCACCATCACGGCGGGCGGGAGCGGCACGGGCAGCGGCTCGGTCAGCTACTCCGTCTCGAATAACGCGAGCACGGCCTCGCGTACCGGGACGATGACCGTCGCGGGTCAGACCTTCACGGTCACGCAGGCGGGCACGACCGGCGGCGGCGTCGAACTCATCACGAACGGCGGCTTCGAGACCGGCACGACGCCGTGGGTTGTAAGCGGTCAGGTCACACGCTCGACGGGTAGCTTCCCGCACGGCGGCACGGCCTACATGATCCTCGGCGCGGTCAACAGCACGTCGGGGACGCTCTATCAACAGGTGGCGATTCCGAGCGGCTCGTCGCCCAACCTCAACTTCTGGCTCAACGTCACCACCAGCGAGGCAGCGGGCGCGGCCGTCTTCGACCGCCTCTTCATCGAAGTGCGGAACACTTCGGGGACGCTCTTGGCGACGCTCGCCACCTTCAGCAACCAGAACAGCGGCACGGCCGGGGTCTACGTGCTGCGCGGCAGTTACAACCTCGGCGTATACGCCGGGCAGACCGTGCGAGTGCAGTTCCGCTCCACGCAGGACATTTCGCTGCCCACGTCGTTCCGCGTGGACGACGTTTCGGTGCAGTAAACTCTAACCCGTGCGCGGCCGCTTCAAGCGAGGCAGCCGCGCACATTCACACGGCTCGTCGCGCGCGA
The DNA here is from genome assembly GCA_030838445.1 of Pyrinomonadaceae bacterium. Lineage (GTDB taxonomy): Bacteria > Acidobacteriota > Blastocatellia > Pyrinomonadales > Pyrinomonadaceae > JAIVJZ01. Next base: position 16,115 of record JAUZFQ010000272.1, on the reverse strand, counting down.
GTCGGCCGACAAATCGAGGGGGACGCGGGCGGCCGCGTCCTCCTTAACTTTTGCGCCGACATCTGCCCGCGAATCATCCCCGTCGCCAACCCCTCTCCCGCGTTGACAATGGCGGCCGACTCCTGTAGCTTCCCCTCATCTTGCGCGTTTACGCGGTAATGCGTCCTTTCATTTACCGCCCGACACTGCCCCAATTACTCCATCAACCCCGTGCCCGACTCTCCGGGTTGATTCAACCGTCAACACTTTCCACCTCACTCACAGACCTCGCACCATGTGTGAATGAGTTTCCGGCTCGGCCTCGCCGCCGAAGTTGCGGTTAGCCCCAAGGTCTTTAGATTTTAATTTGCGACGCACTACTTTCATCCCACGATTGAAGCGCAAGCTAACCCCGTTTCGTCCCAACCTGCGGCAGCCCTGCCCCCGGCACGATGCGCCCCGCACGGATCAATCAATTAACCTCCCGGAGTATCCCCAATGAACTATCTTCGTCCTCGCTTTGCCAAGCTGAACGTCAGCACTCGCCTCCTCTTCATCTGCGCCACCTTCGCCCTCGCCGCCAGCCTCCTCGGCGCGACCGCCTACGTGCAGAGCCGCCAAGCAGCAGCAGCCGCTCAACAGCAGCAGCAGCCCGCCCCGGCCACGCGCATCGAGAAACTCGGCGTACACGCGCCCGTGCCGAGGGAAGGCGTGGCCGAGCCGGAGGCTGCTCCCCGCGAGATACTCCCATCCATCACGTCGAACTACAATAACATCGCGGCGACTAACGGCTCGCTCACCGACATGACGACGGGTACAACACAACTCGTCGCCGCCAGTCAGGACGACACGGCCGGGTCGGTTTCGCCGGTCACGAACATTGGCTTTGACTTCTACTTTCAAGGGGCGCGGTTCACGCAGTTTTCTGTCTCATCAAACGGCGGTATGCGTTTAGGCGGGACGGCTATCGGGGTTTCGTCGTATGGCAACGCTTTCCCATTTGCGAGCCAATCTATCCTCGCGCCTTTCTTGGGCGACCACAAAACTTCTTCAACCGGCAAAGTTCACTCTAAGGTTATCGGCAGCGCGCCAAATCGAACATTGATCGTTGAATGGCTCAACATGAGTCAGAACTGGAATAGCGCGACCGTTGATGGCACTTATCAAGCGCGGTTGTATGAGACGACCGGCGTTATCGAATATGTCTATGGCTCGATGGCGATCAACGGCACGTCAACCGTTGGCGGCGGGCAGATTGATGTTGTGGGATTTGCGAGCACTACAGGCGATGGTAATTTCCTTACCGTTAATCAAGCTACTAACGCTGTCAATACTACCGGCGCGGCTGTTACATCAACTTACAGCACAACGGGGCCGATTGCGAATTTGACCAGCGCGGCCAACGGCTCAAGAAGAATCTATACTTTTACTCCGCCGAGCGCGCCGACCGCGCCGACGAATCTCACTTTCACCGCCGTCACGCCCACGTCCATGACGCTCAATTGGACGGACTCGCCGAATGAACAGGCCTATGCCATTTTTAACTCGACGGATGGCACAAACTTTAACTTCGTCACTCAACCTGCGCAGAACGCGACTTCGCAGAATGTGACTGGACTCTCTCCGAGCACGAACTATGTCTGGCAGGTCTTCGCCGTCTCAGAGGGCACGTTAAGTTCCGCGCTCTCCGGCAGTCAGGCGACCGCCGCGCCGGGCAACATCATGTCAACGGCCGTCGGCGGCAACTGGAGTTCGACGCTGACGTGGGTCGGCGGCGTCATCCCCAGCGCCACCGATAACGTCACCATCGCCGACGCCGCCACCGTCACGATTGACACGGCAGCCAACGCTTTCAGCCTGAGCGTCGGCACGGGTTTAGTCGCGCCGACGACGCTGCAATACGAGGCGACAACTGCGCGCACCTTGTCCGTCGTCACCAACGCCACCATCGCCAGCAACGGCACGTTCCGCTCGGCGACGACCGGCACGGTGACGACACACGCTCTTTCCCTCGGCGGTAATTTGACCAACAACGGCGTGCTCGATTTCAGCACCAACACGAACACGGCGGGCGCAAGCATCAACTTCACGGGCGCAACTAACAATACCTTCGGCGGCACGGGCGCGACGACGGACGTGCGCGCGATCACGATCAATAAAGGCACGTCCAACGCTAGCATCCTTGAACTGAACCCGACGAACTTCACAGTGCAGGGTGTAGCGACGGACAGCGCGGCTGCTGCCTACCTGACGCTGACCAACGGCACGTTCAAAATTTCCGGCACGTTCACCGCCAACTTCAGGACATTCACCGCTGCTGCTTACTCGATTGGAGCTACCACAGGCTTATGGTTGAATAATCCGAATTACACAATAGCTGGTCAGGCTGGCTCACCGACAAATAGTGGTTTGCTTCGAGTTTCGCAGGGCACATTCAACGTCGGCACGGGGACAGGCAACTCAATGGGCGCAGGTGCGGGCGCGGTGTTCACCATCGAAGGTGGCACGTTCAATGCTACTGGTAGGCTGCAAACAACTAGCGCTGTCACTTATAACCAGAGTGGTGGAACGGTTAACGTAAACACAATCAGTGGCGGAAGCAATTCAAACGGGTCTTTCGGATTTTCCTCGGCTAGCTCTGTTATTAATATGAGCGGCGGCACGATCAATCTGGTTCAAGCCAGCACCGCAGCCACTCCTTTTGATTATCAGTTCAGCGGCACAGCCAACATCACCGGCGGCACTTTGAACGTCGGCACAGCCGCCACCGCGACCAACTTCAACTTCAGGATTCGCGGCCAAGTGCCGAATCTCTTTATTAACAATACGACCAATAATAAGACCGCCACGTTGATTGCGCAGACCAACGTTTTCGGCGACATCACCGTTTCACCCGGCACGACCTTAAATCTGAACGGGTTCTTACTCCTCGATCTCGGCACGAACCTTTTCAACAATGGCACGATTCTCGGCAACACAACGGGCAGCCGTCTCTACTTCGCCGGGGCGGGCGCGCAGCAGTACGGCGGCAGCGGCGTGGCGGGCACAGTTGCCCTGCCTCTGCTATCACTGGACTTCGATTCGGCGGGCGTGACCATTCAAGCGGGTACAACCAACAACCTCATCACGAACCGCATTAATATGTTTCGTGGTAACGTCACGAACACCAACAAGATCACGCTCGGCGTCGGCGGGACAAGCACTGGCGTCGTTCAATTTGGTGTTGCGGGCGCAACTTCTCCGACGGGAAGTTTTGACGTAGCCCCGACCTTCAATCTCGGCTCCGGCGGCGAAATTGTGCTTTATGCGCAGGAGACTGCTGTTAGAACGACGGGCGTTGAAATCAACCCGACGCGCGTGCTCTCCGGCATGACTGTTGACAACACCAATAATCTCATCATCGCAGGCGGCGACCTCGCCGTGACGGGCGCGCTCGCCTTTACGAACGGGACGATCACGACCGCCAACACGCTCATCAGTTCGTCGAGCGGCACGATCACGCGCACGAACGGCTACGTCATCGGCAATCTCCGGCAGACCTTCACGGCGAACGCCTCGAAGACCTACGCCGTCGGCACGGCGAACGGCTTCTCGCCCGTCGTCGCCAACGTCACGGCCGGGACGGGCGACCTGACCGTGCGCGCGACGCAGGGCAAACTGCCCGCTATCTCCGGCGCAAACGCCCTCAGCCGCTATTGGACGCTCACGCAAAGCGGGGCTGGCACGCTGACCGCCAACCTGACCTTTAGCTATCTCGCCACCGATGTCGTCGGCACGCCCGCCAACTACGTCTTCGTTAAAAATTCCAGCGGCACTCTCTCGCAATTAGCTCCGGCTGCGCCGCCGACCACCACTAGCGCAACCATCAACGGCGTCTCGTCCTTCTCCGACTGGACGCTCGCCGAACCTGCGGCCATCCAGTCCGGCACGATCCAGTTCGACTCCGCGACTTATAACGTCGGCGAGAGCGCGGGCACAGTCACGCTCAACGTCACGCGCACGGGCGGCACGGACGGCGCGGTCGGTTTCAGTTTCGCCACCTCGGACGGCACGGCCTCATCCGTCGCGGGCGCGGATTACCTGTCGCAAGTCGGCGGCAATTCCTTCGCGTCCGGCGAAGGCGGCACGAAGACCATCGTCGTCACCATCAGCCCCGACATGATTGACGAACCCGACGAGACGTTCACCGTCGCGCTCTCTAACCCGTCCGGCGGCGCAACGCTCGGCTCGCCCTCGACGGCCACCGTCACCATCCTCGACGACGACACGCCCGCCGCGCCCGCCGCCGTCGTCTACGTTGACGACGACTTCACCGGCGCGAACGGTTCAGACCCGGACGGCGCAGGCCCTGCGACCTCCATCGGCTACGACGCTTTCCCGACCATTCAGGGCGGCGTGTCGGGCGTCGCCTCCGGCGGCACGGTCAACGTCGCCGCGGGCACGTACACCGAGAACGTCACCGTCTCAGAGCCTTTGACGCTCAACGGCGCGGGCGTGGGCGTCGTCACCCTGCGCCCCGCGCTGTCCAGCCCGAACTGCGGCGGCAACCCCGGCGGCTCGATCTGCGCGGGCAGTAGCAATCTCATGCTCGTGCAGGCCAGCAACGTGACCATCAGCGGCCTCACGCTCGACGGCGACAACCCGACGCTCACGAGCGGCATCGTGCGCGGCGGCGCAGACCTCGACGCGCGCAACGGCATCATCACCAACCACACCGTCGGCTCGTTCAACAATCTCGAAGTCCACCACGCGACGATCAAAAACATCTACCTGCGCGGCGTCTACAATTCGACGGGCGGCGCGTTCAACTTCCACGACAACACCGTCCAGAACGTGCAGGGCGAGGCGGCCTCCATCGGCCTCTTCAACTTCGGCGGCGCGGGCGCGTTCACCAACAACACCGTCTCCGCCTGCAACGACGCCATCGCCTCGAACCACTCGCGCGGCACAACCTACACAGGCAACAACGTCACCACCTCCGCGAGCGGCATCCACACCGACAACGCGGGCGACGGCGGCGGCACGCCCGACACCATCTCCGGCAACACCGTCACCGACAGCCAGCAGTTCGGCTACGGCATCTGGACGTTTGTGCCCGCCAACCTCGTCACCGTCTCGAACAACACGGTCACGAACGTCGAAGTCGGCCTCGCGTCAGCGGGCGGTCAGGGCGGCAGTTCCACCTTCACGGGCAACACCGTCAACGGCATGAGCCGTGCGAACGCGACGGGCGTCTATCTGACCACCAACCAGTTCGGCTTCGGGGAGGGCAACAACAGCGTCGTCTTCCGCAGCAACACCGTCACCGGCAACGTGGACGGCTTCTTCCTCGAAGCCAACGAGTCCGGCACCGTCGCGGGCGCGGTCGCGCGCAAACTTCCCGCCTCCGCTAACCTGAGCGACGGGCGCGAGCCGGACGCGACAGCGAAGGCGAAGGGGACGCCAAGCGTTTCGGCCACGAGCTACACGCTCTCAGTCAACGCCGACTTCAACCGCACCACCGGCAACAGCAGCACGGGTCTGTCGAAGGTGGGTTCGGGCATCCTCGCCCTCAACTTCGAGAACAACTGGTGGGGCTGCAACGCGGGGCCGAATCAAACGGGCTGCCAGACGGTTGACGCCGCCGCAGACTTTTCGCCGTGGCTCGTGCTCACCGTGAGCGCGTCGCCCAACCCCATTACCCCCGGCGGCAGTTCGACCATCAACGCCGATCTGCGTCACAACTCCGACGGCGCGATTCCCTCTTCGACCGTCTTCATCCCCGCGACCCCCGTCGCCTTCTCCGCGACGAACGGCACGATCACGCCGCCGAGCGCGACGACCGCGAACGGCGACGCCACGGCTACCTTCACCTCCACCTCCTCCAGTTCCGGCACGGCCTCGGCCACAATTGACAATCAGACGACGAGCACCAACGTCAACGTCAACGCGCCCGCCTTCTCGATTGACGACGTGACGCACGACGAGGGCAACAGCGGCACGACCGCCTACACCTTCACCATCACCAAGACCGGCGCGACCAATTTCGGCGCGAGCGTTGACTACGCGACCGTTGACGGCACGGCCACTTCGCCGTCCGACTTCACCGCGCACGCTACCACCACGCTCCCCTTCACCGCCGCCGAAACAGCGAAGCAGATCACGGTCTTCGTCAACGGCGATCCCACCGTCGAACCCGACGAGGCTTTCACCGTCCATCTCTCCAACGCTTCCGGCGCAACCATCTCCGATGCCGACGGCACAGGCACGATCACAAACGACGACGCGCGCCCCGCGCCCGCCGTCGTCTACGTTGACGACGACTTTACCGGCGCAAGCGGCACAGACCCCGACGGCGCAGGCCCCGCCACGGAGATCGGCTACGACGCCTTCCCGACCGTTCAGGGCGGCGTCAACGGCGTCGCCGCGAGCGGCACGGTCAACGTCGCCTCCGGCAACTATCCCGAACAGGTCATCATCGGCAAGAGCCTGACGCTCGCGGGTGCGGGCGCGGCCACGACCACCATCTCGACGCCCGCCTCGCTCACGCCCGGCATCGGCGGCAACCTCGTGCTCGTCGAAGTCAACGGCGGCGCGACGGTGAACGCCTCCGGCATCGCGGTCGCAGGGCCGCGCGTCTTCAGCGGTTGTTCGGCGCAAATCTTCTACGGCGTCTACGTCTCCGGCGCGGCCACGCTCAACTTGTCCGACTCGGCCGTGCGCGACATACGCCTCGCCGACCCGTCGCTGCTCGGTTGTCAGGACGGCATCGCCATCCGCGCCGGTTCGCAAGGTCTCGCGCAGACGGCCACGCTCTCGCTCGACACCGTGAGCATCACCAACTACCAGAAGAGCGCGGTGCTCGTGGACGGCACGGGCACGACCGCGACCATCACCGACAGCACCATCACCGGGCAGGGCGTGCCCGCCAACCTCGCCGCGAACGCCATCCAGATCGGGCGCGGCGCGGCCGCCACCGTCACCGGCAACACCATCAGCGGCAACCTCTGCAACAACGGCGTGTGCGGCCCCGATCCGTTCACGCAAGCCTTCTCCACGGGCGTTCTCATCTTCTCGACCTCGAACGCCGTCACGCTCTCGAACAACACCTTCGCGAACAACGACGTCGGCATCTATAACAACGCCGCGAACACCACCGTCAGCGGCAACACCTTCACGGCCAACCGCTACGAGAATCTGTTCCTCGACGAAGGCAACGCCGTCGTCAGCAACAACAACATGTCCGGGCCGTCGAACGTCGGCGTGCTGGCCGTCTCCTTCGTCGGCAACGCGGGCAACTCGACGGGCACGCTCACGCGCAACAACATCACCGGCGCGGGCACTGGGCTGCAACTGCTCGACGACACCTCCGGCGCGGACAATTTCACGCCGCAACTGACGGCGCACTCCAACCGCATCGTCGCTACGACGACCGCGATTGACAACCCGCAGAGTCAGACGGTTGATCTGGAAAACAACTGGTGGGGCTGCAACGCAGGCCCCGGCAACACTGGCTGCGGCGCGGTCACCGGCACGGGCGCGGACTTCAACCCGTGGTTCGTCCTTGCCGCCACGGCCACGCCCGATTCAATCGTCCCCGGCGGCATGTCCAACGTCGCCGTTGACATGACCAAGAACTCCGACGGCGCGACGCCCGCGCCCGCGCTGCCCGATCTCCCCGTCGCCTACTCGGCCACCAACGGCACGATGTCGCCGACGAACGCCACCGTCTCGTCGGGCGCGTCTTCCTCGACCTTCACCTCGACCAACAGCAATTCGGCGGTCGCCACCGTGACGGTTGATAACCAGTCGATCAATCTGCCGATCACGGTCAACGCGCCGTCGTTCTCCGTAGACGACGTGACGCACGCGGAAGGCAACAGCGGCGGCACGACCTCTTACGTCTTCACCGTCACCAAGACCGGCGCGACGATGCTCGCCTCGTCCGTCAAGATCGACACCGTTGACGGCACGGCCACCGTCGCCGACAGCGACTATCAAACCAACACCGCGACGCTCAACTTCGGCGCGGCCGACACGACGATGCAGTTCACCGTCCTCGTCAACGGCGACTCCAACATCGAGTCGAACGAGGCGTTCACCGTCCATCTCTCGAACGCTTCCGGCGCAGGAATATCTGACGCCGACGGTACGGGTACGATCACGAACGACGATAACGCGCCGCCACCCGTCGTCTACGTTGACGACGATTGGGTCGGCCTCCCGAACGGCACAGACCCCGACGGCGCAGGCCCTGCGACTTCCATCGGCTACGACGCCTTCCCGACCATCAACGGCGGCATCGGCGGCGTCGCCAACCCCGGCACGGTCAACGTCTACGCGGGCACTTACGACGAGGACGTGAACGTCAACAAGACCGTGAGCCTCCTTGGCACGCAGGGCGCGAGTGTGACCAACGTGCGCGGCCCCATCGGCGGCAGCAGCGCGACGACCATCCAGATCACCGCGAGCAACGTCACCGTCGCGGGCTTTACGATCACGCGCCTCGGCAACAACACGACCGATTGGAACAACCCCGGCCTCAACTCGGCGGGCATCGCCATACAGGGTCAGGCCGTCACCGGCGCGCTCGTCCGCGACAACATCGTCACCGGCAACCGCACCGGCCTTGACATCAACAACACCAACGGCCACACCGTCCGCAACAACGTCATAGACTTCAACCGGACGGGCTTGCTCTATCGCAACCAGACCGACAACCAGACGGTCGTCGAAAACTTCATCACCAACAACTGGACGGTCGGCATTCTCTTCATCGACGGGAGCAGCGGCGCGTCGAACGTGCCCGTGCAGTCGGCCGCGCACTCCGTCTTCAGCAACAACAACATCAGCGCGAACTGGTACGGGCAGATTGTTGACCGCCAGACGGGCGGCTCGCTGCCCGCGCCCGCGACGACCAACTACAAGAACTTCCGCCACAACTGGTTCGGCACGACCTCGCCCATCGTCACCACGGCCAACAGCGCCGAGCCGGGTTACGCCGCGCAGATTCCCGTGGCCTACGGCGGCACGGCCACGCCGCCGGGCGGCCAGCCCGACATCGCAGGCTCCGCCTCGGCCAACTTCAAGTACCAGCCGTTCCTCCAGAGCGGCACGGACACCAACGTCGAGACCACGCCGGGGCGCGGCACGAACGGCTTCCAAGGTCAGATCAATAACATCGTCGTCACGCCCGCCAACCAGCAGGGCTGGGTCTTCTTCGACGACGCGCCGGGCACGGGCACGGGTGCGGGCGGCTTCGAGCAAGGCCCGTCCACGCCGCCGCTCGGCGTCGGCAGCGCGTTCCTGACTGTTGACTCGCAGGGTCGCCACGCCCTCGGCACGGGCGGCTACGGCGGCACGCGCATGGACGACGTGACGACGCTCGCTTACAACAGTTATCAGGACAACAACGCGAACACCGTCGTCGCGCCCTCGCTTCAGTTCGACATTGACTACGATCTAAACGACGCGGCGACCGCCTACATGGGGCGGCTCGCGTTCGAGCCTTACCTGTCGCCCACGCAGGGCGCGGTTCAGCAGAACGTGTGGCAGAACTGGGACGGGCTATCAGGCAACTGGTACGGCACGCGCACCACAGTCACCGTCAACAACGTGAGCGTCGCACAGCCCTGCCAGCCCGCCACGCCCTGCACTTGGCAGCAGGTCATCGCGCTCTTCCCGAACGCGGGCGTGCGCAACACCCCCGCGAGCGCGGTGCTCTTCAAGGTGGGCGGCCCCTGGTCGCCGGGCTTCGACGGCAACGTGGACAACTTCCGCATCGCCATCACCACCGCTCGTGTCACCTACGACTTCGAGCCGCTGCCCCAACTCTCGATCAACGACGTGACGCACAACGAAGGCAACGCCGGGCAGACCGACTACACCTTCACCGTTACGCTCTCACCTGCGAGCGATCAAACCGTCACGGTTGACTACGCGACCGCCGACGGCACGGCGGGCGCGCCCTCAGACTACATCGCACACCCGACGACGCAGTTGAGCTTTGCGCCCGGCGACACGCAGAAGCAGTTCACCGTCAAGGTGAACGGCGACACCCTGTTCGAGCCTGACGAGGCTTTCGTCGTCAACCTCTCGAACGCATCCGCGAACGTGACCGTCTCCGACGCACAGGGCACGGGCACGATCACGAACGACGACGGCATGCCCGCCATCAGCATCAACGACGTCTTCGTCGCCGAACCCGACACGGCGGGCACGACGAACGCCACCTTCAACGTCACGCTCTCGCAAGCGTCGGCCTCGCCCGTTACGGTCACGTACCAGACCGCCGACGGCACCGCCAACGCGCCCGACGATTACAACGCGGTCGCCCCGACCGTGCTAACGTTCGACCCCGGCCAGACAAGCAAAAACGTCTCCGTGACGGTCAACGCCGACGCGCTCGCCGAGGGCGCGGAGACGTTCACCGTCAACCTGAGCAATCCGAGCAGCAACGCGACGATTGCCGACAGTTCCGGCACAGGCACGATCACCGACGCGGTCACGAACGGGCAGGTGCTCATCAGCGAGTTCCGCTTCCACGGCGCGACTTACGCCGCGGGCGTTGACGGCAGTTATGACGAGTACGTCGAGTTGTACAACAACACGAACTCGCCGATCACCGTCGGCACGGCGGACGGGTCTAGCGGCTGGACAATCGCCGCCTTGAGCGACGACGGCACGACGGCCGTCCCGCTCGTCACGATTCCGGGCGGCACGTTCATCCCGGCGCGCGGCCATTACCTCGTCGCCTACTCCGACACGCCCATCAACTCCGCGACGGGCGGCTATAGTCTCAACGGCTACGCCGTGCCCGACCGCCTCTACACGGCCGCGCAGGTCGGCGACGGCGCGGGCGTCGCCTTGTTCCGCACGGCCGAGGCGACGAACTTCACTGCCGCCGAACGCCTAGACGCCGCGGGCTTCAGCGGCACGGCGGGCGCGACGGCCGACATGTTCCGCGAAGGCGCGGGGCTTACGTCGCCCGGCGCGAACGACGGTCAGTACGCCTTCGTGCGCAAGCTCATCAGCGGCACGCCGCAGGACACCGGCGACAACGCGGCCGACTTCGGGTTCTACTCGACCGACGGCAGTTCATACGGCGGCGTGCAGTCAATCCTCGGTGCACCGGGGCCGGAGAGTTCGGACAAGCCCGTCCAGCGCAACGGCGTCATCAAGGCCGCGCTCATCGACGGCACGGCCTTCTCGACCGCGCCGCCCAACCGCGTCCGCAGCGGGCAGGTGCAGCCGGGCGTGCCCAACGCCTACGGCACGCTCAGCATCCAGCGGCGGTTCAAGAACACCACCGCCCTGCCCGTCACACGCCTGCGCTTCCGCATCGTGGACGTGACTACGCTCAACACTCCCGTCGCGAGCAGCCCGCAGTCCGACCTGCGCGTGCTCACCTCGACGGGCGTCGTGACGAACTCGCAGGGTCAGGTGGTCGTCACGGTCAACGGGCTGACGCTCGAACAGCCGCCCGCGCAAACGAACGGCGGCGGGATGAACTCGACGCTGACGGTCGCCCTCCCCGGCAACATGCTTGCGCCGGGCAGCACCATTGACGTGCAGTTCCTCTTAGGCGTGCAGGAGCAGGGCGCGTTCCGCTTCCTCGTCAACGTCGAGGCGTTGCCGGGGTTGACGAATCCCTTCGCGCCGCCCGACCAGTCCAACATGAAGAGCGGAGGCACGAAGAAGAGCACCACCCCGAAGGATCGTTAAGCGTCCGCGGGGTTCAGGATTCCGCCCGCGCCGCGTTCTCCGGAACGCCGGACGCGTGCGGAAGAGTAGAGGCCGCCTGTGCAGCGAGGGCACAGGCGGCCTCTACATGTCTGCGGCCTCTACACGTCTGCGGCGGGGTAGGAGCAGTCCTCACGTCTGCGGCAAAGTGCAGGCAACAGGCGCACTCTACCCTCGCGCACTTTCCCTCCGTGCCTGCTCCGCGCCCGACGCGTCCCGGCGTGTGCGCGCCGCCGACTTTTCTTGACAAGCATTTGCGGCCAGAGTATTTTCGGGTTGTTCCCGACAGTCCCCCTCCAAGAGCCGGTGACTTCAACCTCACCAGCCGTCTTCTATTCCACCGTTCCATTTACAGAGGGACTGCCACGGCGCGCCGCTTTGCGGTTAACCGCGTGCAGGAACACCGGACGATAGGCCGCCCGCGTGTTCGCGCCCGACGGGTCAACATTTCCACTGGCGAGAGAAACCGCGCCATTCTCATCAAACTTGGGGTCGCGCATGAGTAAACAGCGCAATTTATATATCGTCTTCTTCTTCACCGCGCTCACCGTCGTCTTAACCGTGGTCGTCGTCATGGCGTGGGAGAAGATTCTGATGCCGCCCTTCTACTCGTTGATCGAGACGTACTACCCCGGCGACGCGAACAGCGTCGCCCGGTGGCGGACGCAGCAGCGGTTCGAGCACATCTTCATCTCGACCGTCGTTGACGTGATCGTCGTCACCCTCCTCCTGCGGCTCGTCGGCCGCCAGCAGCGCAAGCTGGCCGCGAGCGAAGAACGCTACCGCGCCATCTTCGAGCACGCCAACGACGGCATCGTGATCGTCTCCTCCGAAAGCCGCACCATCATCGAGGTCAACAACAAGTTCTGCGAACTCTTCGGCTGCCGCCCGCCGGAGTTGATCGGCCAAGACATCCGCACGCTCGCGTGGGGTGCAACCGCCGACGGCGCAGGCAGCGACGGCAACGGCGCAACCAGCGACGGCGGCGGAAGCGTTGATACGCTCGCGGCGTTTTTGGACGCAAACTCCTGCGCCGATCAAGAGTTATCTATCAGGACTTCGGCGGGCGCGATGCTGCCGGTCTCCGTCTCGTGCAGCACGCTCTCGATGGACGAAGATCGCCTGCTCGTCCTCTTGGTGCGCGACTGGTCAATCCGCAAACGCCTTGAGGCGGAGAAGGAGGAGATGCAGCGGCAACTCTTCCACAACGAAAAAATCTCCGCCCTCGGACGCGTCGCCGCGCAGGTGGCGCACGAGGTCAAGAATCCGCTCACCGGCCTGCTGCTCTACGCCATGCATCTGAAAAGCAAGTTGAGCGGCAAGCTGCCCGAAAACGAACTCGTGCTCTGCGACCGGATCATCAACAGCGTCAACCACCTCGTCGGCACGACCGAGCAAATCCTCAGTTTCGCGCGCCCCGTCACGCTCGCGCCCCGGCCGCTCGACCTCAACGGCGTCGTCCGCAAGGTCGTCCAACTGCTGCAACCGCAGATCAACGCCTACCGCATCGAGGAGCGGCTCGAACTCCCCGACACGGAAGTGATCGCGCTGCTCGACGAAACTTCGATCACCTCCGCGCTCATCAACCTGACGCTCAACTCGATCCAGTCAATGCCGGAGGGCGGCCGCCTGACCGTCAAGACGAGCCGCGTGAACGGCACGAGCCAACTGACCATCGCCGACACGGGCTGCGGCATGACGGCCGAGCAGATCGAGAAAGTCTTCGAGCCTTTCTACACCACGAAGAGTCAGGGGTTGGGGCTTGGCATGCCCTACGCCAAGAAGGTGATCGAACAGCACCACGGGGAAATTCACATCGAGAGTCGCCGCGACGCGGGGACGCAGATCATCATCGAGTTGCCGTCGGAAAAGTGAGACACAGCAGATGCATTCATGGGTCAGAATTTTGGTCGTAGACGACGAGAGCAGCATCGCGGGCGCGCTGCAAGTCATCCTCGAAGAGCAGGGCTACGAGGTACACACGGCCGGGAGTATGTCCGAGGCGGCGCGCTTGCTCGACGGGCGCGCCTTCGATCTCGTCTTCACAGACCTTCGCCTGCCCGACACCGACGGCATGGAAGTGCTCAACCGCATCAAGGCCGGAAACCCGGACACCGAAGTGATCTTGATGACCGCGCACGGCTCGCTCGAAGTCGCCATCAGCGCGATCAAACGCGGCGCGTACTACTACGTGGAAAAACCCTTCACGCCCGACGAGATCGTCATGCTCACCGAGCGCGCGCTCCAGTTCGCCGGGATCAAACAGGAGAACCGCGTGCTCAAGCGCACGCTCTCCGGCGAGAATGAGGCCTACGGGATGATCGGCCGCAGCCCGCAGATGCGACAGATTTACGAGACCATCCGCGCCACCGCCCCCTCGGAAGCCTCCGTTCTCATCGAGGGCGAATCAGGCACGGGCAAAGAACTGATCGCCACGGCCACTCACTTGCAGAGCAAGCGCGCGAGCCGCCCCTTCATCCGCATCAACTGCGCGGCCTTCCCGCCCGACCTCATCGAATCCGAGTTGTTCGGCTACAAGAAGGGCGCGTTCACCGGGGCTGACCGCGACAAGCGCGGCCTGATAGAAGCGGCCGCCACCGGCACGCTCCTCCTCGACGAGATCGCAGAGATGCCCGCGCACTTGCAGGCCAAGCTCCTGCGCGTGTTGCAGGAACGCAAGCTCCGTCGTCTCGGCGACGAACAGGAGATGCAGGTTGACTTCCGCCTCATCTCGTCCACCAACCGCAACACCCTGCAAGCCACGCGCGAAGGGCTGCTGCGTGAAGACCTCTACTTCCGCATCAGCACCGTCAAGATCACCGTCCCGCCTCTGCGCGAACGCCCCGACGATCTGCTGCCGCTCGCAGACCATTTTCTGCAACGCTACGCCACCAAGTACCAGAAGCAGATTCGCGGCATCTCGCAACCCGTCATCTCGATCCTCACGCGCTACGAGTGGCCGGGCAACATCCGCGAACTGGAGAGCGTCATCGAACGCGCCGTCTTGTTTTGTCAGGAAGAAAACTTGACCGTCGAGAGCTTGCCCGAACACCTCATGCCCGACGGGACGGGTCAGGTCAAGTGTCTCATCCCGCCGCATTTTACCCTTGAAGAGATCGAGCGCGAGGCCATCGCCCAGACCCTCGAACGCACCGGCGGCAACGTCAAAAAAACTGCCCAGATACTCGACATGCATCGGCCGACGCTCTACCGCAAGTTGAAGCGATTCAAACTCATCAACCTCTGAATACCGCGCGACAACGCGCCCCACTTGCGTCCGGCACAGAATAGAACACGACGAAGTTTTGTTGCGCCTGAGCGACACGGTTCGGGCAATTTGTCTGCCGCCGCACGCGTTCTTAAAACCTCTTTGCAACAATAGAGCCAGCAAAATCCGCTTCGTTGTGAAATGCTTCTAATTGCGTTTTGTTTTACTCTGAACCACCGCCTGCCCGTTTAGTTTCATACTGAAACACCCCCGCCTCAATGCCTCTCCCGCATGCTTCCGCTAAGTGTTGCCACGCTCGCCTTTAAGTTTTCGGGCGCGTGGAACGCCCGTTGCACTAAGGGTCAACGCAAGTCGGATGCAACCCCCAAGCAGAGAACTCACTGCGGCACTGTCGAAGTAGAAGGCCAGACGGAAGTCGCTACCGGCTCGCATCGTCTCAAACGCTTCACGACCAACTCAAGGGATCGGTGATTTCACTTCCAGCGAATTTAAAGGGCGGGGGTGTGCCAGACGATAACAGGACGCGACACGGCGCGTGCGTCGCGGCACAATTTCTTCCGGGTTCCTTCTCACTCAATATTTCAAGGTGATTCAATTTTAATGAAGTTACTCAAAGTTCTCCTGCTGACTCTCTGCTTACTGGCGCTCGTGCCACAACTCGCGCCCGCACAAGACGCCAACTCCACGGGTCGCATTCGCCGCAGCGATGCCCCGGCGGCCGACAACTACATCGTCGTTTTCAAAGACAGCGTCCCGCAAGGCCGCGTCAACGCCTTCGCCGCGCAACTCGCCCGCGCGCACGGTGGAAAGATCGGATTCACCTATCAATACGCGCTGCGCGGCTTCTCCGTCGAGATGAGCGAGAAGCAGGCTCTCGCGCTCAGCAACAACCCGCAAGTCGAGTACGTCGAGGAAGACACGATGGTCGAAGGCGCGTCCGTGCAGAGCAGCCCGCAGTGGGGTCTGGATCGCATCGACCAGCGCAGCCTCCCGCTCAACGCCGCTTACACTTATGCCAACTCGGGCGCGGGCGTGAACGCCTACGTCATTGACGGCGGCATTCGCCTGACGCATCAAGAGTTCGGCGGCCGCGCTGTCTTCGCCTTCGATAACGTCGGCGATGGCAGAAATGGCGTGGACTGCAACGGCCACGGCACGCACGTTGCCGGTCTGATCGGCGGCGCGA